>UQVU01000024.1 GCA_900544475.1 uncultured Butyricicoccus sp.
CGGTCAGACCTGCGGTCAGCAGACGCTGCGCCAGAACGGCAGGGAAAGCGCGGAACAGGTTGCCTGCACCGAAATGCAGCCAGGTCGGAGCCTTGTGCGTAGCCTCGCGTACGGCGTCGATGTCGTACTGCGGCAGACGGTAACCCTTCCAGGACGCGTTATGTTTGATACTCTCTTTTGTCAGTTTCATAAAAGCGGTCACATCCTTTCAGTGAACGGAGCAGAGCGCGCGCTGACGGAAAAGACGGTTCTTTTCCGAAAAAACGGGCGGCAGTCGCGCCGTTCTTCTCCTATCATATATAGTATACCAAAAAAACTGACGCTTGCATAGAACAATTTCGTCAAATTCACAGGAGAGGGAAAAATAAAAGCAGCGGAAGGCGAAAAACTGTCCGGGCACCACCCGCCGCCGCCCTCCGAGGGAGAGCATAAAATCTCCCGCCGTTCCTGCAACGCAAGTTGCAGCAGGCGAAAAGCGCCCCATCCACAGCACCACATCAGAAGCACCGGTTTGAACGATATGCACCGATTTACAGCGGCCGGGTGAGGGCACCCGGCCCTACGGGAGCAGTCCAGACAAATCGTGCAAGCCCCGGCTGCCGCCCGGCAGCAACCCTCCCGCCGCCGAAGGCGGCAAAAAAGGCGCTTTCCCTCCGAGGGAAAATAAAAAGCCGCCCGGGGAGCGGGCGGCTTGAAAAAAACGAGATTTACCGGGCGGAGCCGGATGCGACCTGTTCGGAAACCGTTCCCGGCAGGGCATTGTAAATGCGGCAGACAAGACGCATCACGACGTAGGTCAGAACGATCTCGATCGGCAGAAGAATGAGATTCTTCGGCACGCGCGTGACGAGCAGCAGGCTCATCGCCTTGCCGCCGGTAACGGTCAGCCAGAGCGTGTTGAGACCGATGTTGCAGAACAGGTTGATGCAGGCCTTCGCGCCGATGGCACGCCATACCGTTACCTTACGCGGATACAGCCACAGACCCCAGATGAGGCCGCCGACCACGGCGGTCAGCGTGTAGCCGGGAAAATACGCGCCCATGGACAGATTGCCCGCGAAATAGCCAAGCACATCCGTGCACACACCGGCCATCATGCCGACGACCGGGCCGAACAGCATGCCGATGGATGCGTTGCACAGAAAGCCGAAGCCGATGCGCAGGTTGGGCGGCAGCTTGATGGTCAGACCCAGCAGGTCAAGGGTGATGTTGATGGCGATGAGCAGGGCGGTCACGGCAAGACAGCGCGTGCTTTTCAGCTCACGCAGCGAGCGGACGAAGATATTCTGCTTTTTTTGCATAGAAAAAGACACCTCCATAATCAATTCATCTGTTGCCACAGCGATTTAGGAGATGCCTAAACAGTTGCAGCAGCGGGATGCGGCTGCTGCACCGCAGGGGACGAAGTCCCTTTCGTCCACCGAACAACTCCCCGTTTCGGCGGCACTTGACGCGCAGCAGTCTACTCTGCTTTTTCTGTTCTAATTGTATCATGGAAAAGCCGCTTGTCAAGGGAAAATTGTACAATATTTGAAAGAGGATTTTGTGCAAATATTTTTCGGATATGCTATAATGGATACATGGAACGATACAGACTTTTCGACAGTCTGTGGATAAACGCCGGGGAAAATCTCCTCGGCATGGAGGAATCACGAGTGAAAAAAATAAGGGGACAGATGTCCGAGTCGCTTGTGCTCGGGCTGCTGCTTGCGGTGGCAGGCGGCTTTTTTGATGCCTATACCTACCTCTGCCGCGGCGGCGTTTTCGCCAATGCGCAGACGGGCAATATCGTTCTGTTCGGCGCACGGCTCGCGGAGGGCGACTGGCGCAAGGCGCTCACCTATTTGCTGCCGATCCTCGCGTTCGCGTTCGGCGTGCTGACCGCCGAGGCCGTCAAGCGCCGCTACAAATCGCGCCAGAACCGCGACATTAACATCCACTGGCGTCAGATTGTCGTGATGGTCGAGATTGCGCTCGTCATCGTGGCCGCCATGCTGCCGCAGAAGCTCAACCCCACGGTCAACATCATCATCTCGTTTGTCTGCGCCATGCAGGTCGAAACCTTCCGCAAGGTGCGCGGAAGCGCTTTCGCCACGACCATGTGCACGGGCAACCTGCGCTCGGGCACTGAGCAGTTCATCATCTGGCAGCAGACCGGAGATAAAACCGCGAAGAAGAAAATGCGCAACTACTATTCCATCATCCTGATTTTTATTCTCGGCGGCGCCATCGGCACGCTGAGCACGCACGCACTGGGCGAAAAGGCGCTTCTGCTGACGCTCGTGCCGCTCTTGACCGTGTTCTTCATCATGTTCATCGAGGAGGAGCGCGAGGAAATCGAAGATAACGGAGGACAGGCATGAATATAAGACTGATTGCCGCCGACATGGACGGCACGCTGCTCGACAGCGAAAAACGCCTGCCGGACGGCCTGTTTCCACTCGTCCGTGCGCTGCATGAGCGCGGCGTGCGCTTCGCCCCGGCCTCGGGACGCCAGTTCTACACCCTCTATGAGCAGTTCGGCGAAATCGCGGACGAGCTGATGTACATCAGCGAAAACGGCTCGATGGTGTGCGACGGCGCGAAGTGCGTCGGCTTTTCCGCCCTGCCGGCGGAGGTCGTGCTCGAAGCGGTCGAGCGCGTGCGTGCGACCCCGGACGTCTACACGGTCGTTTCCGCCCAGAGCGGCGCGTTTTACGAGCCGGGCGCGTCCGAAGAGGCGGTGCGCAACTTCAATATGTACTGCGCACGCTGCACCGAGGTGCCCGACCTTATGGAATTTGTAAAGAACGAACCCATCTGCAAGGTCGCACTTTTCTGCGCGGGACGCGCCGAGGACGTCCTCATGCCGGCGTTTGCCGACTTCGCCGACCGGGCGCAGATTGCGCTTTCCGGCGCGGACTGGGTCGATCTGATGCGGCTGGGCGTCAGCAAGGGCAGGGCGCTCCGTCAGCTCTGCGATACGCTCGGCATCACGACCGCCGACTGCATGGCCTTCGGCGACTATTTGAACGACATCGAGCTGCTGCGCACGGCAGGGGAGTCCTACGCCATGGCGAACGCCCACGAGCAGCTTGCCGCTCTCGCAAAATACCGCTGTCCCTCGAACGACGAGGACGGCGTCTGCCGCACGATTCGCGCGGTGTTTGGTCTGTAAGACAGAGAAAATATATTTTCGGACGTACGTCTTTTGTACGTAGGGCGGGGTGCCCTCACCCCGCCGCAGATATGGACTCACGGCGAAACTGTAGTTTCGCGACAGCTCAGAAGGAGAAATATATGGAAATCGGAGAAATTCTCAAAATGCGTCAGGACGCAAACGGCCTGAACAAGCTGATGCACACCCATGTGGTAACGCTCGACAAGGACGGCGGCGCGACGGTTGAAATCGAGCTGACCGATGAGGTGCTCAATCCGCTCGGCATGGCGCACGGCGGCACGATCTTTACGCTCTGTGACATCGCGGCAGGTTCCGCAGCGGCCTCGCAGGGCACGGTCGCGGTGACGCTCGACAGCAACATCCACTACTACCGTCCGGGTCGTGCCGGTCACAAGCTGACCGCCGTGGCCTACGAGCGCAAGCGCGGCCGCAAGACGTCGGTCTACATGGTCGAGGTGCACGACGATGAGGGCGTACACATCGCGGACGCGGTGTTCACCATGTTCTACACCGGCGCGACGCTCGACGATATGAAGCATTGAGCGGCGCGACAAAAGCAATCGTGGAGCCGCTGCTCCGCTGGTACGACGAGGGACACCGTGACCTGCCGTGGCGGAAAAACGCCTCGCCCTACCGCGTCTGGGTGAGCGAAATCATGCTCCAGCAGACGAGAGTCGAGGCGGTTCGCGGCTATTTCGAACGGTGGATGCAGGCGTTTCCCGATGTCCGCTCGCTTGCCGAGGCGGAGGAGGCGCAGGTGCTCAAGCTGTGGGAGGGACTCGGCTATTACAGCCGCGCCCGCAACCTCCACCGCGCCGCGAAGCTCATCTGTTCACAATACGGCGGTGCGCTTCCGGCGGATTTCAAGGCGCTTCTTGCGCTGCCGGGCGTCGGGGAGTACACCGCCGGGGCGGTCGCGTCCATCGGCTTCGGCTTGCGCGTGCCTGCCGTGGACGGCAACGTTCTGCGCGTCGCGGCGCGGCTCGGCGACGATTTCACGCCCATCACCGACACGAAATACCGGAAACAGATAACCGCCCGCTTCGCGGAAATCGTGCCGGAAAAGCGTCCCGGCGACTTCAATCAGTCGCTCATGGAGCTTGGGGCGATGGTCTGCCTGCCGAACGGCGCACCGAAGTGCGGTCTCTGTCCGGTGCAGCACCTCTGCATCGGCTTTCACCGGGAGCACACGCTGCTCCTGCCCGTTCGCGCGGCGAAAAAGGCGCGGCGCATCGAGGAAAAGACCGTGCTGCTCGTGCGGTGCGGAAACGAGGTCGGTATCTGCCGCAGACCCTCTGCCGGCCTGCTTGCAGGGCTGTGGGAGCTGCCCTCGATAGAGGGAAAGCCGGACGCGGCTGCGCTCAGGAAAACGCTTGCCTCGCGCGGCTGGCAGGTCGAAAAGCTGCTGTCGCTTCGCGGCGCGAAGCACGTGTTCACCCACGTTGAGTGGCACATGGCAGGCTGCGAGGTGACGCTCGCGGAAAAGCCGCCCGCGCTTACCTTTGCAACGCCCGCGCAGCTGCGCAAAAGCTACGCGCTTCCGAGCGCGTTCCGCCCGTTTCTGTCCGTTCTGGAGGGAGAAGAATGAAACTCGAAACCATCGTGCACGATATTCCGCCGCTTTATGACGCGGAGTCGCGCGTGCTGCTGCTTGGCTCGCTGCCGAGTCCGGCCTCGCGCGAGGCGCACTTTTTCTACGGCCATCCGAGAAACCGCTTCTGGCCGGTGCTCGCGGCCGTTCTGGGCGAGAAAACGCCCGAAACCATCGAAGAAAAGCGCGAAATGTGCCACAAGCACCACATCGCGCTCTGGGACACCATCGCGAAATGCGATATAGCGGGCGCGTCCGACGCCTCGGTCCGCAACGCCGAGCCGAACGACATCGGCCGCCTGCTGCGCGAGAGCCGCATTGAGCGCATCTTTGCGACCGGCGCCAAGTCGGGCGAGCTTTACCGCAGACTCATCGAACCCCAAACCCATGTACCTGTCACGGTGCTCCCCTCGACCAGTCCGGCGAATGCCGCGTGGACGTTCGAGCGTCTGGTCGAGGCATACCGCGTTATCCTGTAAGAAAGAAGGCAATCCCTACGGAAAAACAGCTTTTCTCCAACGCTGCACTCAAAAAGCTCATCTGGCCGCTCGTGCTTGAGCAGGTGCTCGCCATCACGGTCGGCCTTGCGGACACCATCATGGTGTCCTCCTGCGGCGAGGCGGCGGTGTCGGGCGTTTCGCTCGTCGATATGATAAACGTACTTATCATCAACGTATTTGCCGCGCTTGCGACCGGCGGCGCTGTCGTTGTGGCGCAGCTGCTCGGCGCACGGGAGCACAAACGCGCCTGCGACGCGGCAAAGCAGCTTTATCTGGTCGTGACCGTGATTTCGCTCGCGATCTCCGCGCTCATCATGGCGTTCCGCGAACCGCTGCTGCGGCTGCTGTTCGGCTCGATTTCGGACAACGTAATGCAAAACGCGCTGACCTATCTGACCGTGAGCGTGTTCTCCTATCCGGTGCTTGCGATTTATAACGCCGGCGCGGCGCTGTTCCGCGCACAGGGCAACTCGCGCATTTCCATGCTGATTGCGGGCCTTATCAACATCGTCAACATCACGGGCAACTCGATCATGATTTTCGGCCTCAAATGGGGCGTAGCCGGTGCGGCGACCTCGTCGGTTCTCTCGCGCGGCACGGCGGCGGTCGTTATCACCATTCTGCTGCTGAATCCGGAGCATACGGTGTCGCTGCGCGGCGGCAGCCGGTTCCGCCCGGACGGCGGCCTTATCGGACGCATTCTGCAAATCGGCGTGCCGAACGGACTGGAAAACAGCCTGTTTCAGCTCGGCCGCGTGCTGGTCGTGAGCATGATTTCGCTCTTCGGCACGACCCAGATCACCGCGAACGCGCTCGCGAACAATCTGGACGCCGTAGCGGTCATTCCGGGTCAGGCGATGAGCCTCGCCATCATCACGGTTATCGGTCAGTGCATCGGCGCGGGCGACGAGAAGCAGTGCAAGTTCATGGCGAAAAAGCTGATGAAGATCACCTACGCCGTCACGGCCACGACCTGTATCGTGACCATCGCGCTCACGCCGCTTATCCTCAAGGTGTACAGCGTGTCGCCCGAGGCGCTCGCGCTCGGCTTTATCCTGATTTCCATTCATAACGGCAGCGCGATTTTCCTCTGGCCGGCGTCGTTCGCCCTGCCGAATATCCTGCGCGCCGCGAACGATGTGCGCTATCCGATGCTCTGCTCGATTGCGTCCATGGTGCTCATCCGTCTGGCGCTCGGCTACGTGCTTGCGGTGCATTTCGGAATGGGCGCAATCGGTATCTGGATCGCGATGGTCGGCGACTGGATGTGCCGCGCGGTCTGTTTCTTTACCCGCCTCGTCAGCGGAAAGTGGCTCAAATACGCTCCCGGCCTGCGCGTTGTCGCGAATAATCGGATGTAATCTCCCTCGGAGGGAGTGGATTCGCGTTGCTGCGGCAACGCCACGTCGGTTGAAACAGCCCACCGGGCTGTTTCCAAGAGCCGGCTTTCGAATCCATTCCACCTGACACCAAAAAAGAACCGATACTCGAATGAGTATCGGTTCTTTTGGTGGAAGGTGGTGGATTCGAACCACCGAAGTCATAGACGACAGATTTACAGTCTGTTCCCTTTGGCCACTCGGGAAACCTTCCATATTTAATTGCCGATATGCTTCGTATCAGCGACTTAATTATAATAGCATAGATTATCTGAACTGTCAACAGATTTCGGTATATTTTTATGAAAAAATTCAGCCGACAGAATTTCCTGCCGGCTGGGTGCTTATTCGATTCGGAGTTTTTCGATGGTTTTCTCGTCCGGGGTCACATACGCAGTCTGGTACACATGATAAATTACCATGCCGGGCTTGGCGCCGACGGGCTTCTTTACTTGGCGCACCTGCGTATAATCGACCGGCACCATAGACGAAGAGCGAGCTTTCGAATGATATGCCGCAATCATGGCGGCTTCGGTCATAGCCTCGTTGGTCGGCTCTTTTCCGTTAGTCACCAGAATAACATGAGAGCCGTGTATCTTCTGCGTATGGAACCAGATGTCACTCTTGAAGGCGGTTTTCAGCGTCAGAAGATCGTTCTGAATATTATTTTTACCGGCAAAGACATCGAAACCATCCGTTGTCCGGTAATGGAACGGCTTAGCTTGCACAGGCTTTTGAGCGGCCTTTTTGTTGCGCGTCTGTTTTGCGGACAGAATACCGGACTGCGTCAATTCTTCGCGGAGCTGTGCCAGATCACGTTCAGTTTCCGCTTCGCCAAGCTGCACAAGCACGCTTTCGAGATAATCCAGTTCTTCACTTCCCTGCTTGATCTGCCTGGTCAGGACTTCTTCGGCGGTTTTAGCCTTATTGTACAGCTTGAAATATCTCTGTGCATTCTGCTGCGGCGTCATGCGGATGTCAAGCGTGATTTCGACCTCTGGGCAGGCGGCATCGTAATAATCAATTACGCTCGCCTTTGTCATACCCTTTTCCAGCTGATACAGGTTAGCGGTAATCAGTTCGCCGGTACGCTTGTATTTCTCGCGGTCGTGCGCACCGGAAAGCTCCTTTTTCTGGGCGGACAGCTTGCGTGCCAGACGGTCACGGGCGTTTACAACGGTCTTGTGCAGGTCAGCCGAACGCCGTGCCATACGCTCAACCTTGCCCTTCTTTTCGAAGAACGCGGCCAGCAAGGCAGAGAAACTGTCCTCCTGCACAATGTTCATCAGTCCTTCGTACTGTGTAATCGGCAGAAAAGTGAAGTCAAAAACCGCGCCGTCCTCGATTTTGGTCAGCAGAAACGGTTTCCAGCGCTTCTCTTCGATATAGGTGAGAAAATCGTCATACACCTGCGCCAGATTTCGGCGCTCGTCGTCGCTCAGCATACCAAGCGGCTTCGCTGCGTCACCGACAGCGCGGAACGCAAGCTCGCGGCACAGCAACGGCGAGAAGCCGAGCAGCGTATTCAGAAGAAAACGGTCGAGTGTCTGTTCCCCATCGGCCTGAGCGGCGGCGGCGGCGAGTCCGGTACCGGAAACCGTAAACGGGTCGTGTTTGTCCTGCGCGGGCGGCATACGGTAGAACAGGCCGGGAAGCACCTGCCGTTTGCCGGACAGGTCGCCGTCAACACGGCGCATGGCATCGATGATGCGGTTGTCTTCGCCGCACAGGATAACATTGGAATGCTTGCCCATCAGTTCGCAGATCAGGTGTTTTTTGCAGGGCACGCCCATTTCATCGGTGGTATCAAGCTCGATACTCAACATTCGCTCAACGGCAGGCTGTATCACGGCTGCGATTTTCGCACCCTGTATATGCTTTCGCAGCAGCATACAGAACATTGGCGGGACCGCCGGGTTTTCGCGTGCGGCTTCAATAAAGTGCACGCGAGGCGTACCGGCCGCAATCGAAATCAGCAGACGGCGTGCGCCGCCCTGACCGCGCGTCTGTATTACGATTTCATCCCGGTCAGGCTGATACACTTTTTCTACGCGGCAGCCTGCCAGTGTGGTATTCAGTTCATTGGTCACTGCCCCAAGGCAGATGGCATCTAATGGCATTTTTGATCTTCCTTAAACAAATTGGATACAATCAGCATGACGCTCGGAAACAACGGAAATCAGATGAGGAAACGCCTCGACGATCCGGTCCGCGAACACAGCTGCAATGGGATTTTCGGTCGGGAAATGACCGGCATCTACCAGCGTCAGGCCGAGCGACTGTGCACGCTGCATCAGGTCATACGAGCAGTCGCCGATTACAAAGGCATCAGCGCCCTTCGCGAGCGCGCTGTCCATCAGCTTGCCACACGCGCCGCCGCCGACCGCTACGCGCCGGATTGGTTTGCCGCAGTCGCAGAAGCGCACGCCGCCTGCACGCAGGCATTCCTTGACGAAGAGCGCAAATTCGCGCGGCTGCATCTCGTGCGGCAGGTCGCCTACGCGGCCGAGCATCCGGGTCTCCCCTGCCTCCATGTTGCTGACATCCGTCAGGAAAAGCGCGGACGCAAGCGCATCATTGACACCGCCGACTGCGCAGTCGGCATTGGTATGCATACAGATGATGGAAATTCCGTGGCAGATAGCCAGACGAAGCACACGGCCGGTGGCGTCGTCTGTTGTTACGCGACTGACCGATGTAAAAATCGCCGGATGATGCGCAACAACCAGCTGAGCGCCGCGCTCGATTGCTTCCTCGATTACATCCTCGGTCGCGTCCAGTGCGCAGAGCACGCTTGTAACCTCTGCCGCGCGGTCGCCGCACAGCAGGCCGACGTTATCCCAGCTTTCCGCGAGCTCCGGCGGGGCGAATCCCTCCAGAAAATCGAGTACATCAGATACAGTTGTCATTCCAGTCCCTCCAGTGCTGTCGTCAATCGCTGTACCAGCATACGTTGACGGCTGAGTTTGTCGCTCTCGGCGGCGTCGCTCCGCTCCATGCCGCGCAGTGCACGCTGTTCGCGCTCGAGAATGTGGCGGATATACGCCGCAGCGCCGGGTGCAGCCAGAAGCGCATCGGACAGTGCACATTCCTCACGCACGAGCCGGCGTTTTTCTGCGCCACCGCGAACCGACAGAATGACGTACTGCCGTCTGTCCTCGCGGCACAGCGTTTCGCGCTCAATGGCGTATCCGTTCGCCCAGAGCCACTGCCGCAGTTCATAGACCATCGTCATCGGCTGAAGCAGCAGAAGATGCCGGCCGTCGGCCGTCCACGGTGCATTTTCAAGAATTTCCGCAATCGTCTGACCGCCCATGCCCGCAATGCTGACTGTATCGCATTCTTCGGGCGAAATGCCGTCCAGACCGGCGGCAAGGCGCAGCGGAAGCGTTACGTGATGCTCCTGCGCGTTGCGCTCGGCATGGGCCAGCGGCCCCTCGCGAAGGTCGGAACCGATCGCGCCGGAAACACGGTTCTGCATCAGCAGCGTGATCGGCAGCTTGCCGTGGTCGGTGCCGATGTCGGCAAGACGCGCGCCCTGCGGCACGAGCGAAGCAATGCAGGCAAGGCGCGGTGTTAAAATCATACTTTCCATAGCGAAAAAAACAGAGCCGGCAGACAATACCACCGGCTCGTGTCTTTCCTCTTACTCGCCAATAAAGGCGTTGAGCTTAGCGACCAGCTCGTCTGCATTCGTACCGTGTACCATGCAGGCCTCCTCGATGCTCTCGCCCTGAGATGCCGGGCAGCCGAGGCAGTGCATACCGATTTCCATGAAGAACTTAGCGGTCTCGATGTTCTGGTTGAGAACTTCGCCGATAGTGGTCTTTTTCGTAATAGCCATGAGAGAAACCTCCTGTTTTTTAAACGGCAGCCGCGCACAGCAATATCTGCTGGCATATATGCCGCCTTATTTGTTTTCTGATGATTATAGTATACCGCATTCCTCTGCAAACTGCAACTGTAAAAAATCAGATTTTGCGTTTATATTCCGCAAATGTCTTATTTCGAGAACATACGGCGCTGCACCTGCTCCAGATGATAGCGAAGCGCCTGCTCTGCCTCTTCGTAATGGCCGCTGCGGATCCGGTCGAGAACGGCGGTGTGTTCGTGTACCGCATCTTCGGCGTGGTAGGCTAGCGAACCGGAGAGCGTGTGGAAGCGGCGGATGGTTTCGTTGCTTTTGCGTACAAGATCCGCGAGAAAGCTGTTACCGGTCAGCTGCGCGAGAGAAACGTGGAACAGTGCGTCCTGATCGAGGAAAGTCTCGTTATCTCCGGCGTGAAGAGCGTTCAGCTGCTTTTCACCGCAGAGATACAGGTGGTCGAGTTGTTTCTCGGTAAGGCCGCCGTTCTGTGCAAGCAGATGCACCGCGAGCGGTTCGAGCTGCATGCGCACCGTACAGATGTCGCGCACTTCGCGTTCCGTGACCTCGGCCACGACCATGTTTTTCCCATTCTGCGTCAGTATTTCCTCATGCTGCAAACGCTGCAAAGCGGCACGCAGCGGCGTGCGGCTGATACCAAGCTGAGAGGCGAGGTTTTCCTCGGCCAGAATGGTGCCCGGCGTTAGTTCGTTACACATGATTGCGCTTTTGATTGCGGCGTAGGCCTTGTCGGCCAGAGAGGGGTCTTTTTTCAGGCTTTTTAATACCATGCAGTTATCACCTGCCATAAATCATTCTATATAACAGCAAAACGGCCAGAAACGATAATATGGGGATTGAGATAACAGACAGGATGCTTGTCATGAGGATGATGCGCGAGCCGTAGGCGGAGTCCATGCCGAGGGACGCTGTCATCAGCACACTGCTTGCGGCTGAGGGACAGGCGGCGCAGAGAAGCACAACCGTTCCGATGGAGGCATCGGCGGCGCTCCATTCGGATACGCGAAGCAGGCGAAGAAGCGCGAGATAGCAGCACGGAATAAGCACCGCGCGCAGCACCGCCGGCCACAGAACCTCCCGGCGGAAGAGCAAGCGCAGTGTGCAGAGCGACAGATTGAATACGCCGACAAAGGCGCTGCCGTAGAACACGCCGATATCCCCCAGCACCGCCGCAATCAACGGGAAAGCCATGAAGCCGCATCTGTTTCCTCATTTAACGGTGCTGGAAAATATCACGCTCGGACCGCGCAAGCTGCGCAAAATGCCAACCGCTGAGGCGGACGCACTGGCGGAAAAGCTACTTCGGCAGGTCGGACTGCTCGATAAGCGCGACGCCTACCCCAGTCAGCTTTCGGGCGGACAGAAACAGCGAATCGCGATTGCACGGACGCTGGCCATGGAGCCGGACGTTATCCTGTTCGATGAGCCGACCTCGGCGCTCGACCCGGAAATGGTCGGCGAGGTGCTCGAGGTCATGAAAGACCTTGCGAAAGACGGCATGACGATGATTATTGTTACGCACGAAATGGGATTTGCGCGTGAGGTCGCAAGCAAGGTCGTCTTTATGGCCGACGGCGTGGTACAGGAAGCCGGTTCACCGGAAATGATTTTCGAGCATCCGCAGAATGAGCGTCTGGTCAATTTCTTGGGCAAGGTACTGAAGTGAAAACTTTCTGAGGACTTACTGTATACGGTACTCTAAAGAATGACTTAGTAAGGGGAGCTGAAATATGGACTTTAACGCATGGATAACGGATATAACGGGTTTCCTTTCCCGGTATTCCGCATTGTTTCTCGGCGGTCTGCGAAACACGCTGATTCTTTCGCTGATTGCAGGCGTGCTGAGTATCTTCGTTGGCGGTGGCCTATGCGTTCTGCGAATGAGCAAAATCGCACCGCTTCGATGGATCGCGAATATATGGATCGAATTTGTGCGAGGCACACCGGTTCTGGTGCAGATCATGCTTGTTTACTACGGTCTGCCGATGATCGGCATCAATCCGCCGGTTCCGGCCTTCCTCGGAAGCGCAGGCAACCGCGTCATGTACGGCATTATCGCGCTGACCATCAACTCGGGCGGCTATATCTGCGAGATCATCCGTTCCGGCATTGAATCGGTCGATCCCGGACAGATGGAGGCCGCGCGTTCGCTCGGGTTCGGTCCGGTGCGTTCGATGATGATGATCGTCGTACCGCAGGCCGTCAAGAACATCCTGCCGAACTTCGGCAACGAGTTCGCAAACCTCATCAAGGCATCTTCTCAGGTCATGGTTATCGGCGTTGCCGAGCTGATGTTTACCTTTAACACAGTCAGTGCGACCGGCCGTGTCTTTACTCCGCTTCTTGTAATCGCCGTGCTGTACTTCGCAATGACATTCACTGTCGGCCGCGGCGTACATCTCATGGAAAAGCACTTCAAGAAAGCGGACAGATAAACCCATTTCACTTAGTTATCATTATATTTAATGATAGAAACGCAGTTGTTTCACATCAAAAGGAGGAACCCACTATGAAAACCACCGTAAAACGCACGCTCGCTCTGCTGCTCGCAACGGCAAGCATGGCATCTGTTCTGACTGCCTGCGGCAGCTCCGGCAGCGCGGCAGCCGATACTTCTACCGACACGCAGACAGCGTCTGCATCCTCCGATACCTCGGAACTTGGCCCGGTACTGTCCCGTATCAAGGAGTCCGGCGAGATGGTCATCGCGACCGCGTCCGGCTATATGCCGTATGAGTTCGTGGACATCACGAGCAGCAATCAGGACGTTATCGGTGTGGATATGGCGCTCGGCGACAAGATTATCGAGAAGCTGAGCGACAAACTGGGCGTTGAGGTCAAGAAGAAGGTAGAGGATACCACCTTCACCGCGAACCTCGCAGCCGTCGCCGCCGATCAGGTTGACATCATGCTTGCCGGCATGTCCCCCACCGAGGAACGCAAGCAGAACATGGACTTCTCTGATGTTTACCTGAAGGCTGAGCAGCGCATCATGGTCCGCAAGGCGGACGCAGACCAGTACAAGGACATCGACTCCTTTAACGGCAAGACGATTGCAGTACAGAAGAACACCACGCAGGAAAAAATCGCGCAGAATTCCCTGCCGGGAGTCAGCGTGACCTCGATGGAAAAAATTCCGCTCGCTGTTCTGGAACTGACGACCAACAAGGCGGATGGCGTTGTCATTGAGTCCACGGTTGCGCAGCCGTATCTGATTGCGAACACCGACCTTGTGCTGTGTGACGCAGAATTGCCGGAGGACGTTCGCTATAAGGATACCGCGATTGCTGTTCCGAAAGGTAACGAGGACTTCCTTGAGCTCATCAACGAAACCATCAAGGAGTGCCAGGACGAGGGCCTGATCGATTAGTGGATCGAGGAGTACAGCTCTATCGCAGCGGAGCAGAACGCGGGCTGATTGCAGGGATAAAGGGAGGCTTCCCTTTTCGGGAAGCCTTTCGTACCAATTAGAACTGTATACTGTGCACGCAGAAAGGATGAGAAATCAATGAGTATGTTTGACGAGATGAAAGAGTTGACGAAGATACTCGTCGCTATCCCCAGCATGAACGGAACATCCGGTGAGCGTGATATTGCGGATACAATCGAAGCATATCTGAGGGAAATTCCCTATTTCAAGGCGCATCCGGAGCTGGTTATTACGCAGGATCTGAAGGATGACCCGCTTCACCGGCGCAACGTGATGGCGCTGCTCAAGGGCGGTGACGGCACCGAGCGGGATACCATCATGCTGCATGGACACATAGACACGGTAGACGTCGATGATTTCGGTAAATACAAGGAATTCGCCTTTGACTGCGACAAGCTGGCGGAAGCGTTCCGTGAAGCTGAGCTGCCGGAGGACGCACGCCGTGACCTTGAAAACGGCGACTATCTGTTCGGCCGAGGCGCCTGCGACATGAAAGGCGGAGATGCGGTATTTCTTGTGCTGGCCCGCCATCTGGCGGAGCACGTGGAAAAGCTGCATGGTAATTTGCTTCTCTCCTTTAATCCGGTCGAAGAAACACTGCACCGCGGCATCATTGAGGAGCTTCCTGCGCTCCGCGAGCTTCAGAAGCAGCACGATTTGAACTTCAAACTCGCCATCAACAACGATTTTATCTGCCCGATGTACGCAGGCGACACGACACGCTATGTCTATACCGGTGCTGTCGGAAAGCTGCTGCCGATGTTCTACATTATCGGACGCGAAACCCATGTCGCGCAGTGCTTTGAAGGCTTTTCGCCCGACCTGACGGCCGCAGAGCTGACCCGCATCATCGAGCGCAACCCGGATTTCTGTGACGGCTACAACGGTGAATACACCCTGCCCCCTACCGTCCTTAAAATGCAGGACCTCAAGCCGCGCTATAACGTGCAGACGCCACACACCGCCGCCATGTATTTCAACTATTTCGTTCATAACCGTCAGCTGACGGAAATCATGGCGCTGCTGAAAAATGCGGCGAACACCGCGCTTGAAAACGTGATGCGTGCGGCTGATGAGCGTTACCGCAGATACTGCGATATTTCGGGCAATCAGTATTCTTCGCTGATTGAAAAAACGCAGGTCATGGATTACCGCGAGCTCTATCTCCGCGCAGAAAAAGCGTATGAGGGCGATCTGGATGCTTTTATCGACAGCGTAACGGACGCTTCCATCGTGGAAGGCGACGATATGCGTATCACTTCCCTGCGCATCGTGCAGGCACTTTCCGACCTCTGCGGTATCAAGACCCCGACCGTAATCGCCTTTTTCGCAACGCCGTTCTGCCCGTACAATACGCTCAAGAAGGAAAACGCAGAGGAAGCGGCTGTGATTGCTGATTTGGAGAAAATCGCGGCGGAATTCGAGAAAGAAAGCGGCGAGCACATGAAGCTCCAGCAGTTCTTCCCGAGCCTTACCGACTCCAGCTATCTGAAAATCGATGACGACGATGCGTCGGTCGCCATGCTGAAAAACTGCTTCCCCGGCTACGAAAAGCTGTATCCGGTGCCGCTCGAAACCGTGAAAGCACTCAACATCCCGGCTGTCAATTACGGTGTCTGGGGCAAGGACTGCCACAAGTGGACAGAGCGCATTTACATGCCCTATTCGTTCGGAAAACTTCCGAATTTTATTGAAAAAACCATTCATTATTACTTTGATTGAGGAGGAGTTATCATGTCCGATCTGTATGAGCGTTCCGCAGCGGTCATGCCGCCGTTTGCACTGCACAAAATGCCCTTTGGCATCGGCCATGCCGCAGGCAGCTATCTGTATACGGACGACGGCCGAAAAATTCTGGATTTCGGCAGCGGCATTGCCGTCAACAATCTGGGTCATAATTATCCGACCGTTGTCAAGGCGGCGCATGAGCAGCTCGACAAAATGGTGCACTGCTGCCACAATCTGTTCCATTACGAGGTCGAAACCGCTCTGGCGGAGCGTCTGGTCGGCCTGATGGGCGGCGGCTACAAGGTATATTTCTCGAACTCCGGTGCGGAAGCTGTGGAGGGTGCGGTCAAGCTGGCGAAGTACGCAACCGAGCGTCCGGCTGTCATTGCGTTCAAGGGTTCGTTCCACGGCCGCACGATGATGTGCACCTCGCTGACCGCCTCCAATTCGGCGTACCGCAAGCATTACGAGGGGCTCGTGCCGTCCATCTATTTCGCAGAGTATCCCAAGCTGTTCGGCACGCCGTACAAGATGGAGGACGGAAAGTGCCCAAAGCAGTATTTCACGCAGTTCGATGATATTTTCAAGCGCCTTGTCGATCCGTATTCGGTTGCGGCTATCCTGATGGAACCGGTACAGGGCGAGGGCGGCTACGTTGTTCCGCCGCGTGAGTGGGTACGGTACGTGCGTGACATCTGCGACAAGTATGGTATCATGCTGATTTTCGACGAGGTGCAGACCGGTTTCGGCCGCACGGGCAATATGTTTGCATGGCAGACGCACGGCGTCAAGCCGGACATCATGTCCTGCGCAAAGGGCATCGCAAACGGTCTGCCGCTGTCTGCGGTGGTCGGCAGAGCCGAAATCATGGATAAATGGACGGCCGGTGCGCACGGCGGCACGTTCGGTGCGAACCCGGTCTCCTGCGCAGCGGCGCTCGCAACGATTGACGCACTTGAGGACGGCGCAATCGAAAACGGACGCCGTATGGGAGAATATTTCATCGGCGAGCTGAAAAAACTCCAGACCCAATATCCGGTGATCGGCGATGTTCGCGGACTCGGGCTGATGATCGGTATGGAGCTGGTTTACCCGGATGGTTCGCCGAACCGCGAGCTGACCGCACGTATTGTTGCGTTGGCGCTGGAGCACAATCTGTACCTGCTTTCCTGCGGCTGCGATAAGAATGTCGTGCGCTTCATCGCGCCGCTGACCGCCGCCAAAGAAGAAATCGACTATGTCCTCTCGGTTCTGGATCAGGTGTTCGAGCAGGCAGCGAATGAGGCATGAAGCATGAAAATCGTCATTTCGGATTACCCCGATGTGCTCGGACGTGATCTGGAAAAAGAATATGCGTGTCTGCGCGAAGTCCTTCCGGAGGCGGAAATCGTCACACACCCGTATACGGATGCGGAGGCTTTCTTCCGCGAAATGCAGGACGCCGACGGCCTGCTGACAGCGTTCATTCCGCTGGATAAACAGGCGCTCGACCGGATGCCCCGCCTCAAGGCGATCTCCATCAATGCCACCGGCTATAACTTCGTGGACCTGGAAGAATCGTGACGCCGCGATATTCTGGTCTGTGCGATCGGCGAATACTGCACGCAGGAGGTTGCCGAGCATACCATGGCGATGCAGCTTGCGCTCGACCGAAATCTGAGAGTGTACGCGCGTACCGTGGACAAAGAGCGCCGCTGGCAGTATTACGCAGCGCCAACCCCGATGGGACTGCACGGCAGCACGCTCGGACTATTCGGCTTCGGCAAAATCGGGCGCGCGGTCGCGCAACGGGCCCGAGCATTCGGAATGCGCGTACTGGCATCGGATATTCACGCCGACCCGGCGCAGGCGAAAAAACTGGGCGTAGAACTGGCAGATGCCGATACGCTTTTGCGGGAGTCGGACGTTATCAGCAACCATATGAACCTGACACCGGAGAATACGCATTATTTCAGTGACGCGCGTTTCAGACAAATGGCGAAGCATCCGATTTTCCTGAACGCCACCCGCGGCGGCAGCGTGGACGAAGCGGCGCTCATCCGTGCACTGGACAGCGGTCTCATTCGTGCCGCCGGTCTGGACGTACTGGAAGCCGAGAAGCCGAACCTTGCCGACTGCGGTCTGCTCGGGCGGGAGAACGTAATCGTGACGCCGCAC
>UQVU01000025.1 GCA_900544475.1 uncultured Butyricicoccus sp.
GGAAATTTTGTGTCCTGACTTTGTTGCGATTTCACTGTAATACGTCAAGTATTGCCGCAAAACCGCGCCTCGTCAATACGCAAAATTTACTTGTAAATCGCTCTTGTCCAATTATGCGGTATTGTCTTAACCTCCGACACTAAATCATACTATTCGATTTCCTATCACTATGCTCCAGACAGACTTCAACTACGTTATTTCCACTTCCAATACTCTAACACTACCACCACCGGCTCATCCTCGACCGCTCGCAAGATATGCAGCAGACTCGGCATCTTCTTTGCCGCGTATCCCACGCGCAGTGGAATCGGGTTGAGACCCAGTTTTTTAAATTTTCTCAGCAAATCATCTGTCTTTACTCCCTGCTTCTCCATCGTTTCAAAAGCCTTATCGAGCGTCTGCTTGCGCGGTTGCCTGCGCTTGGGCACTCACCATGCTTTCTGCTCCGCCATGATCGCAAGCCGCTGGCAGGAGCTCGTTGCCGGGTAAAACAGTAGAGCTCGCCGTGCCTGCTCGTTGAAGTACAGCAGCCAGAGAGTTTCCGCTATCTTTTCCTTTGTCGGTACGCTGTTCTGCATAAATTACTCCCCTTTTCTGGGTTTCTGCTATAATATATAGCCGTAATCTTCTGCATTTCAGTTTTTCCGATACATGGCTTGTCTATACAGCTGTAATAATGTCCTGCACGCCAAACCCTTCCATAAACGAAAATGCCCATGCCTCACCTGACAAATCGCGTAACCGTCAAGTATTACCGCAAAACCGTGCCTCGTCAGTATGTAAAATTTACTCACAAATCGCTCTTGTCCAATTATGCGGTATTGCCTTAAACCCCAATCAACCGTCGCGAAACATTTAACTGGTTATGCAATATTCAGTGTGCTATAATAAAGTCATAATCATAGCGAAAAACGATTGTCCGACAATACGAGGAGGGTTAAACCATGCCATTACCGCAAACCACGCACTGCACTTATGCCGACTATCTGACATGGGACACCGAGCAGAAGTACGAGTTATTCGACGGCGTACCGGTCATGCAGGCGCGTCCGAGCATCCAGCACCAGAATATAGAGGGCGCACTCTTGCAGCAGCTCCGTAACTTTCTGGACGGTAAGCCCTGCCGCGCTTTTGCCGAGATTGAGGTTCTTCTCCCCGACCACGCCCACCAGAGCGCAGACGATGTGAGTACCGTCTATGTACCTGATCTGGCGGTGATCTGTGATCCTGACAAGCTGCATGAGCAATACTGCTTCGGTGCGCCAACCGTAGTGATGGAAATTCTTTCGCCCTCGACCGCCAAAGCTGACCGGTTGGTAAAGCTGAACCGTTATCAGCAGGCAGGCGTACCGGAATACTGGATTGTATCGCCGCAGGAACAGAACGTAACTGTGTTCGTGCTGGAAAACGGGCTGTACCGCACCGTTGCCGTTTACACCAAAGAGGACACTGCCGCAAAGGTGTTTACCCTCACCGGCTGCGAACTGGATTTAACGAAGGTCTTTGAGTAAGAAAAGCGTTGCTGTTTTATAAAAATGTACGCAGAAAGCTGACTTTATTTAGCGTAGCAGTTTAATGGCTGCTGCGCTATTTTTATAGAAGCAAACCTGGATATAATCCCCGCTCCCAATCTTTATTTTACCATCTCGCTCTCCTTGCGATTTTATTTTCTTTATGCTATACTAAACATGATACAACAAACTTTTGAGGTGTGTTTATGGACATCTTCACGATACGGCAGCAGTTGCGCGTGGCACGGCTGAGCGACATTCCCCTGCGTGTGACCTTTTACGCGCGCGTTTCGACCGACAGCGACGAGCAGCTGAACTCGCTCGACAACCAGATTGGCTACTACCGCGATTTTATCAGCCGCAACCCGGCGTGGACGTTCATCGACGGCTACATTGACGAGGGTCTGTCCGGCATGACGACCCGCAAACGCGACAACTTCCAACGCATGGTGCAGGATGCGAAGGACGGCCGTTTCGACCTCATTCTCACCAAGGAAATCACGCGATTTGCGCGAAACACGCTCGACAGCATCCGCTACACGCGCGAGCTTCTCTCGGCCGGGGTCGGCGTATTCTTCCAGAACGACAACATCAACACTTTTGACGAGGACTCCGAGCTGCGCCTCACTATCATGTCCGGCATCGCACAGGACGAGCTGCGCAAGCTGTCCAGCCGCGTGAAATTCGGCCATCAGCAGGCCATCAAGAACAGTGTTGTCCTCGGCAACGGACGCATTTTCGGCTACCGCAAGGAAAACAAGCGGCTCGTCGTTGACGAAACCGAGGCGCCCATGGTACGCGAGCTGTTCGAGCTATACGCGACCGACAAATACAGCATGAAGCAGATCGAGAACCTGCTCTGGGCGAAGGGATACCGCAACCACAACGGCAGAAAAATCGCCCACAACACCATGTCCGGCATGATTTCCAACCCGAAGTACAAGGGATACTACGTCGGCAACAAGGTGCGCATCGTGGATATGTTCACCAAAAAGCAGAAATTCCTCCCGCCGGAGGAATGGGTGATGTTCAAGGACGAAAGCGGCGAAATCGTGCCAGCCATCGTTTCCGAGGAGCTGTGGGACGCGGCGAACGCCATTCTCGCCCGGCGCAGCAAGGACGTCAAACAGCGGCAGAACCAGTGCAACCACGCGAACCTGCTGACCGGCAAGCTGTACTGCACGCACTGCGGCGCGGCGTACTACCGGCGCGACTCCAAGGACCGGCAGGGCAACGTGGGCAGCAAATGGGTCTGCTCGGGCAAAATCAAAAACGGTAAGGACTCCTGCCCCTCCCTGCCGCTCTACGAGCAGGAGCTGAAACCGGTGCTGATGGACGTTTTCCGCGAGGCGGACGTCAGCGCAGACGAGCTCATCGAGCGCTATATCGAGATGTACCGCGCGGTCAGCCGGGACGACGACGGCCTGCAAAAGGAAATCGAGGCGGTCCGCGCACGCCGTACACTTGCCGAAAAGAAAAAGAGCAAGCTGCTCGAATACAACGTCACCGGTCAGATCACGGACGCGGACTTCATCAAGATGAACCGCGGCTGCGACACGGAAATCGAGCAGTGCGACCGTGAGCTTGACGAGCTCGAAGCGCAGCAGAACTCCCGCGCGGACTTCAACGCCCACATTGCGGAGCTGCGCCGCGTTTTACAGGCCGCACGCGATGACGCCGCGAACGGACTCATCAACCGCGATTTTGTGCAGAAATATATCGACCGCATCTTTGTAACGGTCGAAAACAGCAATATCACCCTGCAAATCAAACTTTTCACCGGAGAAAGCACCATGCGCTATCTGGAGAAGCTCGAACGTCGTTCGGGGAACACGTTCAAGAAAATGATTGAGACCTACGAGCAGAATCTCGCAAGCAAGGGCTAATCCTTTTCTTCTGATTTCCGTCTGAAACGAAACGGCGCTGCCGCCACGGGAAACCCTGTGGAAGCAGCGCCGCTTTGTCTTTTTTGTGAATTTTTCAAAGCGCAAAGCCGTCCGGGAAAACCACGGTCAGCACCCACTTGAACGCCTCCTCGGCATAGACCGCGTGCGGAACCTTCGCCGGCATGACCAGCGTTTCGCCCGCGCTGACGATGTGCGGCGTGCCGCCGACCGTGAAGCGGCCCTTGCCCTCCAAAACCGTCACCATCGCGTCACCGGTCGAGTCGTGCGTGCTGATTTCCTCACCCTTGTCGAACGCGAACAGCGTCACGCTGACCGACTTGTTCTGCGCGAGCGTCTTGCTCACGACCTGCCCCGGCTGCACCGATACCAGATCGGTCAGCTTGAGCACGGTTTCGTGGTCGATATTCTTGATGACTTTCATTGCTTTTTCCTCCGTTTTTTACCTTTTATGCCTTACAGTATGCCGCACCGGATGCGGCTTTCATACATTTTCAAAAATGCGAGAACACAAACTTCCCCGCCTGCGTCAGGTCGCTGTCTGTCCACACGCGGTTCACCGGCGTTCCCGGTTTGAGCGCCGCCGAGGTTTCGTCCTTGTCGCAGAGCGACCAGTTCGCCCAGCTGATGCCGTTTCTGTGCAGAAAGTTCAGCCACGTTTCGCTCTCGCTCGTGAACACGCCGCCGCTGCCGTCCGCGCGGCTGACGCCCCACTCGCTGACGAAAACTGCAAGTCCCCTGCTCTGCGCGTCCGAAATACGCTGCCGCAGCCACTCGCCGTGCGTTCCGGCATAGAAATGGCAGGTGTACATCAGATTTGTCCCCGCGACCGGGTCGGCCGCCGCATCCTGAAGATCCTGACTCCACGTGCCCGAGCCGATCAGGATAATGCTGTCCGGGGCGTTCGCGCGGATGGTCTTGACGATGCGTTCCGCGTACGGCTTGACGTTGTTCTTCCATGAAATGCCGCCGTTCGGCTCGTTGCAGATTTCATAGAGCACCGCCGGACTGTCCGCGTACCGCGCGGAAACCTCGCGGAAGAACGCCTCCGCCTCGGAGAGATGTGCCATCGGATCGCCGTCCGACAGAATATGCCAGTCGATGATCACATACATATCGTTCGCAATCGCGGCGTCCATCGCGGCATAGGCTGTTTTCTTCATCTGCACCGGGTTCGAGAGATAGCCGCCCTCGCCCGTGTACATCGCGACGCGGAACAGGTTTGCGCCGTAGGCCGCCGTGTTCGCAATCGCCTGACGGCTGACGTACTGCGGAAACCACTGGATGCCGTGGCTGCTCATGCCGTGCAGCTCGACCGCCGCGCCCTTCTCATCGCAGAGCTGCGTGCCCTTGACCTGAAGCCAGCCGTGCTCTGAAACGCCGCCGCCCGTTTTCACCGTGGGCGCAGGAACTTCGGGCGTGTTCGGAGTCTGGGGCGCGTCCGGGACAGCCGGCGTGGCGTTCCCGGCAATCGTCCGGGCGCGGCGGATGATCGCGCACGCCTCCGCGCGTGTCAGGCCGTTTTTCGGATGGAAGCAGCCGCTGTTGTCTCCCTGTGCCACACCGCAGCTGTACGCCGCGATAATCTTGTTAAAATATCGCCCGTCCACCTGAGAAAAATCCGCAATTTTCGCGGTTTCGGTTGCGTAGTCGCCGCTTTTGTCCGGCAGAAGCGCCCGCATCAGAATGCTCACCGCAAGCTGGCGCACGATAGGCTTATCGTACTTTTCGCCGCTTGGCGGAATTTCGTCCCAGTCGTACCACCCGGCGTCCAGCGCCGCCTGCATCGTCCCGGCAGCCCAGTGCGCGTCATAGGTCACGCTGTCCGGAATGCCGCCGCACCGCGCGACAACCGAAACGAACTCCGCCGCCGTTATCGTGTCGTTCGGGCGGAACGTGCCGTCCGGGTAGCCGCGCAGCAGGCCGTCCCCCGTCATGGCGTCAACGTCCTTCGCGAACCAGTCGCCCGCGTGAACGTCCGAAAACGCCGCCGCCCGTACCGGCATCAGGCAGACGAGCAGCAGCGCCAGAACCGCGAGCACTGTATTTTTTCTTTTCATACCCTCACCCCTCTGTACCGTCCATTTTAGCACACATTTCCTGCCGCGAAAAGGCGGAGAGCGCAAAAAAACCGCCCGCTCGAACGTATCAAACGGGCAGCTCTCGTTTTTCGTTTATTCACGGTGCAGCGCACTGAGGAAATCGTAGGCATCGAGCAGGTTCATGATGTGGAAGTTCATGACTGTCGTGTCGGTTTCGCTGCAATAGCCATAGGCCGGCAGGTTTTCCGGCACGGCAATACCGTGCTCTTTCATGCGGCTCAGCACGCTTTCGCTCGGCACCGGACTGGAGTCCATGTTGCACAGCGCCGCAAGCTCGCCGCTCATCTTGTCGAGCAGCTGCTGACAGCCGCGCAGATAAGCCGCTTCCTGCCGCCGCGCCGAAACGCGGACCGTGTGATGCAGGAGCGCCACCGGCTGCTTTTCGAAAATGCGCATCTCATCGTCCAGCCGCGCCATATCGCCGCGCAGCGGTGCGAGGTCGGGATAGCGGTGCGCGATAACGCGCGCTTCGAGCAGCGGCAGAAACTGCTTCTGCAAGTCGAGCATCATGCTGCGTATCTTCTGCCGGTTGTTGTATGGCCGGATGACCAGATTGACCACGAGCGCGACCGCCAGACCGACGAGCGTATCGGTAAAGCGGTGGAAGCCGTACACGACCGCGTCGCCGCCCGTATACAGGCACACATCCGCGAACACGATGCTCGCGAGCGGAATGGCGAAATTCAGCCGCAGCGAGATGCAAAGCGTAATGACGCACAGCGTTCCGACCGCCATCCATAGAAAGAACTGCGGCCGCCACGGCAGCCAGAGCACGAACGCACACGCGATCAGATAGCCGAGGAAGGTGCCCGCGACCTGCGTCAGGCATTCCCGCAGCGAGTCGTGCCACGTGCGGCTCATAGCGGAAATCGCGCCGATTGCCGCGAAAATCGGCAGGCTCGACCCGAGTACCTGCGCGAGCGCCAGTGCGATGCCGACCGAGAGCGCGGTCTTGACCGCACGCTGACCGATCCGTATTTTTCCGTGAAAGTGCATTGGATTTCCCCGCCTTTACCGGAGAGGCCCCCCTCCCCATTTTCCAGGGCAATACCGCATAATTGGACAAGAGCGATTTGCGAGTAAATTTTGCGTACTGACGAGGCGCGGTTTTGCGGTAATACTTGACGTATTACCGTGAAATCGCAACAAAGTCAGGGCACAAAATTTCCGCAAAGCGCCGCAGCTTTAATTGTGCGGTGTTGCCCTATACAAATGACAGTATAGCATATCCCGCGGCAGCTTTCCAGTCATTTTATGAGGCTTTCGCGGCGGCGGATCGGAATGCTGATCTCCGTGACGTACTGCGAAAACTCCCCGGCTTTCAGCCGTTCCTCACTGATGCCGATGCCGACCTTGCCGAGGAACACCACATCCCGGTTGCGTCCCTTGACGAGCCGCTGAATGGGCAGCTCCATGTCGGACGGCTCGTACAGCCGCAGCGTACCGACGCTGATGTGGTAGAGCTTTGCGACCGCGCCGATGGGAAACAGGTCTCCGTGCTTCATGCCATCCGTCCTCTCCTCTCCCGGCGCTCCAGCACCGCAAAGAAAATCACGCACAGAATCGACGACAGCAGCGAGCCGCACGCCGTTGCGAGTCCCATCGGGTACAGTGTCGCCGGGAACATCATGCTCGTCAGGTACGCGCCCGGCACGCGGACGAAGATGATCGAGCAGATGTTATGCACGAACGACAGGATGGACTTGCCGCACGCGCAGAAGTAGCCGCTGAAGCTGAACTGAATGCCCGCAAGCACGCAATCCCAGACGTAGCCGCGAATGTACTGACCGCCCGCGATACGCGCCGCACCGTCCGTCGTGAACAGACCGACCACCGGCTCCGCCGCGAACTGAATAACGATGGCAATGACAAACGCCAGTCCGACCGCGATGCCGATGGCGTAGCGCAGCGTCTGCACCGCGCGTTCCTTTTTCCCCGCGCCGATGTTCTGTGCACCGAGCGCCGACACGGTGGAGAGCATGGACGACGGGATGAGGAACAGGAACGAAATAATTTTCTCGACGATACCGACCGCAGCCGCGTCCGTCAGACCACGCCGGTTCGCAATGATCGTGATGATGATGAACGAAACCTGAATGAGGCCGTCCTGGAAAGCCACCGGCAGGCCGATGGAGAAAATACGTGAAATGACAGGCTTATTCGGGCGGAAGTCCGTTTTTCGCACCGAAATGCCGCTGTCCTTTCTATGCAGAATGACCCAGAGCGAAATCGCCACGCTGACCGCCTGCGAGAGCGTCGTGCCGAGCGCCGCACCGGCTGGGCCGAGATGCATCGCACCCATAAAGAGGTAATCGAGCACGATATTCGCCGCGCACGCAACCGCGATGAAGTACATCGGACTTTTCGAGTCACCGAGGCCGCGGAAAATCGAGCTGATGATGTTGTATGCTGTGATGAACGGGATACCGGCGAAACAGATGGTGAGGTAGGTCACCGTGCCCTCGACCGCCTCCGCCGGGGTCGAAACCAGACCGACAATCGGACGGACACACATCACCAGTACGCCCGCCAGCACGACCGACAGCGCCATGAACAGCGTCACCGTGTTGCCGATGCAGTGCGAGGCCTCCTTGCGGCGCTTTGCGCCGACCGCCTGCGCGATGCTGACCGTTGTGCCCATCGCAAGACCCACCAGCATGACCGTCACCATGTGCATGACCTGTCCGCCGATGGATACCACCGTTGTCGCGGCAACGCCCTCGAACCGGCCGATGATGAACAGGTCGGCCATGCCGTACAGCGTTTGCAGAAAATAGGAAAGCAGATACGGTATCGAATAGTAAATGATGTTCCGAAATATGTTTCCTGTTGTAAAATCACGTTCCATAGGGTAAATTTCGTCTGTTCCGCTCGTTTTTTTCTGTCTGCGGAACAGCTGCGCCTCCTTTGCCTCTATTATAAACTCTACGTCAATGCAGAAAAAGACGGCCGACAGGTTTTCTCTGCCGACCGTCCCCTGTTTGCTTTTTTCAGTCGTTGTGCACGCCCGAAAGGTCCTTGACGACCTCACCGGCCACGATCAGACCGGCCGCCGCCGGAACGAAAGCCGTGCTGCCCGGCACCTGACGGCGCTGCGTGCACTTGCGTGCCGTGCCCGGCGGGCAGATGCAATTCTGACGGCAGCTGCTCGCCATATCGTCGATCGGCGTCATCGCCTGCTCGCGCGAATAGACCACCTTGAGCTTCTTGATGCCGCGGCGGCGCAGCTCGTAGCGCATGACGCGCGCAAGCGGACAGAACGAGGTCTTATAGATGTCGCTGACCTCGAAGGCGGCGGCGTTTAGCTTGTTGCCTGCGCCCATGCAGCTGATGATGGGGGTGCCGGCCTTGTTCGCCTGCTCGACCAGCTCGATTTTGCCCGTTACCGTGTCGATGGCGTCAACCACGTAGTCATACTGCGTAAAATCGAACTGGGACGCCGTTTCGGGGTTGTAAAACGTCTTGTAAGTGTTGACCACCGCGTCCGGATTGATGTCGTGGATGCGCTCCGCCGCCACATCGACCTTGTACTTGCCAACCGTGCTGCGCGTGGCGATAATCTGGCGGTTGAGGTTCGTGAGGCACACCTTATCGTCGTCGATGAGGTCGAGCGTGCCCACGCCGCTTCGCGCGAGCGCCTCCACCGTGTAGCCGCCGACGCCGCCGATGCCGAACACCGCAACGCGCGCGCCGTACAGCTTTTCCATGCCGTCATGACCCAGCAGCAGTTCTGTTCTCGAAAACTGGTTTAACACGTATTTCTTACTCCTTATCGTCCGTATTTCATACTGATATAAGTTTACACAGCTTTTCAGAGTATGTCAATAGGATTTCTGTAAATGTAAAGGCAATACCGCATAATTGGACAAGAGCGATTTGCGAGTAAATTTTGCGTACTGACGAGGCGCGGTTTTGCGGTAATACTTGACGTATTACCGTGAAATCGTAACAAAGTCAGGGCACAAAATTTCCGCAAAGCGCCGCAGCTTTAATTGTGCGGTGTTGCCTAAGGAAAAACGCCCGCGGCATTTTTCGTCCGCAGGCGTTATTTTCGGTTTTATTCCTCGATGCTGCCCATCAGCGTGACCATGACGGCCTTCTGTGCGTGCAGGCGGTTTTCTGCTTCCTCGAAAATTTCGTTTGCGTGCTCCTCGAACACCTTGGTGGTGATCTCCTGCTCGCGGTATGCCGGCAGACAGTGCTGCACCATGCAGCCCGGCTTTGCAGCGGCGAGCAGCTCGTCATTAACCTGATAGCCCTGGAACGCCTTCATGCGGATTTCCTTCTCGGCTTCCTGGCCCATAGACGCCCAGGTGTCGGTGATAACGACGTCTGCGTTCTCCGCGGCCTTCATCGGGTCGTCGGTGATGAAGAAGTTCGGGTTCGGCTCTGCGAATGCCATGACCTCTGCGTCCGGACGGTAGTCAACCGGCGTTGCGATGGAAACCTTCATGCCGGTCTTGAGACCGCCGACGATCAGCGAGTTTGCCATGTTGTTACCGTCGCCGATGTAGCACATCTTGAGGCCCTCAAGAACCGCGAACTTCTCGCGAATGGTCATAAGGTCGGCCAGAACCTGGCACGGATGGCAGAAGTCGGTCAGACCGTTGATGATCGGAATGGAGCCGTACTCCGCCAGATCCTCTACTTCCTTCTGCGCGTAGGTGCGGATCATGATGCCGTCCAGATAGCGGCTCAGAACGCGGGCGGTATCCTGTACCGGCTCGCCGCGGCCGATCTGAAGGTCACGGTTGGACAGGAACAGCGCCTGACCGCCCAGCTGGTACATGCCGGTCTCGAAGGAAACGCGGGTACGGGTGGAGGACTTCTGGAAAATCATGCCGAGGCTCTTGCCTTCGAGATGACGGTGGGAGATGTTGTGCTTCTTTTCATACTTGAGCTGATCCGCCAGATCGAGCAGACCGATGATCTCTTCCGTCGAGCAGTCCAGCAACTTGAGTAAATGCTTCATTGTAAAAACACCTTTCTATCAGGGTGGAGGTTGATTACTATCGTAGGGCGGGCTGCTCTCAGCCCGCCGCATGAAACGGTATGCAGAAGATTTACAGCTGCGGGGTGAGGGCACCCCGCCCTACTGATTTTATCTTTTGTCAGAATACCTTGGCCATAACGGACAGTGCTTCGTCCATTTCTTCCTTGGAGATAACGAGCGGCGGAAGCAGGCGAACCGCATTCTTGCCGGCGGTGATGGCCAGCACGCCGTTCTCGATCAGCTTGTTCGCGTAGGCCGAGTGCTTGCCCTCGTCTACGATGATGCCGAGCATCAGGCCCATGCCGCGCACGCCGTGGATGCTGTCCTTGCCGAGCGCGAGGATGCCGTTTTTCAGGTACTCGCCCTTCTGCTTGACCTCATGCAGGAACTTCGGGTCGCCTACGTTGTCGAGCACCGCGTTCGCCGCCGCACAGACCATCGGCGTGCCGCCGAACGTGGTCGCGTGCGTGCCGGGGGTCAGCACGTTGCAGCAGGTGTCCGCCGCGAGAACCGCGCCGATCGGAACGCCGCCGCCGAGGCCCTTCGCCATGGTAACAATGTCCGGACGGATGCCGTACTGCTGGAACGCAAACAGGCTGCCCGTGCGGCCGATGCCGGTCTGCACCTCGTCGATGATGAGCAGCAGATCCTTCTCGCGGCAGAGCGCCTCGACCTGCTTGACGAATTCCTGATCAAGCGGCAGAACGCCGCCCTCGCCCTGCACAAGCTCCATCATGATGGCGCAGGTCATGTCATCGACCTTGCAGCGGACGTCGTCGAAGTCGTTTGCGACCGCGTAGTCAAAGCCCTCGGTAAACGGGAAGAAATAGTTGTGGAAACGATCCTGACCGGTCGCTTTCAGTGTAGTTACCGTGCGGCCGTGGAAGGAATTGATGAGCGTTACGATTTTGTAGCGGCCCTCGCCGTACTTGTCGAAGGAGTACTTGCGCGCCATCTTGATCGCGCCCTCGTTGGCCTCCGCGCCCGAGTTCGCAAACAAGGCCTTGCCGTTCAGGTGAGTATTTTCAACAAGCTTCTTTGCGACCTGCACCATCGGCTCGGTGGTGAACAGGTTGGAGGCGTGCATGATCTTGTGCGCCTGCTCGGTGATTGCGTTTACGATAATCGGGTTGTCGTAACCCAAGCAGTTTACGCCGATGCCGGAGGCGAGGTCGATGTACTTCTTGCCCTCAACGTCCCACAGCGTTGCACCCTTGCCGTGATCGAGTGCGATCGGAAAACGGCCGTAGGTGTTCATTACATATTTGTTTTCTTCGCTTTTCAGTTCGTTATATGTCATTGGTTTTCGCCCTTTTCGTTGGAAATCTGCGAAATCAGCCCATGAAATTCAATGCTGATTACTGAAACATCGTGCCTGCGCCGACCTTGGAGAGCAGCTCGATGAGGATGGAGTGCTTGACGCGTCCATCGAGAATGGTCGCGCGTTCAACGCCCTTGCGGACCGCCTCAACGCAGCAGTCCACCTTCGGGATCATGCCGCCCTTGATGACGCCGTCGCGCACGAGCTTGGGCACCTCGGAGACCTTGAGGCGGTGCAGAACGCTGTTCTCGTCGTTGACGTCGAGCATCAGACCACGCACATCGGTCAGTAGAATGAGCTTCTTTGCGCCGAGCGCAACCGCCAGCTTGCTTGCGGCGGTGTCGGCGTTGATGTTGTAGTTGGTTTCGTCATCGATGCCCTGCGCAACGGTCGAAACGACCGGGATGTAACCCTGCTGGAGAACGTCGATGACCGGCGCCGGATCAACGTCAACGATGTCGCCGACGTAGCCGTAATCCGTGCCCGCGCGGTCGGTCAAGCGCTTCGCCTGAAACAGGCCGCCGTCCATGCCGCCGAGACCGATGCCGCGGCCGCCCGCCTTTTCGAGCAGGGTGACGAGGTCCTTGTTGACCTTGCCGCACAGCACCATCTGAACAATATCCATCGTTTCGCGGTCGGTGTAGCGCAGACCGTTGACGAACTTGCTCTCCTTGCCGATTTTTTTCAGCATATCGTTGATCTCCGGACCGCCGCCGTGGACGATAACGACCTTGACACCGACCAGATTGAGCAGAACGAGGTCGTGAATGACCGCGTCCTTCAGCTCGTCGTTGATCATCGCGTTGCCGCCGTACTTGACGACAACCGTCTGACCGTAGTATTCCTGAATGTACGGAAGCGCCTCAACCAGAATGTTGGCTTTCAGCTCCGCATCCATATTCGTCTCCTGATTTACAATAGGAGTATCCATAGTTATTCGTTCCTTTTCGGAAGTATTTTGTTGTATATTACCGTGTTTGTCGGTTAATTCCGCGTCATTGCGTCATCGAAATGTATTATTTCGCGAAGCCATCCGCACCTGTGGCGGGGTGAGGGCACCCCGCCCTACGGTAACAATTTTATATAAATCCAGACAAAATCCTGCTCTCCCCTTGAGCAAGTATGCTTTCGTCTGTCAAGGCACTCCTGACTGCCGCGTACAAAGGTACGCAAAGGAGGGAGTAACGCAGACAGGCGGAAGCAGACGCCGCTCAAGTTCGGTAGTCGCCGTTGATTTTGACGTAATCATACGTCAGGTCGCAGCCCCAGGCGGTTGCGTGGTGCTCGCCTTCGTGAACGTCGATCTGAATGGTGACTTCGTTTGCGGTGAGAACCTTCTTGGCCAGTTCTTCATCGAAATCAAGCGCTGCGCCCTTGTCGCAGACAGCGACAGAGCCAGCTTCGGACGCGAAGGAAACCGCTACATATTCCGGGCGGAAGGGCGCCTTGGAGTAACCCATCGCGCAGAGCACGCGGCCCCAGTTTGCGTCCGCGCCGAACATCGCTGCCTTGACGAGGTTGGAGCCGACGACGGCCTTGGCCAGACGCTCGGCGGCTTCCTCGCTGCGGGAATTCTTGACGGTGCAGGTCACGAGCTTGGTCGCGCCCTCGCCGTCGGCAGCGATCTGACGCGCGAGGCGGGTATTGATCTCGTTCAGCGCCTTGCAGAACGCCTGATAATCCTCGTTCTGCCAGTCGATCAGCTCGTTGCCAGCCAGGCCGTTCGCGAGAACGACGCACATATCGTTCGTCGAGGTATCGCCGTCAACCGTTACGCGGTTGTAGGTCTTTTTGACGTTCTCCTGAAGCGCGTCGGTCAGCATTTCGTGCGAAATCGCGCAGTCGGTGGTGATGAAGGAGAGCATGGTGCCCATGTTCGGATGAATCATGCCGCTGCCCTTGCAGATGCCGCCGATACGGCAGGTCTTGCCGCCGACCGTGAACTCGACCGCCGCCGTCTTGGGACGGGTGTCGGTGGTCATGATGGCGCGGTTCGCCTTTTCGGAAGCGTCGTCCTCAAGAACGATTTCCGGCAGGTGCTCCTCGATGCACTCGATGTTGATGCGCTGGCCGATAACACCGGTGGACGCTACCGCAACGTCCTCCTCCTCGACGCCGAGGAAGGAAGCCGCCGCCTTCGCCATGCGGCGTGCGTTCTCCATGCCGTCCGGTGCGCAGGCATTCGCGTTGCCGGAGTTCGCGACGATAGCGCGTGCTACGCCGTTTTCCAGGTGCTCCATGGTGACATAGACCGGAGCCGCCTTGACGCGGTTCATGGTGTAGGTCGCCGCCGCGTTGCACTCGCACTCGCTGAAAATGATTGCGGTATCATCGTTCGTGCGGCTCGCCTTGATGCCGCAGCGCACACTGCCCGCCTTGAAACCCTTTGCGGCACAGACGCCGCCTTCGATAATCTTCATAATATCTCTCCTGCTGAAATCAGAGGTTTAAGCCGGTCGTTTCGTCCAGACCGAGCATGATATTCATATTCTGCACCGCAGCGCCGGACGCGCCCTTGCCGAGGTTGTCGAACAGCGCGGTGACAATGGTCTGCTCCTCGTGGCCGCAGACGATGAGGCGCAGACTGTCGCGGCCCGCCATCGTATTGGCGTAAATCACGTTCTCGTCACCGCCGAGGGGTGCTACCGTGACGAATTTCTGGTTTGCATAGTGCTCCGCGAGGGTGTTGTGCACGATGTGTGCATCCACACCCGGCAGCATGACGGTCGTTGCCATGCCCTTGTAGAAGTCGCCTACAATAGGCACGAAAACCGGCGCGTGCATCAGGCCGCAGACGTACTCCATCTCGGGCAGATGCTTGTGATGCAGGTTCAGGCCGTAAATGCGCTCGGAGTCGTGGCGCTTGTCGCGCTCCTCGTCCTCATACTCGGCAATCATCTTCTTGCCGCCGCCCGAATAGCCGGTCAGCGAAGAGCAGGTGAACGCGAAATCCTCCGGCACAACGCCGCGTGCGACGAGCGGATAAACCGAGGAAATAAAGCCGCTTGCGTGGCAGCCGGGGTTTGCAACGCGCTTGGAGCCGGCGATGGCGGCGCGGTGCGCCTTGGACAGCTCAGCAAAGCCGTAGTCCCAGTCGGGGTCGGTGCGGTGCGCGGTCGAGGCGTCAATGACGCGCGTGTGGTCGTTTTCGATGAGGGAAACCGCCTCAACGGCCGCCGCGTCCGGCAGGCACAGGAACACGATGTCAGCCGCGTTCAGGAACTTGCGGCGCTCCTCGGTGTCCTTGCGCTTGTCCTCGTCGATGAGCAGCAGCTCGATGTCGTCGCGGCCGCCCAGACGCTCGTAAATCTGAAGGCCGGTCGTGCCTTCCTTGCCGTCAATGTAAATCTTAGGTCTGCTCATGATTACAGCTCGTCCTCCACATCGGCAACGAACTTCTCGATCTTGTCGATCTGGCGGGTGACCTCCTGCGGAGCCGGACCGCCGACGACCTTGCGTTCCGCGACACAGGTGCGCAGGTCAAGCGCATCGTAAACATCGTCACCGAACTTGTTGGAGATCGCAGCGAAGTCGCGCATGGTCATGGTTTCGAGAGTTTCGTCCGCCTTGATGCACTGGTTTACCAGACGGCCGACCGTCTTATATGCGTCGCGGAACGGAACGCCCTTCTTGGTCAGGTAATCCGCGCAGTCGGTCGCGTTGATGAAGCCGCGGGACGCTGCCTTGCGCATATTGTCGCGGCGGAGCGTCATGGTGGAGAACATCGGGGTGAATACCTCAAGGCACTGCTTTACGGTGTCGATCGCGCCGAATACAGCCTCCTTGTCCTCCTGCATATCCTTGTTATAGGCAAGCGGCAGGCCCTTGAGCACAGTCAGCATGGTGGTCAGTGCGCCGTAGACGCGGCCGGTCTTGCCGCGGATCAGCTCGCAGACGTCCGGGTTCTTCTTCTGCGGCATGATGGAGGAGCCGGTGGAGTAAGCGTCGTCGAGCTCGACGAACTTGAACTCCCACGAGCACCACGAAATAATTTCCTCGGAAAGGCGCGACAGGTGCATCATCAGAATGGACAGCGCGGAGAGCAGCTCTACGCAGTAGTCGCGGTCGGATACGCCGTCGAGCGAGTTGTCAGTCAGGCGCGCAAAGCCCAGCTGCTCGCGGACGAAATCGCGGTCGATGGGGTAAGTGGTAGAGGCGAGAGCGCCCGAGCCGAGCGGCATCTCGTCCATGCGCTCGTAGCAGTCCTGGAGACGGGTGATGTCGCGCTTCAGCATATTGGCATACGCCATCATATAATGTGCGAACGTGGTCGGCTGTGCGCGCTGCAGATGGGTGTAGCCCGGCATAACCGCATCGAGATTCTCACGGCTCTTTACAGTCAGCGCCTTCATAAAGCCAAGGATCAGCTTGATGATCTCCTTGATCTCCTTCTTGACGTACAGACGCATATCGAGTGCGACCTGATCGTTGCGCGAACGGCCGGTGTGCAGACGCTTGCCGGTGTCGCCGATGCGCTCGGTGAGCAGCTGCTCGACGTTCATGTGAATGTCCTCGTAATCGAGAGAGAACTCTACGTTGCCGTCCTCGATGTCCTTGAGGATGCCTTTGAGGCCCTCAACGATCTTCTCGGCTTCGTGCTCCTCGATGATGCCCTGCTTGCCCAGCATGGTCGCGTGCGCGATCGAGCCGGTGATGTCCTCCTTGTACAGGCGGCAGTCAAACAGGATAGACGAGTTGAAATCGTTTACTACGAGGTCGGTCTCCTTCTGGAAACGACCTGCCCATAATTTTGCCATAACGTGTTACCTCACAAAACACTCGTAGGGCGGCACATTCCGGACATGCCGCCCTGCGGTTTTCAGTTTATTTCTTTACTTCTCAACGGACGGGAAGTGCTCGCCGGTCTTTGCATACAACATCTGATCGTTCAGAGCGCGTACCTTGAGCGGCAGACCGAACAGGTTGATGAAGCCTGCGGAGTCGGCCTGATCGTAGCAGTCGTCCTCGTTGAAGGTCGCCATATCCTCGGAGTACAGGCTGTACGGAGAGGTGACGGAAGCCGGGATGATGTTGCCCTTGTAGAGCTTGAGCTTTACGTCGCCGGTAACGGTCTCCTGGGTGGAGTCAACGAACGCGGAGAGCGCCTTGCGCAGCGGGGTGTACCACTGGCCGTTGTAAACCAGCTCGCCGAACTTGAGGCCGACCTGGGTCTTGTAGTGTGCGGTTTCCTTGTCGAGGGTGATCTCCTCGAGCTTTGCGTGAGCAGCGTACAGGATGGAGCCGCCCGGGGTCTCGTATACGCCGCGGCTCTTCATGCCGACCAGACGGTTCTCAACGATGTCGAGGATGCCGATGCCGTTCTCGCCGCCGAGCTTGTTGAGCTTCTCGATGAGGGCAACGGATTCCATCTTCTCGCCGTCAACAGCGGTCGGAACGCCCTTTTCGAAGTGGATGGTGACGTAAGTCGGCTTGTCCGGCGCCATTTCCGGGGAAACACCCAGTTCGAGGAAGCCCGGCTTGTTGAGCGGCGCCTCGTTCGACGGCAGCTCAAGATCCAGACCCTCATGGCTCAGATGCCACAGGTTCTTATCCTTGGAGTAGTTGGTCTCTTTCGTAATCTTTAACGGAATGTTGTGAGCCTCTGCGTACTCGATCTCTTTTTCACGGGAATTCAGTTCCCAGAAACGCCACGGAGCGATAATGTCCATCTGCGGTGCGAACGCATGGATCGCCAGCTCGAAACGAACCTGGTCGTTGCCCTTGCCGGTGCAGCCATGGCAGATCGCATCTGCGCCTTCCTTGAGCGCAATATCTACGATGCGCTTTGCGATGATCGGGCGTGCGAAAGAAGTACCGAGCAGG
>UQVU01000026.1 GCA_900544475.1 uncultured Butyricicoccus sp.
AGGTTTCCGGCCTGCGTGTTTTCCGCAGCTTACCAGACAGAACTTGATTGCCCTGCGTGTACGGGCACGCAACACCCGAAAAAAAGGATCGTCGATTTTTTATCGATGATCGCGTCGGTTTGAGAAATAATGCTCTCGTTTTCCGTCAATCATTTTAACACCATATCTATACGTTGGCAAAGTATTTTTTCGTTTTTCCTTATACTTTGGTGATTTGCACATAAACAATGTTAGGTTTTTGTACATTTCGACGTTGGTTGTTATGTTTTTCACAAAGATTGTTTTCACTTTTTAGCACTTTCACCTGAAAAAGGGTAGATTTTCATAACAGGAAAAACCAAAACCGGACGCTCCCCTCGCATGGGAAACGCCCGGTGTCGTGTACGCAAACGTGTGCGTAATTTTACGGAAGATGCCACTCGATTTTCCGTTTTTTTGCATCAAAAATCTGCGCGTACTGCGCTTCACGGTAGCCGGTCAGCTCCCCGCATTCGGACAGCGTTTCGCCGTCGTGCCACGAGCCGTCGGCGAGGTAGTAGCCGTAGTTGTTGATGCGCGGCACGCTCTCGCGGGTCGCAAGCCGCATCTCGTCGAAGCCCGAGGTCGAACACCCGAGCACGTTCAGCGTGAGGGCAGACAGGTAATTTGCGCTGATTTCGACACCGTTCTGCGACGGAATGTCGTAGTTCGCCCAGATGAAGAACGGCGTCATGAGCTTGGTCTGCTCCTGCTCGCGCGAGCGCTCGGCGTCCGTGTTGCCGTAGAGGTCGTCGTAAAACGCCGCCGGAACGTTCGGCTGATGGTCGCCGAAGAAAATGATGGCGGTATCATCGGAAACCTTTGCGAAATAGTTGATAAGCTCCTGCACCGCGTCGTCCGAGCAGCGCACGAGAGAAAGGTAGGTATCGACCTGCTGATACTTGCCCTCGTACTCCCCTGTCAGGTGAATTTTCTCCTCGAACGCCGGATAACCCTCGCGCTCGTAGCCGCCGTGGTTCTGCATCGTAACGTCAAACAGGAAGAACGGCTGTCCCTCCGGCTTGCTTTCGTACAGCTCGATGATCTTCTTATAGCTTGCGCTGTCGCTGACTCGGCCGCGCACGCGCTCGGCGTCCTCCGGGAAGCTGTCCTCGTAGCACTGCTCGTCGAAGCCGAACGAGGAGTAGACCTGCGGACGGTTCCACGAGGTCGAGAGATACGGGTGCATCGCGACCGTCTGGTAGTTCTGCGCCTCCAGACCGCCGACAAGGCTCGGCATGGCGCTCTTGACGTACATCTGATACGGCGAGCAGCCGAACGGCAGGAACGCCATCGTGTCGCCGGTCAGGAACTCGAACTCGGTATTTGCCGTGCCGCCGCCGAAGGTCGAAACGAGCAGATTTCCCGTCACGGTGTTCTTCGCGCCCTGCTGAAGGCTGTGCACGAACGGCATATAGTCCTCGTTGGTCTCGAAATCGCCCACCACGCCGAGGTCGGAGAACGACTCGTTCATGATAACGATGATGTTGGGCGTGTGCGTGCCCTGCTTGCCCTCGTAGGTCGAGGCGAGCGCGTCAAGCGCGTCCGCACCGTACCCCTCGGGTGCGCGGACGATGGACTTGCCGGCGCAGCGCAGGAAGTAGTAGAACTCGCTGTAGGAGCGGCTCGACGCCCAGAAATTGATGCCCGTGCCCGTGATGCCGAGGCCGTAGTGAACGGCATACGCCGCCAGTGCGACCACGACAAGCGAGCAGCCGCGGCGGACGTACCACCGCTCGAACAGCTTCCATCGGCGCTGCATCAGGCAGACGCACACGCAGTACAGCACCGCCGCGCTCACGCCGCGCAGCACGGACAGCTCGACCGGTGCGGAGTAGCCCTGCGCGACGTTCGCCGCCGTGCCGATGGAGAACACGTCGCTCAGCATGACCGGCGTGCCGCGGAACAGCATGACGTAGTGGTCGATAATGCCGTGCAGCAGGCTGACCGCCATGCCGACGCAGACCGCGAGCCTGCCGCGGGCGGTGATGAGGTAGGCGGCGGCATACAGGCCGATGTAGCACAGCCACCCCTGCCAGAACGACTGCTCGAGTCCCACGCTGCCGCCCTTGACCATGTACTCGACCGTGACCACGCTCACCGCCGATGCGCTGCCGAGCAGCAGCAGGTCATGCAGCAGCGCGAGCGGTGCCGGCGCCTTCTTCCACGGACGCAGCACGAGCGGCAGAAACGCCGCAAGTGCAAGCAGGTTCGAGGTCTTGTCGAGGAAGGACAGCGAGCCTTTGTGCAGGATGGGCCAGAAAGCCGCCGCGAAGCACAGCGTCAGCAGCACGTTCGCCGCAAGCAGCGCCCAGTTCCATTTTCCTTCGTCTTTTTTACTTTTCAGTTCATGTTTACCCACAGATTGCCCTCTTTTTCTCGGATAAAAGCAAAGCCGCTGTGTTTTCGGGCACAGCGGCTCTTTATATGCTTGCGTGTCAGACGCTTATGCTTCCGGCTCTTCCTCGACGCGGGTGACCGCAATCGAGAGGTCGTCAAGCTGCTTGTCGTCTACGATGTCCGGGCAGTTCATCATCAGGTCGGACGCGTTCTGAACCTTCGGGAACGCGATAACGTCGCGGATGGAGTCCAGACCGGCGAGCAGCATGCACAGACGGTCAAGACCGTAAGCGAGGCCGCCGTGCGGAGGTGCGCCGTAGGAGAACGCAGTGATGAGGTGGCCGAACTGCTCCTTGGCCTTTTCCTCGGTGAAGCCGAGCGTTTCGAACATCTTGGTCTGAAGCTCGGGGTCGTGGATACGAATGGAGCCGCCGCCCAGCTCGCAGCCGTTCAGGATAATATCGTAAGCCTTGGCGCGAACCTTGGCCGGGTCGGTGTCGAGCAGCGGAATATCCTCGTCCATCGGCGCGGTGAACGGATGGTGCATCGCAACGAGGCGGTTCTCCTCCTCGCTGTACTCGAACTGCGGGAACTCAGTGACCCACAGGAGCTTAAAGTCGTCCTTCTTCGCGAGGCCGAGGCGCTTTGCCAGCTCGCAGCGCAGTGCGCCCAGAGCGACAGCGGCGGTCTGCCAGTCTGCGTCCGCAACAACGAACAGCAGGTCGTTTTCCTTCGCGCCTGCACGCTCCTTGATGGCTGCGATTTCGTCCTCGGAGAGGAACTTCGCAAACGAGGAGGTCATGCTGCCGTCAGCGGCGAGCTTCATCCACGCGAGGCCCTTTGCGCGGTAGGTCTTGACGAACTCGCCGAGCTTGTCGATCTCCTTGCGCGGGAACTTGTCCGCGTAGCCGTTTACGTTGATGAGACGAACCGTACCGCCGTTCGCTACGGTGTCCTTGAACACCTTGAACGAGCAGTTCTTCGCAATATCCGAAATATCGCGGATTTCGAAGCCGAAACGGACGTCCGGCTTGTCCGAGCCGTACTTGTCCATCGCGTCCTGCCAGGTCATGCGCGGCAGCGGAAGCTGAATATCAACGTCCAGAACTTCCTTGAATACGCGCTGGAGGAAGCCCTCGTTTACCGCGATAACGTCGTCCTGCTCAACGAAGGACATCTCAAGGTCGATCTGAGTGAACTCCGGCTGACGGTCGGCACGCAGGTCCTCGTCACGGAAGCAGCGGGTGATCTGGATGTAGCGGTCCATGCCGGACAGCATGAGCAGCTGCTTGTACTGCTGCGGGGACTGCGGCAGCGCGTAGAACTTGCCCGGATGTACGCGGCTCGGCACGAGGTAGTCGCGTGCACCCTCGGGGGTGGACTTGGTGAGCATCGGGGTCTCGATTTCGAGGAAGCCGTGCTCGTCGAAGTAGTTGCGGGCAACCTGCGTTACGCGGTGACGCAGCATGAGATTGCGCTGCATGGACGGGCGGCGCAGGTCAAGGTAGCGGTACTTCAGACGGATCTGGTCGCCGACTTCCTTGTTGTCGTCGATTTCGAACGGAGTGGTCTCGGCCTTGGACAGAATGCGGATGTCCTCGGCGATGATTTCGACCTCGCCGGTCGGCATCTTCTTGTTGACAGCCGCCGCGTCACGAGCGACCAGCTTGCCCTTGACCGCAACGACGAACTCGGTGCGGCAGGTGAACGCGATGTCGAACAGGTCGGCGTTTACCGACTTGTCGAAGGTGCACTGCACGATGCCTGCGCGGTCGCGCAGCAGCAGAAACAGTACGCCGCCGTTGTCGCGCACGCGGTCAACCCAGCCGTTTACAGTAACGGTCTGGCCCGCGTGCTCCAGACGAAGCTCGCCGCACATATGGGTGCGCTTCATGCCTGTGATAGATGTGTTATTCATGTTTTATCAATCCTTATTTCTAAGATTTGTTGCCAAAAAGTTATTCGGAAGTCTTATCGTCCGCGAGTGCCGGGCGAACACAGTCAAAGTATCCCCGGAACACTACAAACGCGCAGAGAAAGAGCAGGATAAAGGAAATTACCTGAAGCGCGTCAGACAGCCAGCCCCACGCGCCGAATACAAAGAAAATGAGCGATGCAATCACGCCGAGCATTCCCACGATCATCTGTGTACAACCCCAAATGAGTTTTTTCATAGAACGCACCTCCGTGCTGTCCGTGTGGTTACTCCAGTTCGTCCTTGTGGAGAACCGGAAAAATTTCCTTGGAATAAATCCAGACCGCGCAGAACAGTCCGCCGATGAAAGAAACATAGCCTAAAACAACCAGTCCCGCCAGAATCAGCAGCGTACTCAGGCAGAATGCGCAAAGCAGCGCCGCGAGAAACTTGGTACAGCTCCAGACGAATTTTTCCATCAAACGCACCTCCGAATGCAAACGTGTGTGGTGGACGGTAACAATATGAAATATGTTTTCTGCGGGGGCGGTCGCTGCGTCAGATAGACTTGTCGCAAATTACCTTGCCCTCGTTCTTCTTTGCCAGACCCGCGCGGATGAGGTTTACCGCCTCATCGAGCGAAACCTTGACCTGCTCGCCGCTCTCCATATCCTTGACAGCGACCACGCCCGCATTGATTTCGTCCTCGCCGAGGAAGATAACGAACGGAATGCCGAGCTTGTCGGCGTAGCCGATCTTGTGCTTGAACTTCTTCTGCTCGCCGTACAGCTGGGTGCGGATACCGGAAGTGCGCAGTGCGGTCGCGGTTTCGATGGCTGCGCCCATGTCGTCGGTCATCGGCAGGATGAGAACGTCCGCCGGGGCCTTGTTCATCTGGTCGTTCAGGTAGCCCTGCTCGCCGAGCACGTAGAACAGACGGGTCAGACCGATGGAAATGCCGACGCCCGGCAGCTGCTTGTCGGTGTAGTACTCGGCAAGGTTGTCGTAGCGGCCGCCCGAGCAGATGGAGCCGATTTCCGGATGGTCGAGCATCGCGGTTTCGTACACGGTGCCGGTGTAGTAGTCCAGACCGCGTGCAATCGTCAGGTCGATTTCGAAGTGGTCCGCCGGAACGCCGAAAGCGGTCATGTAGTTCGCAACCGTTTTCAGCTCCTCCGCGCCGAGGTCAAATACCTCATTTTTGCCCTTGTAGCTGTCGAGCGCCGCGAGGATGCCCTCGGTGCCGCCCGGGGTTTCGATGAACGCGAGCAGCTCGTCTGCGGTTGCCGCTTCCACGCCGAAGTCCTCGACGAGGATGGTCTTTACCTTCTCCGCGCCGATTTTTTCGAGCTTGTCGATGGTGCGCATGACGTCGCCCGCCTTCTCGGTCAGACCGAGAATCGCGAAAAAGCCGTTGAGCACCTTGCGGTTGTTGATGCGGATTTTGAAGCGCTCAAGGCCGAGCGAGGTGAAGGTCTTGTAGATGATGCTCGGCACCTCGGCCTCGTTGATGATGTCGAGCTTGCCGTCACCGATAACGTCGATGTCGGCCTGATAGAACTCGCGGAAACGGCCGCGCTGCGCACGCTCGCCGCGGTATACCTTGCCGATCTGGAAGCGGCGGAACGGGAAGGTCAGCTCGCCGTAGTGCTGCGCGACATACTTCGCGAGCGGAACGGTGAGGTCGAAGCGCAGCGAAAGGTCGCTGTCACCCTTGGTGAAGCGGTATATCTGCTTCTCGGTCTCGCCGCCGCCCTTGGCGAGCAGCACCTCGGAGGACTCGATGAGCGGGGTGTCGAGCGGATAGAAGCCGTAGAGCGCGTAGGTCTCACGCAGCACCTGCATGATGCGCTCCATCTGTACCTGCGGCGCGGGCAGCAGCTCCATAAAGCCGGAAAGGGTTCTGGGTTTCACTTTTTCCATGTTTCAATTCTCCTCAAGACAGACGGAATGCACCGAACGGGGATTTTTCCCATCCGGTGCAGCGTTCTGTTGTTGTTACTTTCTGTTCTTCGGGTTGACAATATTTCGCCAATCCAGATCGCCGCGGTCAAGACCGAGGATGAGCATTTCAGCCGTTGCCGAGTTGGTCGCGATCGGAATGTTGTGCATATCGCACAGACGCGCGATGGCGTGAACGTCCGGCTCGTACTGCGAGTTGGACATCGGATCGCGGAAAAACAGCACAAGGTCGATCTCGTTGTAGGCGACGCGCGCGGAAATCTGCTCCTCGCCGCCCTGCATGCCCGCCAGACACTTGTCGATCTTGAGGCCGGTCGCCTCTTCGACGAATTTGCCGGTCGTGCCGGTCGCGCAGATATTATGCTTTGCCAGAATACCGCAGTATGCCATACAGAACTGAACCATCAGCTCCTTTTTGCGGTCATGTGCGATGAGTGCTATATTCATTTCCAAACGTCCCCTTCCTTATCCCGATAGTTGGCTTGTGTCAACGTCAGATTTTGTCTCTCTGTGACGATTATATCTTCATCAGCGGCACCCGCTCGCCGTCCAGACGGTGCGCGATGTTCTGATACGCCTTCGCCGCGCCGTGTTTCTTTGCGGCGATGATGCTCGTTCCGCTGTTGCCGCAGGCGATGAGGTCCTCGTCCTCCGGCACGATGCCGAGCAGCGGAAGCCCTGCCTCGTCCATGGCGTCGTCGATGTTGCCCGACCGGCCGCGGCTGATGAGTCTCGGCCGCACACGGTTGAGCACCATGCGGATGCGCTGGATGCAGTATTCCTGCTCGATGGTACGGGCGCAGCGCTCCGCGCCGCGCACACAGGCACGGTCGGTCGCGGTGACGATGATGGCCTGCGTGGCGATATGCGCCAGAAAGGACATCTCCGCCGGAAGTCCCGCCGGGCCGTCGATGATGAGATAATCAAATCCGGCCTGCTCTGCCTGCTTTGCGAGCTGGTCCATGCCGCGCTCGCTCAGCGCGGGCACCTTCGCCGGTGCGGTCAGCAGATAGAGCGTATCGTATACCGGGTGACGCGCCATCGCGGTTTCGAGCGTGACCGTCCCCCCTGCCACGTCGGCGAACGAGTAGACCACCCGGTCCGACATGCCCAGTACGATATCCAGATTTCGAAGGCCGCAGTCGCCGTCGATGACGAGCACCCGATGCCCGTTCGCGGCGAGCGCCGCGCCGACGCCGGCGGTAAGAGAGGTCTTTCCTGTTCCGCCCTTACCGGACGCCACCAGAATTACCTTTAACATACAGCCTCCGAAAGTGAGCCTGCCCGAATATTTTTCCGCGCAGACCGTGTAAGTTCTATTTGGTTACATTATAAACTAACGCCATGAATTTGACAAGCGGTCAGGCAAACTTTTTCTGCTGCGTGCGCGGACACTCGGAAAAAACTTATCGTAAAAGCGTGTTTTCCGCCGGTACCGCGTCAACATTTTCCACTTTGTCCGCCGTGAAGAACTCGTCGAGCATATCGCGCACGACCGGTGCGACCGATGCGCCGTGCCCCGCGCCCTCGCCGACGACGCAGATAACGATTTCCGGGTTCTCGAACGGCGCGAACGCGATGAACAGACCGTTATCGAACGCTTCGCCGTTTTCGTAGGTTTCCGCCGTGCCGGTCTTGCCGCCGACCTTGATGGGATAGTCCGCGAACACGCTGCCGGCCGTGCCGCCCTCGTCCGTAACCTCGCTCATGCCCTGCATGACAAGGCGGCGGGTTTCGTCCGAAAGCTCGATTTTTTCCTTGGCGCTCGGCGTTTCGCTCTTGACGACGCTTGAAAAGTCGTAGCTCTTGATGCTCCGCACGAGCGTCGGCTGGTAGAGCGTGCCGCCGTTGACGACGGCGGAGATATAGTCTGCAAGCTGGAGCGGCGTAAAGCCGTTATCCGACTGGCCGATGGCCGCCGTCACGTCGTCGCCGCCCTGCCAGTCGCGGGTCGAGGGGTCGGCTTTCTTCATTTCGGCGCGGTAGGTCGGGCCTGCCGCATGGCCGGAGCGCTCACCGATGCCGATTCCGGTGACAACGCCCAGACCAAACCGCTCGGACCACTTTTCCAGATGTGCGCCGGTCAGCTTCTGTCCGACCGTATAGAAAAAGGTGTTGCACGAATACTTGAGCGCACTTGTGACGTCGAGCGTCATCGGGGTGTCGTGGTTGTTGCAGGTGAATTTCTGTCCGCCGTACTCGAAAACGCCCGTGCAGGTGATCTGGGTGTTCGCGTCAATGACGCCCTCCTCCAGACCCGCGATCGCGGACAGCACCTTGAAGGTCGAGCCGGGCGGATAAACGCCGCTTGTCGCGCGGTTCATCTCGGGGTGACGGCTGTCGCTTGTGCGGTCCTCGGCCGCCGAGGTCGAGTAGTAGTCCGCCAGGCTGTATGTCGGGTAGGACGCCATCGCAAGGACTTCGCCCGTGTTCGGGTCGAGCGCGACCGCCGCGCCGCCTCGACCGTTCCCGGCGAGGTTTTCCGCAAGCGACCGCTCAGCGGCTTCCTGCAAATCGAGGTCGATGGTCGTTACCACGTTGTCGCCCGGATGTGGCGCTTCGGTGGACTGCTCCGCGACCGCATTGCCGCCGAGGTCAGTTTCGACCGTGCGCGAGCCGGACGAGCCGTGCAGATAGCTTTCGAGCGACTTTTCGAGGCCGGTCTTGCCCACGACCGAGGTCATCTGGTAGCCGGGAAACGCCTGATAGGTGTCCTTCCACTCGCTCGCGTCCACCACGCCCACCGTGCCGAGCACATGAGCGGCGGCTGTCGTGTCGTACTGGCGCACAGCTTCGCTCTGCACCTCAACGCCCGGATAGTCCTCGTGATGCTCCTTGATGTAGGCGATGAGGTCCATCGAAACATCGTCCGCGAGGGTGAAGGTGATGGTCTTGCTGAAGCCGACCTGACGCATACTGTAATAGACGCCGACCATCGTGCGCACATCGTCCGGCGCAAGACCGGACGGCAGACCGAGCTTTTCGGTCATGTATTTCCCCATGGCCGTGACGAAATCCGAGGCGGAAATCAGCTTTGTCGCGTCAATCCGCTTTACCTTGTCGATTTCGTTGCCGTCCGCGTCATATTCCGCCGGGGCCTCCCTCGCCTGCTTGACCGCGCTCTGCACGGCACTGAGGCCGAGCGTGTCGCAGCTGTCCTTGATGTAGGAGGAAAGCGTCGTCATGCTGCCGGAGGCTGCCTCCGCCGTGTAGACATAGGGCGCGGACGCCGAAATCGGCAGCATATCGTTCAGGAGCGCGTGCGCCTCCTCGCTTTCCGGCTCAGTGCCATCGGTATCCTCGCTGTCCGCGGCGCTCTGCTGCGTTTTCGCGGCGGCAAGCACCTTTGCCATGTCGCCCGTGACGTCCAGACCGGCGGCGTCTGCCTGCACGCGCTGCGCAAGGTCGAGCAGCTTGTCGAAGCGGTCGCTTTTGTTCTCCCAGAAGTCGGAATACATCAGAACGAGTGAAAATCCGGTCTTATTCGAAACCATGGGGCGGCCGTAGCGGTCGAGAATTTCGCCCCGCGCCGCCGAAACCGTCGATGTCGTTGTCAGGAACTGCGCGGAGCGCTCAAGATACTCCTGCCCGTGCACCAGCTGAAGATCGACAAGCCGGCTGCCCGCGAGTCCCGCGCACAGCAGCAGCATGACGAGCAGCGCAAGCAGACGGCGCAGCAGTTGATGTTTATTTTCCATTGGGTCGCTCCTTGTAAAACCAGTTGTATGTTAGCGAAGTCAGAACACAAATTATCGGAAAAACCACCTGTCGTCGCGTGAAAACCTGCGGCTGATGCGGCGCATCGGCAGATACACGAGAGCGCACAGCACGCACGCGATGAGCGTTCCGCCGACCGTCTGATGCAGCACGAGCAGAAAGGACGCGCCCTGCGGCATGAGCTGCACGAAATAGCGCAGCATCCCGAACAGCAGCATCTCCACCGCGTTCATCAGCACCATGGACAGAAATCCGCCCGCGAGCGCCAGACGGCTGAACGCGCCGCCGGCGAGGCCGAACAGCAGGAAATAGATGGGGTACAGGCCGTCCACACCGATAAGACCCACATCATACAGCAGTCCCGCCGTGAAGCCGACCGCCGCGCCCTCCACCGGGCCGTCGAGCAGCGCTGCCGCCGCGACCGCCGCCGGGAGCAGGTCGAGATGATAGCCGAACAGCGGATGTGCGCCGAGAATGCTCGTCTGAAAGACAAAAATAAACACGGTAAACGCGATATACAGCAGTATTTTCGGAATGGAAATCAGTTCTCTCTGCATGGTATCACTCCGTTGTGTCGGTGAAATCCGTGATGATGGACACGCTCGAAACGTTCGAGACGTTGACGAACGGCCGCAGCACCGCGTAATAGGAAATGCCGGTTTCCTCCGGCTGCACGCTTTCGACCGTGCCGATCATGATGCCCTTAGGGAACACGCCGCCGCGTCCCGAGGTTTCGACCGTGTCGCCCACGACCACCTGATTGCCGGCCGTGAGATAGGAAAGACGCAGCTTGTCCTCGCTCATGAGGTCATAGCTGCCCTCCGCGATGGCGGTTTCGCGCGTGCGCGTGATGAGTGCGCCGCACTGCATATCGACGTCGGTCACGGTCGTGACCTCGCAGGTGTTCGCGCCTGCCTCGCTGACGTAGCCGACCACGCCGTCGATCGTCGTGACTAGGTCGCCCTTCGCAACGCCGTGCGCGGTGCCCTTGTCGAGCGTCAGCGTCACCGCCGTATCGCCCGGGTTGCGGCTGATGACCTCGGCGTTCACCGTGGTCAGGTTGCGCCGGCGTTCGGGCTGGCCTGCCTGCGCACGGAAGCGGTTGTTTTCCTCGATGGCAAGCTGCGCGTCGCGCACCAGCTGCTCGTTTTCGCGCAGCTGCTTTTTCAGTTCTTCGTTTTCCGCTTTCAGCTGGTCAAACTCGGTGAAATACCCGAATCCCCTGCCGAAAAAGCCGCCGATGCCGCTCGCAAGGCGCTGCACCGGCCGCACGACCGCCCCTGCCGCGCGTGTCACCGGCGAGGGGTTGCCCGTCACGCCGCTGTATACGGCCGACAGGATGCACAGCACGACGACGAGCGCCGCGCCGATGTAGAACCGCGGGTCTACGCTTTTTCTTCTGCGCAAGTGCAAATTCTCCTCTCGTCCGTTACTTCAGACCGCGCAGCATGACGCCGAGCGACGCGACCGGCAGACCCATGACGCTGTAATAGTCGCCGCAGATGCCCTCTATGAGCAGCGCGCCGTGGTCCTGAATGCCGTAGGCGCCCGCCTTGTCGAGCGGCTCGCCGGTGGCGAGATATTCCGCAAGCTCCTTATCGGAAAAGTCGCGGAAGGTGACCTCAGTGCAGGTGCAGAGCGTCTGCGCCTTTCCGTCCGGCGAGAGCACCGCAAGACCGGTCAGCACCTCGTGCGTGCGGCCGCGCAGGCGGCGCAGCATATTCGCCGCGTCCCGCTCGTCCTTCGGCTTGCCGAGCGGCAGATGGTCGATGGTCACCATGGTGTCCGAACCGATGCACACCGCGTCCGGGTGCTCGCGCTGCGCCGCCTCGGCCTTGAGCCGGGACAGACGAACGACCTCGTCCGCGAGCGGTGCGCCCTCGCGCAGGGTTTCGTCTGCGTCAGCCGGGCAGACGGTAAAATTCTCTGTGATAAGGCTCAGCAGCTCGCGCCGTCTGGGCGAGCCGGATGCCAGAACGATTTTCATTTATTCGACTCCTCTTTTATACAGGCCGCGCGTGAACTCGCCCTCAAGCGGTGCGCCGCCGACAAAGGCACGCGCGATGCGTGCGCATTCCTCCGGGCTTTCGGTCGTAAACAGCAGACGGGCGGTCTGCACGCCGAGCCGCGCGAAATCCTCGCGGATGCACAGCGGACGGTTGCCGATGAGCGTGTTGCGGCAGCCGAACTCCGGCAGCAGCGGAAAGCTCTCCTTGCGGCGGTCGGTGAGCGTCGTCACGCCGTTCTTGCACGAGCATTTGCCCCCGTGCTGGCGGCGGATGGCGCAGTTTTCAAAAATCATGAGCGGCAGGCGGCCGTAAACGATAAGGTCGGTTTCGAGCGGCCCCTCCATGTCGCGGATCTGCGCAAGACGCGCCTCGAACGACAGGGTCTGGCGCGAAACGCCCATCTCCGCGAGGGCACAGAGCGTGCGGCTGTTGTAGGCGTTGAGGCCGAAGTCGCCGTGCACGGTAAAGCCGAGGCGCTTCGCCATCGGGATGTGGCCGATGTTGCCGACGAGGACCGTGTCCGTTCCCCGGCTCATCGCCTCGCCGAGCAGCATCTCGACCTGTCCCTGCTCGCGGTCGGAAAAGACGCGCGGCAGGACCGCCGGCAGTCCGGTTCGCGCTGCAACTTCGAGCGGCACATAAACCGTTTCCAGACCGACGTTTTTCAGCGCCTCCGCCTGCGCTTCGGTGCGGACCGAGGCCGTATAGCCGCGGAAACCGCTCCGCGCCGCCGCCTCCTCATCGCGCGGCAGCACATTGCCGCCCATCCAGTCGCGGGAGGGCGCGACCGAGCGCGTCGCGAGCAGCAGCGACAGCGCATCGCGCCGCATTCCGTTCATGACGGACGCCGGGACAACCAAGCCGTCCTCGACCTCGATGTGCATTTCCTGCGGATAAAACGGGGTGCCGCCCGTCTTTGCGAGCGATTTTTCGACCATTTCCGGCGTTGTCGGGCGGTTTTTCGCCTGCTCGACCGGCGCCGTGACCGTCACCTCGCCCGCGCTCAGCACCGCGCCGGTGTCGCGTCTGGCGGTGAAGAACAGACTGACCGGCACGAGCGGCGCTTCCCTGCCCTCGGCAAAGCGGTGCGCGGCCTCGTCATAGAGCGCCTTGACCTCGCTCATCGGCACGTCGGTCTTGGTGCCGAACATACTGTCGCCCTTTTTCCCGGTGTAGTAGCCGTCCGTGAAGCCGTCGCGCGAGAACACGCGGCGCAGGATGTCGCGCTCCCCGGCGGTCGGCTTTCTGTGCTCGCGCAGCAGGTCGGCGTAGACCTTGGTGACGATGGCGGCGTACTCCGGGCGCTTCATGCGGCCCTCGATCTTGAGCGAGGACACGCCCCAGTCCGCCAGCTCCGCCACGTGACCGGCGAGCATCAGGTCCTTGAGCGAGAGCGGATAGCCGCCGTTGTACGGCAGGCGGCACGGCTGCGCACACAGGCCGCGGTTGCCCGAGCGCTGACCGATGACGGCGGACAGATAGCACTGTCCCGAGTAGCACATACACAGCGCACCGTGGACGAACACCTCGGTCTCGACGCCCGCCTGCTCGGTGATGAGCTGTACTTCCTCGCGCGAGCACTCGCGGCTGAGAACGACACGGGAAAAGCCGATGTCGCGCGCCTGCTTTGCGCCGTCGAGCGTGTGGATGGTCATCTGGGTCGAGGCGTGCAGGGCGAAATCCGGCGCGTGGGCATGGATGAGACGCGCAAGGCCGAGGTCCTGCACGATGAGCGCGTCCGCGCCCGCCTCATACAGGAACTTCGCGTCCTCGAGCGCGGCCTCCAGCTCGCGGTCGCCGACAAGGATATTGAGAGTGATGTTGCTTTTCACATTACGCGCACGGCAGTAGGCGATGGCGTCCGCCATTTCCTCGTGCGAAAAGCCCTGCGCGTTGCGGCGGGCGTTGAAGGTGCCGAAGCCCATGTAGACCGCGCCTGCGCCCGACTGCACAGCGGCGCGGACGCCCTCGGGCGAGCCGGCCGGCGCAAGTAATTCAGGTATCTTTCCGTTCATTTCTTGTGATTTCCGTTCTTTGCAGTATTCTTCTGTGCGCGAAGCTCTTCCAGCTCCTTTTCGAGCGCACGGCATTTTTCCTCCGCCGCGAGCGCCTCGCGCTTGGCCTTGATGCACTGGTCGGCCAGATTGATGGTCGCAAGCGCGATCGCGCGGGTCGAAGCAAACGACGCGCTGCCGCCGCAGGATACGATGGCCTGCTGCGCGAAGGAGGCGACTTCGTTCATATATTCCTCGGTCTCATCCGCTGCCAGCGTGTACTTCTGACCTGCGATGCGGAGCGGAATGCGGTTTTTCATATATTCCCACCCTTTCGTAAAACATAAAAAAAGGTCTATTAGTTTACATTACAGTATACCACAAATATCGTGCATTTGGAACGGAAAATATGCGCAAAATGCCCCGGGTGCACCGCTCTTTTTTGTACGGCATCTGAACGCCGCGCCGCGTCCCCCGTCTTGCTTATTCTGCTTTACGGTGCTAAAATAAGAGTATCTATCGGCCGGAACTGATTTCCGCCGTGTTTTCCGGAGGTTTACTTACTATGCTGAACATGAAAGAGGTGCGGCGCATCGTCGTCAAGGTCGGCTCCTCGACGCTGACCTACGACAACGGCAAGCCGAATATCCGCCGCATCGAGCAGTTGGTGCGCACCATCAGCGATCTTCAGAACCGCGGGTTCGAAATGGTGCTCGTGTCCTCGGGCGCCGTTGCGGTCGGCACCGCCAAGCTGGGACTCAAGGAGCGTCCGCGTGAGCTGGCCGTCAAGCAGGCGGCGGCGGCGGTCGGTCAGTGCGAACTGATGCACATTTACGATAAAATGTTCCTCGAATACGGCATCAACGTCGCGCAGATACTGCTCACGCGCGAAAACATCGTCGATACCGAGCAGCGTCAGAACATCCACAACACCTTCACCGAGCTGACCAAGATCGGCGTCGTCCCCATCATCAACGAGAACGACTCGGTCGCGACCGCCGAGCTGAAGCACATCGAGAACTTCGGCGATAACGATACGCTGTCCGCCGTCGTCGCGCGTATGTGCGAGGCCGACCTGCTCGTTATTTTCTCCGACATCGACGGTCTGTACGACTCCGACCCGCGCAAAAATCCGCAGGCGAAGCTCATCTCCCACGTGCCCGTCATCACGTCGAAGGTGCGCAAGATGGCCGGCGGTGCAGGCTCCTCGCTCGGCACGGGCGGCATGGCGACCAAAATCGGCGCCGCCGAGCTGTGCATGGACGCGAATATCCCCATGCTCGTCGCGAACGGCGACAAACAGGGCCTGCTCTACGACATCGTGGACGGCAAGCCGGTCGGCACGCTGTTCCAGAGAGAGTCTTAAACGGTTATATCTCTTAATCGGTTATATCAACAATCCGTAGGGCGGGCTGCCCTCAGCCCGCCGTTTCTAACGATAAGCATCGATTTACAGGCGGCGGGGTGAGGGCACCCCGCCCTACGAACATTAAAAACCATCGGTACTCTAATGATAAAAAATATGAGGTGAAACCAATGCGTCAGCTTCTTGAAATCGCCGAGGATGCACGCCGCGCCAAGTATACGGTTGCGAAACTCGGCACAAATGACAAAAACCGCGCTATTCTCGCCATCGCAGATGCGCTTGTCGCGCACGCGGACGAAATCATCGCGGCAAACAAAATCGACATCGAAAACGGCCGTGCCGCCGGTCTGAACGACGGTCTCATCGACCGCCTGATGCTGGACGAAAAGCGCATCGCCGGCATCGCGGAGGGCTGCCGTCAGGTCGCGGCGCTCCCCGACCCGGTGGGCGAGGTGCTCTGGATGCGCCGGCGTCCGAACGGCCTGAATATCGGTCAGAAGCGCGTCCCGATGGGCGTCATCGGCATCATCTACGAGGCCCGTCCGAACGTTACCGTGGACGCGGCTGTGCTCTGCTTCAAGGCAGGCTCGGCCTGCATCCTGCGCGGCGGCAAGGAGGCGTTCCGCTCCTCGATGTGCCTGACCGGCATCATGCGCCGGGCGCTCGCTTCCTGCGGCCTGCCCGAAAACGCCATCAACCTCGTTGAGGACACCGCCCGCGAGACCGCGACGCAGATGATGAAGCTGAACGGCTATCTGGACGTTCTCATTCCGCGCGGCGGCGCAGGTCTTATTCAGTCGGTCGTCATGAACGCGACCGTCCCCGTCATCGAAACCGGCACCGGCAACTGCCACGTTTACGTGGACGCCTCCGCCGACCTCGAAATGGCGAAAAATATCCTCGTCAACGCGAAATGCCAGCGCCCGAGCGTGTGCAATGCCGCCGAGAGCCTGCTCGTGCACAAGGACGTCGCGGCGGCCTTCCTGCCGATGGCGGCGGAGGGTCTTGCCCCCGACCACGTGACCATTCACGGCTGCCCGCGCACGACCGAGATCCTCGGCGACGCCATTCTTCCGGCGACCGATGAGGACTATGGCCGCGAGTACGGCGGCTACGAAATCTCCTGCAAGGTCGTGGACTCCATCGACGAGGCCATCGAGCACATCAACCGCTTCAACACCGGCCACTCGGAGTGCATCGTGACGCGCGACTACGACGCTTCGCAGCGTTTTCTTGAGGAAGTGGACGCGGCGGCGGTCTATGTCAACGCCTCCACCCGCTTTACGGACGGTTTTGAGTTCGGTTTCGGCGCGGAAATCGGCATTTCGACCCAGAAGCTGCACGCACGCGGCCCGATGGGCCTGACCGCGCTGACCACGACCAAGTATATCATTTACGGAAACGGTCAGGTGCGTTCATGAACAAATCGGTCGAAAAAGAGTACAAATGGCGTGCCGACGAGCTGCTGCTGAGCCGTGCGCTGCTGTGGGCGTCCGCGCGTATCGGCAGCCAGAGCCGCACCATTCATATGGAGTCGAGCTACTACGACACGGCGGACGGAATGCTGCGCGAAAGCAAGACCGCGCTGCGTCTGCGCCGGGAAAACGAGCGCAGCGTGTGCTGCATGAAGATACGCGGCGCGGAAAGCGGCACCGAGGGTCTGCGTGCGCACGAGGAATACCAGTGCGACGCAGAAACGCTCAAAGAGGGGCTCGCGAAGCTGCCCGGCAAGGGCGCGCCCGAAGCGCTCTGTGAGCAGCTGATGCAGCGCGAGCTTGTCGAAACCTGCACGGTTTCGTTCCGCCGCTGCGCGGTTCTGCTTCAGGAAAAGGACACCGTGTGCGAGCTGGCGCTCGATCAGGGCGAGCTGCGCCGCGAGGGCCGCTCCGCCCCGCTGTGCGAAATCGAGCTCGAATACGTCGCCGGCGACGAAAAAGCGTTCCATGCCCTCGCCGCCGAGCTCGCCGACCAGCTCGACCTCATCCCCGAAAACGAAAGCAAGCTCGCAAGGGCGTTGAAACTGTCACAAAACTAACGTTTTGCCGACAAGTTGTGTTCTGGCAGCGCTTTGCGCCGCAGAACACGGACGTCCGAAAGTTCCCATTCGGAAACTTTCTCCCTCTCAGAGTATAAAAACCGAGGTACACGCCCCCGGTTTTTATGGTTTTGCAAAGCAAAACCT
>UQVU01000027.1 GCA_900544475.1 uncultured Butyricicoccus sp.
AGTTGGGGAGTCGCAAGAGGGGATAGGAAACCTTGGTGTCCTATCCCCTTTTGCCCCCTGCCGCCGGGCGGCGGCAATGCCCCGCCCTCCGAGGGCGAAACTCCCCCGTCCCCGGGATTGGGGACAGCTCTCGCCTCCTGCGTCAGGCCGCAGAATCGGCGTATCGTTCGCGCTCTCCCTTGGAGGGAGAAAAGGTTGGCTGCCGCCCGGATAAACGGCAGTCACCGTTCACTTGTGGTACACATATTCCTTCCGGAAGGTTCTCGGCGACATACCGACCGCCTTGGAAAACTGCGCGTTGAAGTGGCTCGGATTGTCATATCCGACCTGCGCCGCGATGCGCGTCACCGGCAGGTCGGTCGTAATCAGCAGCGTCTGCGCTTCCCCGATGCGGCGGCGCAGCACATATTGCAGCGGCGAGTAGCCGGTCACATCCTTGCATACGTGCGCCAGATAGTACGGACTGACGTGCAGTGCGTCCGCCATGCTCTGGAGCGAAAAATCCTCGGAAAAATGGCTGTCGATGTAGTCCTTGATGCGCTGCGCGAACACGTTTCCGCCCCGGTTGCCGTCCTGCGCCGCAGCGGCGAGAAACTGCTGCACAAGCGTCAGCAGCGCCATCAGCAGATGATGCGCCCCATCGTCGTTTCCCGCGGTCAGCTCGCCGTACAGCACATCGTACAGCCGCTCCAGCCGCACGGTCTGCTCCTCGGTCAGCGGACAGACCGGCGACGCCTCGTCAGGGATAAGCGCGTTCTCGCGCAGTCCGGGTACGTTCAGTCCGCCGAGCGCCAGACTGAAGGACGCGACCGGCCGGTCCGGTCCGGACGGCTCATCGTGCACCACACGGCTGTTGTAGATGAACAGGTCGCCCCGCCGCGCGTCATACGGCATTCCGCCGACAAAATACCGGCTCTCGCCGCCCCGCACCAGTACGATCTCCACCAGATCATCATGCGCGTGCATGACGCGCGGATGCGCCGAAGCCTCAGCGTCCGTCCGGCTGACCGAAAACAGGCGCGGCGCACGGGTCAGCCCGAACGGCGGCTCATACTCCTTTTTCACAAAGCACTGTATCATGGGTTTTTCGTCCTTTTCGTACTCGTATTACTGCTATCGTAGCATATCGCGCCGCATTCCGCAAGGGACAGTGCCTCGCCGCCTGTCTGCCGCTTCCATACATTTCCTGATAAACTGCACAAAGAAAAACGCGCAGAACTGTGCACAAAGACAGAGCTCCTTGGGAGATTTTTATAAAACGCGCAAAATCCCCTTGCATTGACAGGCAAATATCGTATAATTTAGATAGAGGTTTCGGCACGCGGCGAGAGAGCGCCCGCCGAAGCAAATATCAGGAGAGGTGATAGACATGGATTTCATGACTGAATACAAGCACTGGCTGGAGAGCGGCGCGCTGAGCGCAGAGGAACACGCGGAACTTGAGTCGGTTGCAGATAATAACGAGGAGATCGAGAGCCGCTTCTATGCGCCGCTGTCGTTCGGCACCGCCGGCCTGCGCGGCGTTCTGGGCGTCGGCCTCAACCGCATGAACCGCTTTACCGTCGGTCAGGCCGCACAGGGCCTCGCAAAGCTCATCGTTTCGAACGGCCCGGATGCAATGGAGCGCGGCGTCGCCATCGCTTACGACTCCCGCCATTTCTCGCCCGAGTTCGCAAAGCAGTCCGCCTGCATCCTCGCCGCAAACGGCATCAAGGCGCTGCTGTTCGATGAACTGCGCCCGACCCCGGAGCTGTCCTTCGCAGTCCGTCACTACGGCTGCATCGCAGGCATCAACATCACCGCATCCCACAACCCGAAGGAATACAACGGCTACAAGGTCTACTGGGAGGACGGCGCACAGCTGCCCCCGGCTGAGGCCGACGTTGTCGCGAAGGAAATGGCCGCGACCGATATTTTCACCGGCGTTAAGACCATGGACTTCGATGAGGCCGTAGGGAGCGGCATGATCCGTATGCTCGGCAAGGACACCGACGAGGCGTACCTCGGCGAGGTCATCAAGGTTGCCGTCAACCCGGACTGCGTAAAGCAGGTTGCAGACGATTTCAAGCTCGTTTACACCCCGTTCCACGGCGCAGGCTATCGTCTGGTTCCGGAAATTCTCCGCCGCCTCGGCTACAAGCACATTATCTGCGAGCCGGAGCAGATGAAGATTGACGGCGATTTCCCGACCGTCAAGAACCCGAACCCGGAGTACAAGGAAGGCTTCTATCTGGCTATCGACCTCGCCAAGAAGAACGACGTTGACCTCATCATCGGCACCGACCCGGACGCAGACCGCACCGGCATCGTGCTCAAGGACAAGTCCGGCGAGTACGTCACCCTGTCGGGCAACCAGGTCGGCGTGCTGCTCACCGATTACATCATCACCGCGAAGAAGCTGACGAACACCATGCCGACGCATCCGGCGGTCCTCAAGTCCATCGTTACCACCGAAATGGCGCGTGCGGCGGCCGAGAAGAACGGCGTTGAGTGCTTCGAGACCTTCACCGGCTTCAAGTTCCTCGCCGAGAAGATCAAGCAGTTCGAAAAGGACGGCTCGCACGAGTACATCTTTGCGTTCGAGGAGTCCTACGGCTATCTGTGCGGTGACTACGCACGCGACAAGGACGCCGTCACCGCTTCCATGCTGATTGCCGAGATGGCGGCTTACTACCGCACGCAGGGCAAGACCCTCTATGACGCAATGGAGGAGATGTACGAGAAGTACGGATACTACTGCGAGCAGACCATCTCGATCACCATGCCGGGCGTTTCCGGCCTTCAGCGCATGAAGGAGCTTATGCAGGAGCTGCGCGACAAGCCGCTGACCGTTGTCGGCCCGGACAAGGTGCTGTACACCCGCGATTACATGCCGGGTACCCGCACCTGCATGGCAGACGGCAAGGCTGAGGAAATCGAGCTTAAGGGTCAGAACGTTATGTACTACGAGCTGGAGGGCGGCACGACCTTTATCATTCGTCCGTCCGGCACCGAGCCGAAGGTCAAGGTCTACATCATGGCCAAGGGCGCAGATAAGGCGGAAGCTGCCGCAAAGGTAGACGTTCTCGCCGCTGCGGCAAAGGAAATCGTAAAGTAAGCGCCGCAGAAAAGTAAACACAAACACAAAGAGCGGCCCGGTGCAGGGGAAAATTCCTTTTGCACCGGGCCGCGGAATTTGCTTCGCAAATTCTTGCCCGCTTCCGCGTGCGGGACGCGGGGATAGCGGTCGATTACGCTGTAATTATCTCGTCCTCGCGGAGAATGACGCGGATGCCCCAGGGAGGGACGCTGTCCGGCCATGCCTCGCCCTCAAGCATGACAAAGGCGGCGTCGTACTTCGGGCGCTTTTTCGGGTAGAGGCCGAGGCCGTCCGTGAAGTACAGCAGGCCGCGCAGCGAGTGGAACGCGCCCTCGGCAACCAGCCTGTCCACGTGCTCGAAAACCGGGCGGAAGTCGGTCGCGGACTGGCCGATCAGCTCGAAATGCGCCATGTAGTCGGCGAATTCCTTCGCATTGTGGATCATCTTATCCGAGCGCAGCCGGTCGTCGCACTGGAGAATGCGCAGGTTGATGCGGCGGAAAAAGCTCGTGTTCTGCTGGAGCAGCTCGCAGGTCTTTTCGAGAAAGGCGCGGACAAGCTCGCCCGAGGTGGACATCGAGGTGTCGATGGCGATGACGAAATCCTCGATTTTCCGCGTTTCGCGTGTTTCAAGAGGCTCGATGAGCGGCATATTGCCGTAATGGCGCAGGCCGTAGGCGTAGTAGCCGTAGTCGAACGAGTCCGCGTCTACGGCGGTTTCCTCGCGCAGGGCAGAAAAACGGCGCAGAAACGCGCGGTAGTCGGTCGTCCGGCGCGCGGAGACGGCGAGCTGCTCGCGCACGGCCTCGCCGCCGGTCGCCTCGTTTGCGAAAACGGTTTCCATGGCGGTGCGGGTGCGCTCGGCCTGCTGCTGCCAGCGGCGGTCCTGACCGTCGTCGCTGTCCTCCGGCCAGAGCGTGTGTTCATCGACCGCAAAAACGCGCGTGAGCGTTGCGCAGTCGTAGGAATTGAGCCGTTCGCGGCGGAAATGGCGGTAGACCGCCTCGGCCGTCAGCACGGGCATCTGCTCGCGGAGCGAGCGGTAGAGGTTTTCACGGCGCACCGAGGGCTTATCCGGCGCAAGACAGCGGTAGTTCAGGCTGTCGAGCATACTCTCGACCGCAATATCGCACGCAAGCGACCACAAATCGCGGTCACGGCCGTGCATTTTCGCCGGATGGCGCAGCAGACAGTGAAAGACCGTGTGCATATAGGCGCGGTTGACGCTCGTGCGGCTGCGCTCGAAGTGCTGCGCGAGCCACGCGCCGCTGAAAAAGAGCGACTTCGCATCGGTTGCGAGCGAACTTGTGTCGAAGCCGTCCCGGACAGGAAGCGAAGCCAGCGCTCCATCGAGAAACGGCAGGTTCATATAAAGCTCGCTCCGCGCGGAAAACAGGATTTCGCGGCCGATTTCGGCCCATCTTGCGGACTGCATGGCGGTTTTCCCTCCTTAAAGGTCGTAGTTTTTCGCTCTGCCGCGTGTCGGCGCGGGGGCGTTCGCCGCAAGCAGCACGGTGAGCGCGGCGGTCTGACCGGACTCGCGGGCGGCGTTGCAGGCGGCGTCCGTGTCAGCGGGGGAGAGTACCCCGAGCGACAGCAGGAAGTGCAGCGCGGTGCTGTCGCCTCTCTGCGCAAGCGTGCAGGCGAGCGGGCGGCCGTGCGCCCGGAGAACGGCGAGGTAGTCCTCGCGTGCGCTGTCCGAGAGTGCGAACGGCGCGGCAAGCCGGCGCACCGCGACCCGGGCCGCGACCGAAAAATCGTGCCGCTCGGCAAGCTCGGACAGGGCGCGGTCGTACTGGCGGAGGTTCAGCACCGCCCCGTCAAAGCACTGGCGGTAGCTGTACCCGGCGCCGTGAATGCGGCGCTGAAAGATGTGCGCCGGGCTTAAATCCTCAAGCTCCTCGGTGTACGCCGGGAACAGCAGCGGCGTTGCCTCGCCGTTCTGCTCGAAGCGGACGTCCAGCTCGGCGGCGGTTTCACCGAGGATTTTCGGCAGGCAGGTCGCGCTGCCGGGCGAAGCGAGCAGGGTCACGCGGCGCAGACTGCGGCAGTTCATCAGCGAGCCGCCGTCAAACGCCGAAACGCTTTTTGTCATGGTCAGCTCCTCGAGGGCACGGCAGTTGTAGAACGCATAGCTTCCGACCGTTTTCAGCTGACTCGGGAGCGTTACCGCACGGATGCTGTCCGCCTGATGGACGGGGAGAGCGCCGCCGCAGGTGACGCGGACGGAAAACGTCTTTTCGCCCGCAAGGTCGGGGGCGCGGCCGGAGAGCGCGTATTTCCCGAGCGAGATAACGGGTGCGCCGTCAACCTCGTCCGGCAGAAGCACGACCGGGTCGCGCGTTTCGCACCGCAGAATGCTCACTCCGTCCGCCTGCTCCCGGCAGGTCAGCAGCATTTCGTTTTCTCCGTCCATGCACCGCATGAGAACCGCTCCTTTTCGCGTTATTTTCTCCTGAAATTATAGCACGCGCGGCGCACGGGGGCAAGGCGGCACTTGTGCGGAAGGGGGCGGCGTGGTATAGTAGAGGCAGAAAAATACGAGCCGAGGTGCTTTTTCATGAATATAAAACGAGCGAAGCAGGAGATAAAGAACGCGCTGCGTGCGTATCTCGCGAAGGACGAATTCGGGGCGTGGCGCATTCCGTCTATCCGGCAGCGTCCGGTGCTGCTCATCGGCCCGCCGGGCATCGGCAAGACTCAGATCATGCAGCAGATCGCGGAGGAGACCGGCGTGGGTCTGGTGTCCTACACGCTCACCCACCACACGCGCCAGTCCGCGCTCGGTCTGCCGTTTATCGAAAAGGTGCGTCTGGGCGGCGAGGAACGCACAGTAACGAGCTACACCATGAGCGAGATTATCGCCTCAGTCTACCGCGAGATCGAGCGCACGGGCGTTTCCGAGGGCATTCTGTTCCTCGACGAGATCAACTGCATTTCGGAAACGCTGACGCCGATGATGCTTCAGTTCCTGCAATGCAAGACCTTCGGCAATCAGCAGCTTCCGGAGGGCTGGATGGTCGTGGCGGCAGGCAATCCGCCCGAATATAACAAATCCGTGCGCGAATTTGACGTTGTGACGCTCGACCGCGTCAAGAAAATCGACATCGAGGAGGATTTCGGCGTCTGGAAGGAATACGCCGGAAAACGCGGCATTCACGGCGCGATCCTGTCCTATCTGGAAATCCGGCGCGACAATTTCTACCGCGTGGAAACGACGGCGGACGGCATTCAGTTCGTCACCGCGCGCGGCTGGGAGGATCTGTCTGAAATGATGCAGACCTGCGAAACGCTCGGCATTCCGGTAGACCGTCAGGTCATCGAGCAGTATCTTCAGCTGCCGCAGATCGCGGCGGATTTCGCGAATTACCTTGAGCTTTACGCGAAATACCGCGAGGTCTACCGCGTAGACGAAATCGCAAACGGCACATGGGAAAAGGTACGCGCCGCCGAGCTGCGCGACGCGCCGTTCGACGAAAAGCTCGGCGTGCTCGGTCTGCTGCTGTCGCGGCTCGCGGAAACTGCACGCACGACTTACCGGCAGGACGCGCTGACCGATGCGCTGCACGCCGACCTGCTCTCTGTCCGCGATGGCGAAAAAACGCTCGGCACGCTGCTTGACGAGAAACGCGAAGCGCTTCAGCGCCGCCGCTCCTCCTCGACCGACCGGGATGCGCTGTTTGTCGCGGCGCGGGAGGTCGAAAAGCTGGACGGCTACCGCCAGACGCTCGCGCTCGAAAAAACGCCGCGCGGACAGGCATTCGACCGGCTGAAAGAGCTGTTTTCCGCCGAGGTCGAAAGCCGCGCCGCCGCCGCCGACCGCACGGACGCCGCGCTCACCCATGCGTTCGCCTTCCTCGACGAGGCCATTCCCGACTCGCAGGAAATGGTGCTGTTCGCGACCGAGCTGACCGCGAACTGGTTCACCTCGTGGTTTATCCAGAATTTCGGCTGCGACGCCTATTTCGCCCACAACAAAAAGCTGCTGTTCGACGATACCCGGGCGCAGCTTTTGCAGGATATTGACGCGGCGAAACGCGAATAAAAATTCGAGAAACCCTGCCGAAGGACGCGAAAGCCGCCTTTTCGGCGGGGTTTCCGTGCATGGTCAAAAGATTGACCACCCGAAACGCTTGACAAAACGCAGATTTCTTCCTATTCTTAGGCTTACTTCATGGGGAAATGAAGTGAAATGCGATGCGTTCCGTATCTGCCGGCGGAGCGCGGACACAGCGAACAGGAGGGTATTATTTATGTTCGAACATCAGATCAGCCGTTTTGACAAGCGGGTTTCCGACCTGCCGGACCAGCCGGCGCTCTCGCCGGACGCGCTCAAGGCGTGGTTCGACAGTGCGCCCGAACAGCTGCGGCAGGCGCTCAATCAGGTCTGCGCGGACGGAAGAAAGCTCGAGGAACGGGTCGAGTCGCTCGTGCTCACCGCTTACGGCGGCACGGTCACGCGCGATATGCTGGAGGAGCCGCTGCGCAAGGAAATCGGCGGCAAGGCGGAGAAAACCGCCGTGCAGGACGCGCTCGGCTCGCTTTCGGAGTCTATCGCGCAGAGCGCGGAGAGCTGCCGAGCGTCGGCCGCCGCCGGGGACGCCGCAGTGCAGGCCAATCTGGACAGCCTTTTCGTTTTCGGTACCTACGAGGGCGACGGCGAGGATAGCCAGTTCATTTCGCTCGGCTTCACGCCGCGTGCGGTGCTGATGTGCCGCTCGGACGGCACGTTTTCGCAGGGAAACTCGATCTTCGGCGGCCTTGCGACGGCGGCCTCGCCGGGTAAGATGGCGGCTATCGCCGAGGGCGGCTTCGACGCGCTGAACACCACCTCGCTCTACAACGGCAATAACCCGATGTATACGTTCAAATATATCGCGCTGAGGTAATTTTACACAGAAAAAAGCGCGGAAAATGTACTTTCTTTTACGTTCGGATTTTTCGCTTTCCGCTTGACAGCGAGGGGGGCGTATGCTATGATATTACAAGCCGCATTGTGCATAGGCTCTGATTAAGTGCGCATCAAAACGATGCTCCGCCGTGCCAAGCGTGACTCTACAACGAAAGAGAGGGAAAACATATGTATGCCATTCTGAAAACTGGCGGCAAGCAGTACAAGGTATCTGAGGGCGACGTGATCTACGTCGAGAAGCTCGGCGTGGAGGACGGTGCAACCGTTACTTTTGACGAGGTTCTGGCAGTAGGCGAGGGCGACAAGCTCACCGTCGGCGCTCCTTACGTTTCCGGCGCAGCCGTAACCGGCACGGTCGAGAAGACCGGCAAGGGCAAGAAGATCAACATCTTCAAGATGAAGCCCAAGAAGGGTTACCGCCGTCGTCAGGGCCATCGTCAGCCGTACACCAAGGTGACTATCGCGTCCATCAAGGCGTAAGGCCGTGACGAAGGTCACATTCTCGTCGCAGGGAGGCAAGCTCCTTTCGGTGGATATCCTCGGCCACGCGGGCTACGCGGAGGAAGGGGAGGACATCGTTTGTGCGGCGATTTCCAGTGCGGTGATGCTGACCCATGCGCTGCTGTACGATGTACAGCAGATCCCCGTTGATACACTCATCGAGGACGAGGGCGCTCACATCCGCTTTACCCTGCCGAAAGACATGGTAGAGCGTGGTCAGGACGCACTTCAGGCACTAAAGCTGCATTTTTCCGAACTGGAACAAAACTATTCCGATTTTTTGAACGTAATGGAGGTGCACACAGATGCTGAAGATTAGCTTACAGTTTTTCGCGCATAAAAAGGGCGCAGGTTCTACCAAGAACGGCCGTGACTCCGAGTCCAAGCGACTGGGCGTTAAGCGTGCAGACGGTCAGACCGTACCGGCAGGCAACATCCTCGTTCGCCAGCGCGGCACGAAGATCCATCCGGGCGTAAACGTTGGCCGTGGTTCGGACGACACCCTGTTCGCAAAGGTTGAGGGTGTAGTTCGCTTCGAGCGCCTGGGTAAGGACCGCAAGCAGGTTTCCGTTTACCCGCAGTAAAACGAACAAGAGTTATAGGGGGCTTCAAAAGCCCCCTATATTCAAATTACGGTTCCTTGCGAAACCGCAATTTGATACCCGAACGACGCCGCCCCGGGCGGCTGGGTCGAGGTAACAAAATACCCGGCAGAGCTGGGCATTTTGCTGCGGTGCGGAGCACCGCGACTGCATGATTGCGCCGGAGGCGCAATTCGCTGCGGCGGGCCAATGGCTCGATTTTTCGAAAGAAAAATCCGCCATGTGGTTTCGTTTTGCAAGCAAAACGGTATGTTCATTCCCAGACTTCGTCTGGGATTTTGTTTTAATGAGATATTAGACTATCGTTAAGGCAATACCGCGTAATTTTCGCAAAGCGCCGCAGCTTTCATTGTGCGGTGTTGCCTTAAATCTCCCGATGTTTCAATTGCCGCGCGGGAGCGCGCATGAAATAGATTTTGCAGCGCAAAATCATAAAAACCGGGAGCACGTATCTCGTTTTTTATGCTTTAAGAGGGAAAAAGTTTCCGAATGGGAACTTTCGGACGTCCGTGTTTTGTGTCAGTCAAAACACAGATTGTCGGAAAAACGATAGTTTTTCGACAGCTTATTTGAAAGGAGGAACAACTGTCATGTTTATTGATATTGCCAAGATCAAGATCGTGTCCGGCAAGGGCGGCGACGGCAAGGTCGGCTTCCACCGCGAAAAGTATGTTGCGGCGGGCGGTCCGGACGGCGGCGACGGCGGACGAGGCGGTTCGGTTATCTTCAAGGTGGACGACAACCTGTCCACGCTTCTCGACTTCCGCTACAAGAAGAAGTACGTGGCTCCGGCGGGCGAGCCGGGCGGCGGCAAGCGCTGCAAGGGCAAGGACGGCGCGGACCTCGTGATCCGCGTGCCGCGCGGCACGATCATCCGCGACCAGAAAACCGGACAGGTCATGAAGGATATGTCGGATAACGAGCCGTATGTCGCGGCAAAGGGCGGCAACGGCGGCTGGGGCAACACGCATTTTGCGACCCCGACCCGTCAGGCGCCGCGCTTCGCGAAGCCGGGTCTGCCGGGCGTTGAGCGCGACATCGTGCTCGAGCTCAAGCTGCTCGCGGACGTCGGTCTGGTCGGCTTTCCGAACGTCGGCAAGTCCACGCTGCTGAGCATGGTTTCGGCGGCGCGTCCCAAGATCGCAAACTACCACTTCACGACCCTTGTCCCCAATCTGGGCGTGGTTTCCGTGGGCGAGGAGCAGAACTTCGTCATGGCGGACATCCCGGGCATCATCGAGGGCGCAAGCGAGGGCGCCGGCCTCGGCCACGACTTCCTGCGCCATATCGACCGCTGCCGTCTGCTGCTGCATCTGGTTGACGCGGCAGGCAGTGAGGGCCGCGACCCGATCGACGACATCGAGAAGATCAATGCGGAGCTGGCCGGTTACAGCGAGTTTCTGGCGGCGCGTCCGCAGATCATCGTCGCGAATAAGACCGACCTGCTGGGCGACGACCGCGAGCCGGTCGAAAAGCTGCGCAAGTACGCCGAGGAGCACGGCTTCCTGTTCGCGGAGCTGTCCGCCGCGACCAATCAGGGCGTCAAGGAGCTGATGAACCTGACCTGGCACGAGCTGCAGCAGCTGCCGCCGGTATTCGTCTACGAGCCGGAGTTCGTGGAAACCGAGGCCGCGCCTGTCACCGAAAACGACTGGACCATCGAGCGCGACGGCGACGCCTACGTCGTTACCGGCGCATGGGTGGACAAGGTCATGGGCTCGGTCAACCTCGACGACTACGAGTCCCGACAGTATATGGACCGTATGCTCCAGACCGCGGGCATCTACGCGAAGCTCGAGGAAATGGGCATTGAGGAAGGCGCACCGGTCATCATCGGCGAACTGGAATTCGAGTACGTCTACTAAAATCTTTCGCTCGAAACCACGCTTTCGAGCGAATACTGAAGAAAAACCGCGCCCTTCGGGCACATTTTTTCTTCCCTTGTATAAATTCCGAGATACATGCTCCCGGAATTTATGAATTTGCTGCGCAAATTCTATTTTATGCGTGCTGCCGCACGAAGCATCAATCTGACTTCGTTGGCAGATATTTGTATCAAAACACCGTGGATGTGCTCTGCGGTGTTTTTCTTTTCTTTCGCGCGCGCCGAATTTGTGAAATCCTACAAAGACAAAAACTTGACATTCATGCAGAGAAATGTTAAACTTATAGCCATAAAAACCATAAAGCGACAAACGAAGCTGGCAGGAAAAAGGTCCATAGACCTTACCGAAGGAGCGAAACTCTCAGGTGTCCGGTGTACCCGGATGAGGACTGTCAGCGGATGTGGCTCTGGAGAACGTCCCGAATGTAAGGGGACTGCCGAAGGTGCAACGCGCGCGGGGGTAAGAGTAGCCGCGCCCAATCTCTCAGGCAAAAGGACAGAGTATGGACCGATAACTGCACAGGAACATGATGCGTGCCGCAAGGGGGAAACGCAGAATTCACTGTTTTGCTGTCGTTCTTTTGAGCCGAAATCCATTTTACCCATGGGTTTCGGTTTTTTGTTTGCCGCAGATAAAAAAGGGGAATGTAAAAAATGACAATGGAAGTACTGGCAGAATGGGTAAGCAAGGTCAGCAACGTCGTCTGGAACGGCCTGCTGCTGTATCTGCTCGTGGGCACGGGCATCGTCTTTACCATCCGCACACGCTTCATTCAGGTCCGCAAGTTCGGCGCCGGCTGGAAGCATCTGTTCGGCCACTTTTCGCTCAACGGTGAAAAGGCGGGCGCGGACGGCATGAGCCCGTTTCAGGCGCTGACGACCGCTATCGCGGCGCAGGTCGGCACCGGTAATATCGCGGGCGCGGCTACCGCACTTTACTCCGGCGGCCCGGGCGCGATTTTCTGGATGTGGCTCTCCGCTTTCTTCGGTATGTCCACCATCTACGGCGAGGCGGTCCTTGCGCAGAAGTACAAGACCACCGATGAGCGCGGTCACGTGACCGGCGGCCCGATCTACTACATCCGCGCACGTTTTCAGGGCGGTTTCGGCAAGTTTCTCGCCGGTTTCTTCTCGGTTGCCATCATTTTCGCGCTCGGCTTCACCGGCAACATGGTGCAGGCGAACTCGATCAGCGTAGCGTTCAAGACGGCGTTCGGCGCACCGCAGATCGCGGTCGGCATCGTCTGCGCACTTATCGCGGCGTTCATCTTCCTCGGCGGCGTCGGCCGTATCGCGTCCGTTACCGAGAAGGTCGTCCCGATCATGGCGCTGTTCTATATGGCAGGCTGCGTTGTCATTCTCTGCTTCAACCACGCGGCAATCATCCCGGCGTTCAAGGCCATCTTCGTTGCGGCGTTTGACCCGCAGGCCATCCTCGGCGGCGCGGCCGGCATCACGATCCAGAAGGCAATGCGCTACGGCGTTGCACGCGGTCTGTTCTCCAACGAGGCCGGCATGGGTTCCACCCCGCACGCACACGCTCTGGCAAAGGTAAAGCGTCCGCAGGATCAGGGCGAGATCGCTATCGTTTCGGTATTCATCGACACCTTTGTTGTACTGACGCTGACCGCAATGGTCATTCTGACCTCCGGCATGCTCAATCCGGGCGCACCGGACGGCCTTCAGGGCACCGAGCTGGCGCAGGCGGCCTTCACCGCCTCCCTCGGCACGCTCGGCGGCGCATTCGTTGCCATCTGTATGCTGTTCTTCGCGTTCTCGACCATCATCGGCTGGTATTTCTTTGGTGAGCAGAACGTCAAGGCGCTGTTCGGCCACAAGGCAGTCAAGGCGTATGCCACTATCGTTGTTATCTGCATCGTTATCGGCTCCGCACTGCACGTTGACCTCGTATGGAACCTGTCCGACCTGTTCAACGGCCTGATGGTATTCCCGAACCTTATCGCGCTGCTGGCGCTGTCCGGACTGGTCGCAAAGGCGGCACGGGACGAAGACATATAACCTGTCGCGAAACTTGCGTTTCGCCGACAAGTGTGTTCTGACGGCGCGTTGCGCCGCAGAACACGGACGGAGAAAAGTTCCTATACAGAAACTTTTCTCTCTCTCAAAGACAAAAAACCGAGGTACACGCCCCCGGTTTTTTGGAATTTGCAAAGCAAATTCTATTTCATGCGCGCTGCCGCGCGGTAGCAGATTTCCGTTAAAACTATCATATCAGACAGAAAAAATCCCTCCCGTTTGCAAATCGGGAGGGATTTCTGTATTTATTCGTCTGTTTCTGCGGCCTTGGGGCGGGCGGCCTCATGGCGGCGCAGCTCGGGTTCGATCAGCTGACGCGCGAGGCCCGGCAGGTGGTCGATGCCGTTGCGGCGGGCGTCGCTGTAAATGGTCTGCATGATGGTCTTGGCGAACGAATCGGGGTTGCTGCGCAGGTTCTTGACGAGCGCACTCTGGCTCTTGCCGAGGTAGCCGTCTACAATGCGCTGCACGCCGGAAAGACCCTTGACGTAGGAGAGGAACAGCTGCTCCTCCGGGGTGCATTCGCGGCGGTCGTCGAGCAGCAGCGACAGAATGGCCTTGCGGTCGAGCGGACGCTCTCTGCCGGGCGCGGCAGGCTGCGCCGGGATGGCGAGCCGTTCCTTCGGCAGACCGCAGCGGTGCAGGCGGTAGCGCGGCTTGAGCACCGCGTCGCTGTACTCGATTTCGTCCTCGAAGTGGTTGCCGCCGAACGAAAGGTCGGCCGCACGCTGTGCGGCGCGGTATTCGTTCTGGAGGCGGCGGTTTTCACGGCGGATGTCGTCCGCGCTGTCCACGAACGGCAGCCAGCCGAATACACGGTTGTACCAGTTCACCTCGTTCTGCCTGAGCTCGATATGAACAGGCGTGAGCGGCGCGAATGTGCAGCCGTCGCCGGTCTTGAGCTGAGGCGGCTTGATGGGCGCCTCCAGACTGCGGCTGCGGCAGGCGTCAAAGGCTGCGCCGAGCGCTTCCGCGTCGTCTGCATCGAGATGCGACCAGAGCGCGAGCATTTCCTCGCGCGTGAGCGGTGCGCCGGTGAGCAGGCTGTTGACGCGGAGCAGGGCATCCGGCACCTCCGGCTGCGCCTGAAGGGCACGGTATCCGTGCGCAAATGCCTGCATGAGCGCGGTCAGCTGCGCGGAGGAGAGCGGCGTGAGGTCGATGATGCGGCCGCCGAAGCGCTGGCCGACGCCGGTCTCGCGGCAGGAAAGGAAGCCGCTCTGGCGCTCGGAATGCGCCCAGTCGCTGTGCGCGTGGCCGAGAGGGGAGACGCCGCCCGGGGCGTCGCTCCGGATGCCGAGCGTCAGCGCGGCATAGCGGCCTTCGCCGCCCTTGTACGGGCGCAGATAGATGTGCTTATCCGCCAGATCGGCACTGTACTGCCGGGCGGGATGCTCGCTTTCGCGTGCGCGGCGGCGCAGCACGGTGCCGTCCGCCTTGCGGAGCGCGAAATGCTGCACGGCAGGGCAGGGGCGGAGCGCCCGGAAATCCGTGTCCGCAGGCAGCAGGAAGGCCGCGCGGCCGCCGTGGGCGAACGGCTCGGTAACGGTCGCCTCCGCGCCGAGAAAATACGAGCCGGTCTGACCCTTTGCGGTCTGAACGACCTCGACGCCGCCGAGCTGTGCAAGGAACAGCGCCTCAGCAAGCGCAAGCTGCGTATCGTTTACCGCACTCGGGGTGAGCGCACACTCCATCAGATAAGCGTTTATCTTCTGCTCGCAGCGCTCGTAAACGCCGACCGTGTTCGGACTGCGGCGGCGGTCTGCGAGGATGCGTGCGCTGAGCGCCAGACGGAACGCCGGGTCGAGCGCCCATGTGTTGAGCGAGAGCCGGAAAATGCTGCTTTCAAGGTAATCCTCGTCCACCGGAACGGTCGGCGCGGCGAGAAACTCCGCGTAGTGCTTTTCTGCGATATAAGCACGCAGCGGGCCGGAAAGCGACTCCCAGTGCGTAAAATCGCTCTCCGTGAGCGCTTTTTTCTCGGTTTCGGTAAAGTCATCCGACGCGCGGCGCGACTCGATGAAGTGTTCAAGCTCGAAAAGCTCCTGCGGCGTCAGAAGAATGTTATTATTGCATTTATGTCTGATTTTTCCGGAAAGCCGGGTGGTATCAGCCATGAAACCGCCTCCTTTCTCTCTATGCTTAGTAGCCGGTCTGTCCGTCGAGCACATCGTCGTGCGCGACCCAGTCAGCGACGTCGATGGTGTCGTATGTATCGTTGTCGCGGCGAATGACAACGTGTGAGATGCCGGCGTTGATAATCATGCGCTTGCACATCGTGCAGGAATTGGCGTCCGGCATGATTTCACCCGTGGACATATCGCGGCCGACGAGGTAGAGCGTCGCGCCGAGCATCTGCTCGCGGGGGGCGGCGATGATGGCGTTCGCCTCGGCGTGCACCGAACGGCAGAATTCGTACCGCTCGCCGCGCGGAATGCCCATCTTCTGGCGCACGCAGGTGCCGATGTCGATGCAGTTGGCGCGGCCGCGCGGTGCGCCGGTGTAGCCGGTGGAAACGATGACATCGTTCTTGACGATGACCGCGCCGAAGTTGCGGCGCAGGCAGGTGCCGCGCTCAAGCGCGACCTGAGCCATATCGAGATAATAGTTGGTTTTATCGCGTCTGTTCATGGTATTTCTCCTTAATTTATGTCGAAAAGTTCGCCGTGTTCGAGACGCAGACGGCGGGTTCCGCGGCTCGCCGCCGCCGGGTCATGCGTGATGAGCACGATGGTGTGGCCGCTCTCGTGCAGGCTGTCGAACAGGCGCAGCACATCGGAAGCGGAGGCCGGGTCGAGCCCTGCGGTCGGCTCGTCGGCGAGGAGCACGCAGGGACGCGCGACAAGGGCGCGGGCGATGGCAACGCGCTGCTGCTGACCGCCGGAAAGCTCGTGCGGCAGGTGGTTCATGCGGTCGCCGAGGCCGACCGAGCAGAGCGCTGTCCGTGCACGCGAAAGGCGGACGGCACGCGGCACGCCGGTGATGGCGAGCGGAAGCGCGGTGTTTTCAAGCGCGGTCAGACCGGGGAGCAGCTGAAACTGCTGAAAGACAAAGCCAATCTGCGAGGCACGGCGTGCGGCGAGCGCGGCGGCGGAGAGATGCGAAACATCCGTACCGCAGAGCAGATAAGAGCCGGAGGAAAGCGTGTCGAGCAGACCGAGAATGTGCATGAGCGTGGATTTTCCCGAACCGGACGCCCCGGTAACGGAAACATAGTCGCCGGGCGCGACATGAAGATCAATGCTGCGCAGCGCGGCGACACCGCTGCTGTCATATATTTTACTCGCAGAAATGAGTTTTAGCAAGCCTATTCCCCCTTTAGAGAGAGTTTGCCCGAAAAAAACGGAAAAATCCCCTCAAATCCCTCCGAAGAAGAGCGCGAACACCCCGCCGTTTCTGCAACGAAAGTTGCAGCAGGCGAGAAAGACCCCAATCCCGCCGCCGTAAATCCAAGCACACCGTTCAAAACAGCAGCAGAAGAAACAACAGGTGCACGCCGTTACACGGCGGGATGAGGTCATCCCGCCCTACGGGAGCAGTCCGGAGAAAGAATGCCCGCCGAGGGAACGGCCGGGTGAGGGCACCCGGCCCTACGGATACATCCCAGAGAGCGCGATAAACAATCCCTCCTTAAACGTCACCGTGAAACCGAGGATTGAGTGCGCAGCCGAGCGTCCCCCGCGTATTAGCCGCGTGCCCGAAGGGCAGCGCGGCAGACCGGAAGGTCAGGGGGAGTCGCAAGAGGGGGTATAGGAAACCGGGACGCAAGTCCGGGTGTCCTGTACCCCCTTTTGCAA
>UQVU01000028.1 GCA_900544475.1 uncultured Butyricicoccus sp.
AATCAGCAAATCTCTCTCTTAGACTGTCGAAAAACTTCGTTTTTCCGACAATCTGTGTTCTGACTTCGCAGAACACGAGTCGTCCGAAAGTTCCCATACGGAAACTTTCTCCCTCCAGAAGTAAAAAAACCGAGGTACACGCCCCCGGTTTTCATGCGTTTGCTCCGCAAACGCTTTTGAATGCGCTGTCGCGCGATTGCTTCCCTGCGCGAAAACGAACCTCACCGACAGTCGGCATCTTTCTTAACAGGGTATAAATAAATGCTCGAATATCCTCAGTTTTTGTACCCCTTGGCGATTGATTTATTTCGTAAAAACAGGTAGAATAAAGTTATCTTGCAACATAAAGGAGAGGACACGATAAAATGAGCGTTAATCGTTGTTATTCCGAAAAGAAACCCGGCTTCGATGTCGAAGCGCGCAGCCTGTTCTCCAGCCTGCACGATCTGCTGGAGATCAAGAACCTGACGCACGTACGGTATCTCTGCCGCTACGATGCCGAGGGTCTGACGCAGGAAACCTATGAAAAGGCCAAGGGCATCGTTTTCTCCGAGCCGATGGCGGATGTCTGCTATGATGAGGACTTCCCCCGTCCGGAGGGTGCGCATACCGTGCTCGCGGTCGAGCCGCTGCCCGGTCAGTTCGACCAGCGTGCGGACTCCTGCGCACAGTGCATTCAGCTGCTCACCGGCGGCGAACGCCCGACCGTCGCAGCAGCCAAGATCTACGTCCTCGAAGGCGCACTGACCGCCGAGGATATGGACAAGATCCGCGGCTACCTCATCAACCCCGTGGACACCCGCGAGGCGTCCATGGACAAGCCCGCGACCCTGAAGGTCGAGTACGCGGTCCCGACGACTGTCGCTTCCGTTGTCGGCTTTACGCACATGGATGAGGCTGCCCTCTCCGAGATGCTGCATAACATGGGGCTTGCGATGGATCTGGACGACCTCAAGTTCCTCCAGACCTACTTCCGCGACACCGAAAAGCGCGACCCCACCATCACTGAGGTGCGCATGGTCGATACCTACTGGTCCGACCACTGCCGCCACACCACCTTCCTCACCCAGATCGACGACGTAAAGTTCGAGGACCAGATGGTGCAGGACGCATTCGACCGCTATATGGCGGCACGTGTCGAAGTCTACGGCGAAGAAAAGGCCGCAAAGCGTCCGGTCACGCTGATGGACATGGGTACCATCGCGGCCAAGGTACTCAGGAAGCGCGGCTACCTCAAGAACATCGACGAGTCCGAGGAGATCAACGCCTGCTCCATCAAGGTAAAGGCGCTCGTAAACGGTCACTACGAGGACTGGCTGCTCATGTTCAAGAACGAGACCCACAACCACCCGACCGAGATCGAACCGTTCGGCGGCGCGGCGACCTGCCTCGGCGGCGCCATCCGCGACCCGCTCTCCGGCCGCTCCTACGTCTATCAGGCGATGCGCGTGACCGGCGCGGGCGACCCGACCGTTCCCCTCTCTGAAACGCTCGAACACAAGCTGCCGCAGCGCAAGCTGTGCCAGACCGCCGCGGCAGGCTACTCCTCCTACGGCAACCAGATCGGCCTTGCGACCGGTCTTGTACACGAGATCTACCATCCGGGCTATGTTGCAAAGCGCATGGAGATCGGCGCTGTTGTCGGCGCGGCTCCCATCGAAAACGTCATCCGCGAGGTCCCCGAGCCGGGCGACATCGTTATCCTGCTCGGCGGCAAGACCGGCCGCGACGGCTGCGGCGGCGCTACCGGCTCCTCCAAGAAGCACACCGAGGAATCGCTTGAAACCTGCGGCGCAGAGGTCCAGAAGGGCAACCCGCCCGAGGAGCGTAAGATCCAGCGTCTGTTCCGCGACGGCAATGTGACCCGCATGATCCGCCGCTGCAACGACTTCGGCGCGGGCGGCGTATCCGTTGCCATCGGCGAGCTGGCGGACGGTCTGGACATCGACCTGAACGCCGTTCCGAAGAAGTATGACGGCCTCGACGGCACCGAGCTTGCGATTTCCGAGTCGCAGGAGCGCATGGCTGTCGTAGTCCGCGCAAAGGACGTCGATGCCTTCATCGCGGCTGCTGCCAAGGAGAACATCGAGGCTGTCGTTGTTGCGACCGTCACCGACAAGAACCGCCTGTGCATGACCTGGAACGGCACCAAGATCGTTGACGTTTCCCGCGACTTCCTCAACACCAACGGCTGCTCCAAGCACGTTGACGCCGAGGTAGGCGCACTGCCGACCCCGTCCATCTCCTGCGCACCGGACGGTGCTTCCGAAAAGGAAAAGCTGCTGAACCTCGCCTCCACCCTCGGCATCTGCCTCGAGCGCGGTCTGGTCGAGCGCTTCGACGGCTCCATCGGCGCGTCCTCGGTATTCATGCCCTTCGGCGGCAAGTATCAGCTGACCCCGACGCAGGTCATGGCAGCTACCATGCCGGCGCTCGACGGCCAGTGCGAGACCGCGTCCGTCATGGCGTTCGGCTTCGACCCGTATTTCACCGAACAGAACCCGTACCTCGGCGCATCCGCCGCAGTTATCGAGTCGGTTGCGAAGCTCGTTGCCGCAGGCTGTGATTTCGAGACCGCATACCTCACCTTCCAGGAATACTTCGAGCGTCTGGGCAAGGACCCGAAGCGCTTCGGCAAGCCGCTGTCTGCTCTGCTCGGCGCGTATGACGCGCAGGAGAACCTGTGCCTCGCGGCCATCGGCGGCAAGGACTCCATGAGCGGCTCGTTCGACGACATGGACGTTCCGCCCACGCTCGTTTCCTTCGCTATCGCACCGCAGGACGCTTCCCGCCTGATCTCTCCTGAGTTCAAGGCGGCCGGCCACCCGGTTTACTTCTTCGATGCACCGTACAACATGGACGGCACGCCGGACTACGTCACCATGAAGCACATCTGGAACGAGGTCGCAAACCTCATCGCTTCCGGCAAGGCGGTTTCTGCGTGGGCGCTGACCACCGGCGGCATCGCAGAGGGTATCGCCAAGATGTCCCTCGGCAATAAGGTAGGCTTCGCGGTCGATGAAGGCTTCCCGACCGACGCGCTCTACATGAAGAACTTCGGCGGCATTCTGGTCGAGGCGGCGTGCGAGCTGCCGGCCCAGTGGTATGTCGGTCAGACCACCGCAGACGAAAAGATTACCATCGCCGGCGAGTCGGTTTCCATCGATGAGCTGACCCGCGCCTTCGAGGGCAAGCTCGAAAGCGTATTCCCGACCAGGGCAGCCGCTTCCGATGACCACCTCACCACGGTTTCCTTCACCGAGCGCAACGTTTCCGCTCCGGCGGTCAAGAGCGCAAAGCCGCTCGCGGTCATTCCGGTATTCCCGGGCACCAACTGCGAGTACGACACCGCGCGTGCAGTTGAGAATGCAGGCGGCGCGGCTGAGATCGTTGTTGTCCGCAACTTCTCCGCAGACGCGCTCCGCGAGAGCGCAGAGCAGCTCGAGAGCGCCATCCGCCGTGCGCAGATGGTCATTCTGCCGGGCGGCTTCTCCGGCGGCGACGAGCCGGACGGCTCGGGCAAGTTCATTGCCTCCTTCCTGCGCGGCCCCGGCATCAAGGACAGCATCCATGAGCTGCTGAACCGCCGCGACGGCCTGATGCTCGGCATCTGCAACGGCTTCCAGGCGCTCATCAAGCTGGGTCTGGTGCCCTACGGCGAGATCCGCGACGAGATGACCGGCGAGGACCCGACCCTGACCTTCAACCTCATCGGCCGTCACCAGAGCCGCTACGCAACCACCCGTGTTGCGTCCGTGAAGAGCCCGTGGCTGTCCTCCTGCAACGTCGGCGACCTGCACTCCATCGCGTTCTCGCACGGCGAAGGCCGCTTCGTAGCACCGCAGCACGTGATTGACGACCTCGCAAAGAACGGTCAGATCGCGTTCCAGTACACCGACCTTGCGGGCGCTCCGTCCATGGACATCGCGTGGAACCCGAACGGCTCGATGTGCGCGATTGAGGGTATCACCTCTCCGGACGGCCGTGTACTCGGCAAGATGGGCCATACCGAGCGTTACAGCCCGTTTGTCGGCAAGAACATCTACGGCGAAAAGTATCAGCCGCTGTTCGCAAACGGCGTAAAATACTTCAAGTAAGCACGAAGATAGAGAAAACAGAGTGTGGCGAGTGAAGTGTGCAGAGTACATATTTCTTCATCCTTCCCTCTCCGCTCTTCTTATTTCTCTTCACTCTGCACTCTCCACTCTATAAAAGGGGTTTTCCCATGATTCCATACGAACACAAGGTTCAGTATTACGAAACCGACGGCATGGGCATCGTCCACCACTCGAACTACATTCGCTGGTTCGAGGAGGCACGTGTTGACCTGCTCGAGCAGCTCGGCTTCGGCTACGACCGCATCGAGGCCGAGGGTTACAGCGGCCCGGTGCTCGAGGTCGCGTGCCAGTACAAGACGATGAGCCGCTTCGGCGAAACCGTGCGCATCGAGGCGACCATCACCCAATACAACGGCGTGCGCATGACGCTGCACTACAACGTCTTTGACAAGGCGACCGGCGAGCTTCGCTGCACGGGCGACAGCCGCCACTGCTTCATCAATTCGGACGGCCACCCCGCCGTTCTGCGCCGCTGCTGGCCGGAGTTCGACCACGCGCTCGCGTCCCATGTTACCGCCGAAAAATAAAGACAAACAAAAAACCGGCTCTCCCAGAGGTGTTTTCCCTCGGCAGAGCCGGTTTTCTCTATCTCTATTTATTGGACATAATACACCGCGACGACCTCGCCGTCCTTGACGGAAGGATAGCAGCGGCTGTATTCCGAGCCGGTGCTGACGGGCGAGGTGATCTGGTGATACGGCTCGCCCGTGTCAATGGCCACGCAGTCCGAGGACACCGGATACTTTCCGAGAATGCCGTTCTCGTCCCCGTTGAAGGTGAACTCGCCGTTTTTATAGCTTGCCTCGCGGTCGATGGCGTGCGTGCCCTCGATGGTGATATACATCGTGCTGCCCTCGCGTCTGAGACCGGAATACTGCACGAGTCCCTCATAGGTCACGGAGGGGGCGTAGTTCTCGATCACGACGTCGCTGTAACTCTGTGCGCCGATGCACAAGCTCACGGTATCCTTGCGCTCGTGGTAGACTGCGCCGCCCGAGCCGCCGTTCTGGGTCAGATGGAGCGCACGGTACAGCATGACCGCCATTTCCGCGCGGGTGACAGGCGCGGTCGGGTTGAGCTTGCCGTTCGTGCCGCCGATGACCTTGGCGTTCGTCAGTGCGCCGACAGCCTCCTGCGCGTACTCCTTGACCGAGGCCGCGTCCGTAAAGCCGGTGATAGAGCCGCTTCGCAGCGAAAGGTCGGTGCGGTCGATGGTGCGCTTGAGAAACACCATGGCGTCCTGTCGGCTCATGGTCTGCTGCGGCAGAAAACGGTTGTCCGCCGTGCCGGTCGCAACGCCGAGCGCACGCGCCGCCGCAACGGATTTCGCGTAATACTCGGTGGAGGGTACGTCGCTGAAGTCCTGCTGCGCGGGTACGGCGCCGCTTTCGAGTGCGCTGCTCATGCCGTAGGCGCGGTCGAGCATAACGATGAAGTCCGCCCGCGTGATGGCGTTTCTCGGATAAAACAGGTGGTCGCCGCGGCCCTGAATGACGCCCGCGACCGCAAGCGTATCCACCTCGCGAAACGCCCACGAGTAGCCGTCATCCACATCGTAAAAGTAAACCGAATGGTCCGGCAGATAGGCATATGTTTCGGTCGTGACCGCGGTTTCCGCTGCTGCGCCGCATGCGGTGACAGTGCCTGCCGTAACGGCGGCCGTAAGCAGCACCGCCGCTGTCAGCCTACACGTTCTTTTCATAAACTTTCTCCTTGCCCGGATGGGGTGTACATAGGTCTTGTTCCCCACCTATGTAAACTTTCTGCAATATTATATCATATTCTTCCCCACCTGACAAGTTAAATTATAGATAAACTTGTCGAGGGACGGTCTGCGCCGGTTTTTTCGTGCGACGCGCCGCCCCTCTTTTCGTCATTTTTCCTGCTCCTCGCGGTAGATTTTCCAGCTGAAAACAGTTGGAACGATTACCGCGAGCGCGAGCGGTACGAACAGCATCGCAAACTTCGCGCGGCTGTCCGGGAGAAACGCCCCCGCCGCGCCAAGCAGGCCGGAGGCGAAGAACATCCGCCCGGCGATGCGATGCGTGCGCGTCCAGACCGCCTCGCTCGAAAGCGTCCACGGATTCTTGACGCCGCAGTACCAGTTCATGCGGAACCGCGGCATGACGTTGCCGAGGTAGACCATCATGAGGCTCACGAGCAGGCATACCACGCCCGAAACATTGACCGTGCCCGGGCGCAGCGCTTCGGTGATGCAGATGCCGGTCATCGCCACGAGGAACAGCAGCGTCACAAGCTGAATGCCAAGATAGGCGTCGCCGAACTTACCGTAATTTTTGTTTTTCGGGTCGATCTTCGGCAGGAAGCAGAACATCGCCTCGAGCATCGGCGCCATCGCCGCAATCACCCACAGCTGCGCCTTTGCGCCGTAATCGACCGCGCCGTCGAAATCCCAGTGCATCGGCACCTCGGCCGGCAGACGGCGGTACACCGCCGCGATCATCACCAGCGGCAGCAGCGACAGCAGCCATGCCGCAGCCTGCTTTTTATTCGTTTTTTTCATCTCTGTCCTCTCCTCTCAATGCGGAAACCCACTCCAGTATCTCATCCACGACCGACATATTCAGCTCGTAGTAAATGTATTTTCCCTGCCGGTCGTCGAGTATCAGTCCGGCGTCGCGCAGGATGGCGAGGTGGTGCGAAACCGTCGCGCCCGACAGGTCGAAATGCGCCGCGATGTCGCCCGCCGCCATCGGCCCACGCCGCAGCAGCGAGAGAATTTCGCGCCGCACCGGGTCGCTGAGCGCCTTGAAGCTCTGCTGAAAGCCCATTATTCTCCCCTCTTTCGTGCGGTAAACCATGTTTTTCGTCCGCAGGTCGGGCAAAACAGCCACCATTCGTTCCCGACATGCTGACGGAGCAGCAGCCGGTTCCACGGCAGGCGCAGCTGCTTTCCGCAGAACCGGCACACCAGCTCGCGCCTTGACAGCGCCCGCGCCTGCCACACGATGAGCACCGCCGCCAGCAGCAGTCCCGCCGAGCAGATTGCAATGGTCGTTTTCATATGTTCCTCCCCTTTCATTTTGATGTCTATCTAAATATAGAATAACACAAGCCGCCGCAAAGTCAAGCATTATTTTGATAAACGTCTAAATGTTTTCGGGCACAAAAAAACCGCAGGTCGAAACCCGCGGTTCTCTGTTCACATCTCGAAACAGGACTTACGCCATGCCGTTCAGCTTGGTGGTCATCTTGCTCTTCTTGTTGGATGCGTTGTTCTTGTGCAGGAGGTGCTTGGCAGCCGCCTGATCGACAGCCTTTACGGCAGTCGTATAAGCAACAGTCGCTTCCGCCTTATCGCCGGCAGCAATAGCCGCGTCGAACTTCTTCAGGGTGGTCTTGAGCGCGCTCTTTGCCATCTGGTTGTTCATCGCCTTGACGGTGTTGACCTTGACACGCTTCTTTGCAGACTTGATGTTGGGCATTCTGAAAACACCTCCTTCGTTTTACTATTTGTCAGTGCTTCTATTCTAACATCGTTCCCGTAAAATTGCAAGCATTTTTTCAGGAAAATACATATTTTTTTTGAATGGCCGCATACTGCTCAAAAAGGAGGGAATTTTATGGCATTCCGCACCGATCTTGCGGTCGAGCTTCTGGAAAATCTGCGCGAAAGCGGTAAAATCGAGGGCGTGACCGAAACCGAGTACGAGCGAGAGGGACTGCATATCCATGAGGCGGAGATAACGGGCGAGGACGCGGCAAGGCGGCTCGGACGCAGCTGCGGACGGTATGTTACGCTGTCGCTTGCGGCGCTCACGGCCCGCGAGGAGGAAGCCTTTCCGCGCTCGGTCCGCGTGCTTGCCGCGCTCATCCGCACGCTGCTGCCGCCGCTTCCGAAGGACGCGCCCGTGCTTGTCGCGGGACTCGGCAGCCGCGCGGTCACGCCGGACGCCGTCGGGCCGAAGGTTTGCGACCACGTGATTGCGACGCGCCACCTCATTACCCGCTCGCCCGAATATTTCGCCGCGTGGCGGCCGGTCTGTGCGCTCGCGCCTGGCGTTCTCGGGCAGACGGGCGTCGAGGCGAACGAGGTCATTCGCGGCGTTCTCGACCGCGTGCGCCCCGGGGCGGTCATCGCCGTCGATGCACTCGCCGCCGGGCGGCTCAGCCGCCTTGTGCGCACGGTGCAGCTGACCGACACCGGCATCGTGCCCGGCTCGGGCGTCGGCAATGCACGCGCGGCGCTGAACGAGCAGGCCCTCGGTGTGCCGGTGCTTGCGGTCGGCGTGCCCACGGTCGCGGACGGCGGCTCGATCGCGCACGAAATCGCCTGCCAGCTCGGCGGCGCCGCGTGCGAAGCGCTTGACGACCTCTCGCAGCCGTTCATCATCACCACGCGCGACATCGACCGTGAGGTTGCGGACACCGCACGCCTCATCGGGTATGCGGTCAATATGGCGCTTCAGGGACTTTCGGTCGAGGACATCGACCTCTACCTCAGCTGACATACCCGCTCCCCTGTCCGCATATGCTGAACCAAACAGGCTTTCGGGAGGGCGGACAACATGAAACGACGCAGAAAAAACGGGCGGCGGAACGGCATTCGACCTGCGGCGCTCAGTGCGCTGGCGGCGGCGTGCGTGCTGCTCGCGGCGGCGCACTTTGGCTGCGACATCAGCGCCGAGGCGGCGCTCTCCCGGCTCGCGCACAGCCGCGCGTTCCTCTCCTGCATGACCGCGCTTGAGTTCGGCGTGCGGGCGGACACAGCCGAGGTCTACGTGCCCCGGACGGCTGCGGCGGCGCGTGACGAGAACGCCGAAGCACCACAGAGCGAAAGCGTCTACGTTCCGGCAGCGCCCCAAAACACCGCGCCCGTGCTCTCTGCGGCGGACAAGGCCGCGACCCTCACCATCAACAACGACACGGACTACGAGGTGGACGTTGCCGCGTGTCTTGCCGAGGACACCCATATCCGCGCCGAGGGCGAGGGGCCGCAGGTGCTCGTGTTCCATACCCACGCAAGCGAAAGCTACACGCCGGACGCGGCCTTTCCCTACACGCCGACCGAGCCGGAGCGCACGACCGACACACGCTATAACGTTGTCCGGGTGGGCGATGAGCTGTGCAGCGCACTCGAGGAGCGCGGCATCGAAACCGTGCATCTTCGCTCTCTTTTCGACACGCCGACCTACGCCGGGTCGTATGACCGTTCGCTCGAAGCGATCGAGCAGGCGCTTGCCGAGTACCCGTCGGTCAAGGTCGTCATCGACCTGCACCGCGACTCCATCCTGACAGACGAGGGCGTTGCCTACCGCACCTCCTGCACGATAGACGGCACGGAGACCGCGCAGCTGATGTTCGTTGTCGGCACGGACGCGGGCGGTCTTTACCACCCGGACTGGCGCGAAAACCTGAGCTTCGCGTCCACGCTCCAGTACGCGCTCAACCGCGCGTATCCCTCGCTCATGCGTCCGCTCAACCTGCGCACGCAGCGCTTCGACCAGCACGCAAGTCCCGGCTCGCTGCTCATCGAGGTCGGCTCCTCCGGCAACACGCTCCCCGAGGCGCTTTCCGCCGTGCGCCTGTTTGCGGACGTTCTCGCGGACGAAATGACCGGCTGACCGCGCATAATCTCCCGCCGCCCCGGAAACACTCTTTCCGGGGTGACTTTATGCAGAAAATCACATTTACTTCCGACCTCGACGCGAATACCGCGCTCATGCGGTCGATTTTCGAGGGCGACGATACGTTCATCGTGCGAAAGGTGCAGGGAAACGGCGGTCTGCGGTGCGCGATGTTTTTCTTTGACGGCATGGTGGACTCGCACGTGATAAACGAAAGTCTGGTGCGGCCGATCCTGCTGTCGCGGGCCGCGCGTTTATCGGCGGACGCGCTCGCTGTGCGCGTTTTACAGGCGGACGACTGCCGGGTCGAGCCGGACACCGACAAGGCGCTCACCGCCTTTCTCTACGGCGACACGCTCGTTCTCACCGAGGGGGACGCGCGTCCGCTCATCGTCAACACCAAAGGCTTCGCCAGGCGTTCGCCGGACGAGCCGGAGAACGAACGGGTGCTGTCCGGTCCGCGCGAGGGCTTTACCGAGTGCTTCATGCCCAATCTCGCGCTCATCCGCCGCCGGGTACGCGATACGCGGCTCAAATTCACCTTTCTGCGCGTCGGCGACCGCACGAACACCTCGGTCTGCCTATGCTATCTCGACGGTCTGTGCCCCGAGGAGCTTGTCCGCGAAATGCAGGACAGGCTCGGCGCTCTGACGCTCGACAGCGTGCTCGACGCGAACTATATCGCGGAATGCCTGCGCGAGCATCGCTGGTCGCCGTTCCCGACCCTCGGCACGACCGAGCGCCCGGATGTCGCGGCGTCACGGCTGCTCGAAGGGCGGTGCGCCCTTGTCGTGGACGGCAGTCCGGTCGTGCTGACCGCGCCGCATCTGCTTCAGGAATGCTTCCAGTCGAACGACGACTACTATATCCGCTATCTTCAGGCGAACGTGTCGCGCGTGCTGCGGACGCTCGGCTTTTTCTGCTCGGTGACTATACCGGCGGTCTACACCGCCCTGCTGCTCTACCACCGCGAGCTGGTGCCGGCGCGGCTGCTGTTCGCGGTCACGGCGGCGCAGAGAGGCGTTCCCCTGCCGGTCGGGTGGGAAGTTCTGCTGCTGCTCATCGTGCTTGAGGTGCTGCGCGAGGCCGGCGCACGCACGCCCGGCGCGATGGGGCAGACCATGAGCATCGTGGGCGGTCTGGTGCTCGGACAGGCGGCGGTCTCCGCGCGGTTTTCCGCCGCGCCCACGGTCATCGTTGTCGCGGTGGCAGGCGTGACCGGCCTGATGGCACCGCGCTTGCAGGCGGCCGCGCTCTGGCTGCGTTTTCTCCTGCTCGGGGCGGCGGCAGCCGGCGGACTTTACGGCGTGGGACTCATGCTGTCGCTGACGACGGCGCTTCTCTGCCGCATGACCTCGTGCGGCGTGCCCTATCTCGTGAACCTCGTGCCCCGCGTCCGCGCCGACACCGAGGACACATGGCTGCGCGTACCGTGGTACCGGATGAAATACGACCGGTTCCGCTTTTTCCGCACCGCCGGGAGGGACAGAGAATGAGAAAACCGCTGCTTTTTCTGCCGCTTCTGCTGCTCTGCGGCTGCGCGCGTGAGCCTTCGCCCGTAACGGCGTTCGCCCTCGACCGGGACGGCGCGTCGTACCGTCTGACCGCCGAAGTCGTGCGGCAGGACGACCCCGAGGACACCGCCGCGCCCAGCTATATCGAAGCCGAGGGCGAGGACTTTCCCTCGATGCTGCACGCGCTCGAAAGCGTGCTGCCGGGTGAGATGTACCTGTCGCACGCGCAGGTGCTGCTGCTGAGCGAGGACGCGGCGGCAGACGACCTTATGCCCCTCGCGGAATACCTCTGCCGCCATAACGGCATCCGGCTGAGCCTCCGGTGCGCAGTCGTGCGCGGCGGCGCGGCGGACGAGCTGCTCCGAAACGATGACGAGGTTTACGCGCTGAGCGACCTGCTCGACCGCTCGGCGGAGGCCGGAACGCTGCCCGATATGCCGCTCAGCCGCGTCACCGAGGCGCTTCTCACGGACGGCACGGCCATTCTTCCCTCGCTTTCGCTCGACCGCTTCGGTCAGACCGCCCCGGCCGGTACGGCGGTGCTCGCCGAGGGAAAGCTGCGCTGTTTTCTGGACGGCGGCTCGATTGGAGGCGAACGCTTTGGCTGACCGCATTTTTCCGCGCTGGTGTGCATCGCTGTTCGCGCTCCTGCCACTCTGCGAGGTGCTCTACCTCCCGGCTGGGCCGCAGTCCCTGTACGCGGCGACGCTCGCCTGTGCGCTGGCAGGACTGCTTTCCGCCGGGGCGGCGCGGCTGTCCGGCCTTGCCTCTAACCGCGCCGTGCAGGTTCTCCTTGCCCTCGCGGCGGTCTTTCCGCTTATTGCCTCGCTCTCGCGCATGAGCGATTTTCTTCGCGGCACGGTTTTCCCGCGCGTTCCGCTCTGGGTGCTGTGCCTTGCGCTCACCGTCTGCGCTCTTGCGCACGCGCTGACCGGACTTTCCGCCTGCGCGATGTGGGCGCTGCCTGCGGTGTGCATCGCGGGAGCGGTCGCGGCGCTCTCCTTTGTCCTCACCGCCGGGGAGATGCAGCTGTCGCGCCTTGCCGCGCCGACCGCCGCCTTTCTGCCGCAGTTTTGGGCGCTGCTGCGGCTTCTCCTGCCCTCGGCGCTCATTCTGGCGTTGTCGCTCGGAGACAGCCGTCTTGCCGGGGCGGCCTCGCGCGGACTCACGGCAGGCGGCGCGGTGCTGGCGCTGCTGTCGCTGCGCTCGGTGCTGCTGCTTGGCGAGCACACTGCCGCGCTTCTCCCCTATCCGAACTTCTCCGCTGCGGGACTTGCCGCGCTCGGCAACTTCGCCCGTCACGGCGAGGTGTTCTTCGCGGTGCCGCTCATTCTGTGCGAAACCGGACGCTGCGCCGCCCTGCTCTGCGTAATCCTGCGCATTCTGCCGCGCAGACAGACAGACGGCTGACTTGTTTTCCGGTGCGCATTCTGCTATAATGCAGTCAGCAAGCCAAAGGAGAACGAGCATGAATATTCAGATTTTCGGTAAAAACAAATGTTTCGACACCAAAAAGGCGCAGCGTTGGTTCAAGGAGCGCGGCATTAAATTTCAGATGATCGACCTTGCCCAGAAGGGCATGAGCCGGGGCGAGCTTGACAGCGTGCTGAAGGCTGTCGGCGGACTTGACGCGCTCATCGACGAGAAGAGCCGCGGCTATGCCTCGCTCGCGTATCTCGCCTACGACGAGGACAAGAGGGAGAAGCTACTCGAGGACGGCACGCTGATGAAAACGCCGGTGGTGCGCAACGGCCGTCAGGCGACGGTCGGGTACTGCCCAAGCGTCTGGGAAACGTGGGAATAATTGTTGCCGTCAGCAGACCGCCGATACAATCGTGACCGTCAGCTGACGGTAAAGGCTCCGCCGATACGGCGGTGCGCCGCCGGAGGCGAAACCCTGCCCTCGGAGGGATTGTAATTGCCGCCTTCGGCGGCAAGGAGTTTCGCACGCTGCGGCGTGCGGGGACGCGCCCCTCCCGGGGCGAGGGGCAAAAGGGGATAGGACACCAAGGTTTCCTATCCCCTCTTGCGACTCCCCAACTTTCCTTTGCGCCGCTCAGCGTAGCTTCGCGGCGAAGCGGGGGACGCGAGGGATATGGCACGCCCCGGACAGTACGGTGATGGTTAGCTTCTCTGTGCAGCACCGGCTGCTTTTGCCGGTTTGCCGCGCATGACAGTGCGCGGCCGGATGGTGCTGATGAGTTGAATTTTCCTCTTTATGCAAAAAGAGTGCAGATGGTTTTGTTCATCTGCACTCTCTTTTTTTACTTATCCTTCAAAGCGTCCTTGACCTTATCCCAGAAGCTCTTGCGCTTTACCTGGTTTTCGTCGGTCGAGGTTTCCTCGAACTCACGCAGCAGCTTTTTCTGCTTTTCGGTGAGGTTCTTCGGAACTTCGATATTGACGCGAACGTACTGATCGCCGCGGCCGCGGCCATTGACGTTCTGGATGCCCTTGCCGCGCATACGGAACATCGTGCCGGTCTGCGTGCCCTCGGGCACCTTGTACTCGACGCGGCCGTCGATAGTCGGCACCTGAAGCGTATCGCCGAGCGCCGCCTGCGCGAACGAAATCGGAATCTCGACGTAGACATCCTGACCCTCGCGGGTGAAGATGGGATGCGGACGGATTGCGACCGTCACGAACAGATCGCCTGCCGGGCCGCCGTTCACGCCTGCGTTGCCCTGACCGCGCTGCTGAATGGACTGGCCGTCGTCGATGCCGGCCGGGATGTTGACCTTGAACTTGCGCGTCTTGCGCACGCGGCCCTGACCGCCGCACTTCGGACACGGCTTCTTGATGATCTTGCCGGTGCCGCGGCAGTTCGGGCAGGCGCCCTGCGTCTGGAACATACCGAGCGGCGTGCGCTGGGTCTGGGTCACGACACCGGTGCCGCGGCAGTTCGGGCAGGTCTCCGCCGTCGTGCCCTTGGCTGCGCCCGTGCCGCCGCAGTCGTCACAGGTTTCGATACGCTCGACCGTGATCTCCTTTTCGCAGCCGAAGGCCGCCTCCTCGAAGGACAGGACAACGGTCTGGCGAATGGACTCGCCGCGCTGCGGTGCGTTGCGGCGCTGCGAACGGCCGCCGCCGAAACCGCCGCCGAAGAACGAGCCGAACAGGTCGCCGAGGTCACCCATGTCGAAGCCGCCGCCGAAGCCGCCTGCACCCGCGCCGCCGCCGTAGCTCGGGTCAACGCCGGCAAAGCCGAACTGGTCGTACTTCGCGCGCTTGTCCTTGTCGGACAGCACCTCGTACGCCTCGTTGACCTCCTTGAACTTGTCAGCCGCCTCGGGATTATCCTTGTTGAGGTCGGGGTGGTACTTGCGGGCCAGCTTGCGGTAAGCCTTTTTCAGCTCGTCCTCGCCCGCGCCCTTCTGTACGCCGAGCACCTCGTAATAGTCTCTTTTGTCTGCCATAAAAATATCACCTGTACACGCGGACAGGCGCACCGAAGCGCGCCTCTCCCATCGGCTTTCAGCAGCGGGGAGCGTTCCCCGTGCTGCTGATGCCTCATTCTATGAATTATTTCTTGTCGTCGTCCTTGACTTCGGTGAAGTCAGCGTCTACGAAGTCGCCCTGCGGGCCGCTCTGTGCGCCTGCGCCCGGCTGGCCGCCCATGTTCGGGTCGCCCTGCGGTGCCTGCTGCTGATAGATCTTGCCGGCCAGATCGGAGAACTTCTTAGACAGGCCGTCGGTCGCTGCCTTGATCATGTCGGTATCGGTGCCCTTGAGTGCTTCCTTGACCTTCTCGATCTCGGCCTGAACGCCGCTCTTCTCGTCTGCGGACAGCTTGTCGCCGAGGTCGGTCAGCGCCTTCTCGGACTGGAACACGAGCTGCTCTGCACTGTTGCGCACTTCGACAGCTTCCTTGTTCTTCTTATCCTGCTCCGCATACTGCTCAGCCTCGTGCATTGCCTTGTCGATCTCGTCCTGCGAGAGGTTGGTGGAAGCGGTGATGGTGATCTTCTGCTCCTTGCCGGTGCCGAGGTCCTTTGCGGATACGTTTACGATGCCGTTCGCGTCGATGTCGAAGGTAACCTCGATCTGCGGGATGCCGCGCGGAGCCGGAGCGATGCCGTCGAGGGTGAAGCGGCCGAGGGTCTTGTTGCCCGCTGCCATCTCACGCTCGCCCTGAAGGACATGAATCTCAACGGACGGCTGGTTGTCTGCTGCGGTCGAGAATACCTGGCTCTTCTTGGTCGGGATGGTGGTGTTGCGGTCGATCAGCTTGGTGCATACGCCGCCGAGGGTCTCGATGCCGAGGGACAGCGGGGTTACGTCGAGCAGCAGAACGTCCTTGACCTCGCCGCCGAGAACGCCGCCCTGAATGGACGCGCCGATCGCAACGCACTCATCCGGGTTGATGCCCTTGAAGCCGTCCTTGCCGGTGATGCCCTTTACGGCTTCCTGAACGGCCGGGATACGGGAGGAACCGCCGACGAGCAGAACCTTGGACAGGTCGGAAGCGGACAGGCCTGCATCGCTCATAGCCTGACGAACCGGGCCCATGGTGCGCTCAACGAGGTCTGCGGTCAGCTCGTTGAACTTTGCGCGGGTCAGGGTCAGCTCGAGGTGCTTCGGGCCGGTAGCGTCCGCGGTGATATACGGCTGGTTGATGGAGGTCTGGCTCATGCCGGACAGCTCGATCTTTGCCTTCTCAGCAGCTTCCTTCAGGCGCTGCATCGCCATGCGGTCGCCGGACAGGTCGATGCCGTTGGACTTCTTGAACTCGGAAACCATCCAGTCGATGATGCGCTGGTCGAAGTCGTCGCCGCCGAGGTGGGTATCGCCTGCGGTGGACAGAACCTCAAGAACGCCCTCGCCGATGTCGAGGATGGAGACATCGAACGTGCCGCCGCCGAGGTCGTATACCATGATCTTCTGCTCGGATTCCTTATCTACGCCGTAAGCCAGCGCTGCTGCGGTCGGCTCGTTGATGATACGCAGAACTTCCAGACCTGCAATCTTGCCGGCGTCCTTGGTCGCCTGACGCTGCGAGTCGGAGAAGTAAGCCGGAACGGTGATAACTGCCTGGGTTACCGGCTGGCCGAGGTATGCTTCCGCGTCAGCCTTCAGCTTCTGAAGAACCATAGCGGAAATCTCCTGCGGGGAGTACGGCTTGCCGTCAATGTTTACGCGGTAGTCGGTGCCCATGTGACGCTTGATGGAAATAATGGTA
>UQVU01000029.1 GCA_900544475.1 uncultured Butyricicoccus sp.
GCTGATTTGCCGCTATCTCAACGGCAGGCCGCTTCACGGCGAGATGCCGCCGCTCACGCTGCCCTTTTCCCTCCCCCGGCAGCACCTTCCATTGTCTGCCCTGCCCTCCTCTGCTATACTGGAGCCGGAGGACGGCAGTCCCGGAAAGGGGAAATCATGAAACACACCGCTTTATATCTGCGCGTTTCGACCGAGGCACAGGCCGACGAGGGATATTCTCTCGCGGCGCAGGCCGAAAAGCTCGAAGCCTACTGCCGCATGAAGGGCATCAGCCGCTTTACGCGGTATGTGGACGGCGGCTTTTCCGGTTCGAGCCTTAACCGCCCGGCCGTGACGCAGCTCATCGACTGCATCCGAAACGGCGAGGTCGAGCGCGTCGTTGTCTACAAACTCGACCGCCTGAGCCGCAGTCAGAAAGACACGCTCTATCTCATCGAGGACGTTTTCGCGCCGCACAGCGTGGATTTCGTGTCCATCAACGAGAACATCGACACCGGAACGCCCTACGGCCGCGCCATGATCGGCATTCTGTCCGCCTTTGCACAGCTTGAGCGCGAAAACATCTTTCTCCGCACGCGCATGGGCATGGTCGAGCGCGTCCGGCAGGGGTTCTGGCCGGGCGGCGGCAAAATACCGTTCGGCTACGACTATGACCTGGCGAAGGGCATTCTCGTGCCGAACAGCGACGCGGACACCGTGCGCGAGATTTACGCGCGGTATCTCTCCGGCGAGTCGGCCGGAAGCATCGCGCGAGCGCTCGGACTGAAATACGAGCATCTCGTGCGGCAGATCCTCGACCGCGAGAGCAACACCGGCGTCATCGTCTACAAGGGCGAGCGCTATCCCGGCCGCCACGAGCCGCTCATCGACCGCGAAACATGGCTGCGCGCGCAGCGCCGTCTGCACCGCCCGAACCGCCCCCGCGCCGCCGACGGCGGAAAGCTGCTGACCGGCCTGCTCGTCTGCGGGCACTGCGGCGCGAAAATGCGCTACCAGAAATGGGGAAAGGCCGGCGACCGGCTGGTCTGCTACTCGCGCGATAAGTCCAAGCCGCATCTCGTGCATGATGCGGACTGCCCGAACCGGGGCGTCATGGCGCGTGATGTCGAGGAAGTCGTGCAGCGCGACCTTGCCCGGCTCGCCGCGCAGCCGGATACGCCGGGCGATGCCGCTGCCGGGGAACAGGCCTGCCGCCGGGCGCTTCAAAAGGCCGAACGCCGTCTGCGCCGCCTGTACGAGCTGTACGCCGAGGACGAGGACGATACACTCCGTGACGCCATTGCCGCCGCGAAGCACAGCCGTGACCGCGCCGCCGAAGCGCTGCTTGCCGCGCAGCAGCAGGCCGGACAGACCGTGGCACAGGACGACGCGAAAGAGGCGCTGCGAAGCGTCGGCGCACGCTGGGACAGCCTGACCGCGCAGGAGCGGCAATCGCTCGTCCGCGCCTGCGTCGAGAAAATCGTGCTCCGGAACGATAAAATCGAGATATTCTACACGATTGACAGCGCGGAACGCAGCGCATCACAGGCAGGATAAGTCTTTTTCACCTTCGAACGTTCATGCCGATGATCATTGGGGAAATCCGCCGCTATCTGCGCGACAACAGTACACTTCGCGTTTCCCGCAGTCTGCGCGACACGGCGTACCGCGCCTTGCAGGCCAAGGAAGCCTTCGTGCGCGAGCACCAGCGCGAGCCGGACATCGTGGAGCTGGCGCGGGCGATGGACGTCCCCAAGGAGGAAGTCGTGTTCGCGCTCGACGCCATCCTCGACCCGGTGTCGCTGTTCGAGCCGGTGTTCCATGACGGCACGGACACGGTCTGTGTGATGGACCAGGTCGGCGACACGCGCAACACCGATGACCACTGGCTCGCCGACATCGCCCTGCGCGAGGCCATCGACAGCCTGAACGACCGCGAAAAACGCATCATCCGCCTGCGCTTTTTCGAGGGGCGGACGCAGATGGAGGTCGCGCGTGAGATACACATCTCGCCAAACAAAGGGACGCCATCTCCCGAGCCCGCCGCCGCCCAGATGGAAATGAGCTTTTCAAGACCCCTTTCCGCCCGCCGCGGCGAATATGCGGTTACTTACTGCGTGAAGTGGCGGTTTGGGTGACGAAAAGAGTCCGGCCCCCGATTGGGAGCCGGACTGTTAGGTGTATGCTGTTTTTGTAGGGGAGATTAGTGCGCACTGAACCACTTATACTTTTCTAATTTCGTACCATTGGTATACTCGATATGGTCAGTGCCGTCCATATCTGTGCTGACCTGCGCGGTAACGCCGTTCAGCGACAGACTGCTCGCAGAAACGGCTATGCCGCCACTCGTTGCGAGTACACTTCCGCTCGAGATCGTGATACTTGCATTGATACCATCAGAGCTGAAGGTATCGTAGGACCAGATACCATAGCTTTGATCACCATTATCGCATGCTTTCTTGCTGTTTGCACTGAGCGAGCCGCCGTCAACAGCCAGATGTTTCAGCGCTACGCCAACGCTCCTTGCTTGATTCAGGCTGCCGCTATTGCCGGATACCGTTATGCTTTCAGCTCCGTTTGCGGTTACAGCGCCGTCTTTGATCGTCAGCTTATTTTGTACAAAGATACCGCCGCTGACTCCAGTCGCGCTAGCGCCGGTGCTCTTGGCGTCTATATGCGGAGTACCCTCTGCAACTACTGTACCGCCATTGACGATCATATCGCCCGCTATAGCGTTTTTCATGACATAAATGCCATAGCATTCACAGTAAGCCATTTTGTCCGCACCATCATAAGATAGCTTTTCTTTCGTGCTGTAGGCATGAATCGTACCGCTGTTGATCGTCAGGTTGCCCCCAATGTACATACCATAGCTTTTGGTTATCTTGGTATTGCTGTTCCCAAGACCTCCTCGTACCTCCAGCGAGCCGTCACCACTGATAATCAGGTCACCGAGAGTATAAATGCCGACATTTACATTCTCGTCCGACATTGCATTCAAGAGCGTATTTGTTCCATTCAGCACAAGGTTCAGCGGCTTTTTCTTGCTATCATTATCATAGAAGCCATCCCAATACTTGATGACAGCGGTGACGTTGTTTCGGGTGCCCACGAGAGATTCGGCAGTAAGCGCATCCGCTGTTATATTGCAATTATTCAGCGTCAGCGTGTTCGTTCCTGCATCGTAGGAAACCTTTCCGTCGTTGAATACGTTATCGGCGTTTTTCGCTGTAACTCGAGTGTTATTGACCCACAGCGGATATTCAGAATCGTCCTCTGACCAGTGCGCGTACAAAGTCTGAGCTGCCGTAATGGAAACCTTGTTGTCCGCCGTCACCTTATCCGTGCCGGTCAAGTCCGTGAACCAACCGAGGAACTTATATCCGGAGCGCTTTGGCGTCGGCAGTTCGCCGTAGGTGCCGTCGTAGGTGACGGTTTTGCTTTCCGGAGTTACCGTACCCTCGTTCGCGTCAAACGTCACCGTATACTCATTCGCCGTCCACTTTGCGTAGAACGTCTTATTGCCCGTTGCATCTGCCGGGATTTCGGTTACGGCCTTGCCGGTGAAGTCGGCGTTTTCGAACCAGCCGCCGAAGGTATAGCCGGTGCGGGTCGGGTCCGCGAGCGTTACCGCCGTACCGTAGGTGTAACTGCTCGGGTTGCCGGAGGCGTTCGTGCCGTTGTTCAGATTGTAGGTGATGTTATAGGTGTTCAGCGAGTCGCTGAACTGCGCCGTGTAGGTCACATTTCCCGTTACCTCGCTCGGCTCAGGCGACCAGCCGGTAAAGGTATAGGTGTGGCCGGTGCCCTCCTTGGTGGGCGTTGCGCCGCTATAATTCGGCATTGCACCGTAGCGGAGTGTTTCTTTTTTCAGCTCGGTATCGCCGTTCATCCACGTAACCGTATAGGTCAGGCGGTCATAGTAGATGCTGATAACCGTCGAGCTGTCGGGCGCGATAGCGCTCTGCTTGAACTCCTTTGCCGGTGCGAAGCCGGTGTAGGTCTTGGCTTTAGCCTCGGTCTGCTGACCGGTGATGCCGGAGAGCGTTTCGGACTCGAACTCGGTGTAATTATTGTCCGTAATATCCTCAGTATTCTGCTGATAGTGCTTGACGGTATAGGTTGCCGCGCCCTCTTTCCAGTGCGCGTAGAGCGTCTGGGGTGCGGTGATGGAAACCTTGGAGTCTGCCGTTACCTGCTCGCCGCCTGTCTGCGCGGTAAACCAGCCGAGGAAGTCATAGCCGGCCCGCACTGGCGTTGTCAGTGCGCTGTAAGTGCCATCGTAGGTGACGGTCACGTTTTCGGGTTTCGCTGCGCCGTCATAGTTCAGGTCCAGCGTTACATCGTAGGTATTCGCCGTCCACTTCGCGTACAGGGTCATGGCGTCCGATACCTTATCGCTGTCAAAGTTCCACGCCTTGGTGCAGTTCAGGTCGGTGTACCAGCCGCCGAAGGTGTAGCCGGTCTTTTCCGGGGCGCTCGGCTCCGTGATTTTCGCGTCGGTCTTGACTGTCTGGCCTGCCACATCCGTGCCGCCGTTCGTTACGAAAGTGACAGCGTTATCGTTTGCCGTCCACTTCGCGGCGTACTCTGCGCCCTCGGTGACGATTTTCGGCAGTTCCGAGTTCCAGCCTGCAAACGTGTAGCCGCTGCGCGAGGGAGTCGGTGCGTGCAGGTCTGCGCCGTGCTTATAGGTCTGCACAACGTTTTCCGTGCCGTTGTCGAGATTAAACATTACGGTATACTCGTTGCGGTCATAGTAGACCTTTACGACCGTGCTGCCGTCCGGCGCGATGGTCTTTTTCTCGGCGGATTTCACATGGAAGCCGGGGTATTCCTTGACCGGAACCGCCGCTTCGCTCTCGGTCGTGCCGGTCAGCTTTTCCGACTCCGTATTAACATAGCCGCCGCCCAGCTGTTCCTGATAGTGCTCCACTTTGTACTTCGTGTCCGCGGCGGGCCGCCACTTCGCGTAAAGCGTCATGCCCTTGCTGCTGCCGCTGAACGAGGGCATGGTGGTGAGTGTTTCCGCCTTGGTGTCGTAGGCGCTGTCCTTATACCAGCCGTCAAAGACGTAACCCTGTTTTACGGGGTCTGCCGGCCAGCTGAGCGCCATGCCGGCGCCGCCGGTCAGCTGCGCAATCGCCGAGCCGCCCACGGAGTCAAAGCTGATGTAGCGTTCGCCCTCGGGGTCGCTCCACGCGATGTGAATGATCTTCTGAATGGGCTTGGACGTGAAAGCGAGCGCCGCCTTTTTCCATGTGATGGTCATGTCGGTGTCCTCTTTGAGAGAACCGGCGGTGACAGGCTTGACCGTTACCGTGTTGCCTGCCGCGTTATAGGTAAAGCTCGGGTTGGAGAAAGTGATATAGAAATTCTGCTCGTTCGGACCAGATTGGCTGCTGTCCTTGTTTACCGTGCCGAGTTCGCCGGATTTGAGGTCCATGCTGCGCATATCGTAGGTGGACGTCGGGAGCGTCATAGTGCGTGCGGCCTTGAGCGTGTAGCTCGTGTTTCCGCCGTCCGCGAAGGCATAGACGTTCTGCATCTCACCCGCCGACCAAAGCGGCCACTGGTTCGCGTAAATCGTCGGGTTCCATGTCAGCTTGCTGCTGTTGAACGCCTGCGCGACAAACCTGATGTCGAGATACATACCGATTTCGATCATCATGGCGCCGGCGGAGTTTTCCGTCTTGCCTGCGCCCTGCTTCCACGCCAGATGGTAGAAGAAGTAGCCCCACAGCTGCGCATATGCGCCGACATCGGCGGTAATGCCGATTTTGTCGAGTTTTAGCGAGAACAGGCCGACATACATTTCCAGCCGCAGTCCCGCTCGTATGCCGATAGTGCCCACGACGTAGAAATCGAAGTTATACTGCGGTGTGATAATGTCGATGGTCTGGTTGGTGGTCTGGCGGGACTTTACCCGAACGGAGAAGTTATAGCGCTTCTGGGTGGTGTAGTCGAAGCTCATGCCGAGCGAAACCGCGAGATTGGCGCTGACGATAAAGCTGCCCTTGACCTGCCAGCAGAAAATGTGCAGGAAGGCGTTGCCGTTGTTCTCGAACAGCTTGACGTTCAGAATTTCAGTCCACGTATCATCTGCTTTCGACATGACCTCGCGGTAGATCTCCGACAGGGAATCCATGCTGCCGCCGGTGCTCGTGATGCCGTCCGGCTTCTGCGCGAACTCCTTCATCTCGTCCATGATGCCGGAGAGCTTGTCGATCATGTTTTCGTCCTCGTCGCCGTCCCCGGTGGACATATTGGCGGTGAAGCCGATACCGGTGTAGTTGCCGACGTCAAAGGCGGCGTTCAGCGAGTAGTCGTACCTCAGGAAGCCGATTTTGTGACGCTTGGTGCTGATGCTCTGGCGGAGGATAACCTCCTCGTCAAAGACCGCCGTGACTTCGATTTTAATGTGGTCGCCCAGCTCGACCTCGAACGGAACGTTTACTCTTACCTTGAAGCCGCGGCCTTGCAGATGGTCGAGCCATCTGTTCGCCCCGACTTCAATCTTTATCTTGTTCCGGTCGAAGTTGACCTTCGCTTTGCTGCCGCTGGCGCATGCATAGACGCCGTTCAGCGACCGCACGATCTGCGTGTTTTCCATGCGCTGCGCGACTGCGGCCATGTCAGGAACGGTTTCGAGGTTGTCGCTCTCGCTCATAACCGCCGCGAGATAGGCTGCGGTCTGCTCCGCGACTTCGTTTTCCTCGAAGTCCTGCAAAATCTGACTTTCGATTTCCTGCTGTTCCTTTTTGGAAACCTCGACCTGCTGCTCCTTCGAATAGTAAACGTCAAGGGAGTTTTCGATGTCGCTTTCGGTAGCGTCCGTATACTCGATAACGCAGATTCCGCCCTCGTTGCTGAAGTGCGTGATTTTGCCGTAGGTTGTCTGCTGCGTAGAGTCTGCATCGTATGCGCCGTTAATAAAGCTGATGAAATCGCCCTCATCGAGGCTCTTGGCGTTTACGTTGCTCATCGCCGTGCTGAGATTGTCGGCGGCGATAGTGAGAACCTTGCCGTCCGTCTTATCCTTGTCCCAGTCGTTCTGAACCGGCAGCACATCGGGCATGAACAGCACATCTTCTACATCCGCCATCTCGTAGCTGTAACTGTCATTCGTGTTGACGGCCGTGATTTTGATGTAGGCAACGTCGCCCTCGGTGGAGGTGACGTCATCGAGATTTACCGTGCCGTCCTTGACTGCGAGAACATCGCCGATTTGGAGCTTGCTGTCCTTATAAGTAAACGTGCCGCTCGCGGTGTTCTGCGTGGCGATGCCGCTGTTATCGACCTGATACAGGCCCTTGAATACCGTGTCCGAGAGGCCCTCGGTCTTGCTGACATCGACCTGCTGAACGCTCGTGTTCAGCTTCGCGTTCTTGACCTCTCCCTTTGCGGTCAGGATATTCAGATAACGGATAGCGGCGAGCTGCTCCGCGCCGTCCAGAACGAAGCGGGCGTTATCGTCCGTCAGCTCGACCTGATAGGTCTGACCGGCTTCGAGGTCGGCGGTGACGCTCTTGCCGTTTACCGTGCAGTCCACCGCTATATTGCCGCCGGTGATGTTCACGAACTTGAATGCGCCGTCGGCGTTCTCTACGCCCGTCAGCGCAAAGGTATATTTGCCCGCGGAAACGCCGTCCTTTGTTACATAATTCGGCGTTTCGATTGCGCTGACTTCCTCGCCTGCCGCAACCTTGGCGTAAAGGGTCATGCTGCGGTCAACCGTGTCGGCGGCTTCCGCACCCTTGGTCAGCGCCTTGTCGTAATACCAGCCGAGGAACACCATACCGGCCTTGACCGGGGTGGGAAGCTGGCTGATGGGCGTACCTGCCGGATAGGTTTTGCTCTCCGGCATCGAAATCGCGGTGTCCGGGTCGTTATCGCCGAGCGCGAACTCCACGAGATACGAAGTAGTCGCAGAGCCGCCCGAAGAGCTGTGAGAGCCGTTCGAGGTGGTCGGTTTGGTATTCGGCTTGGTCTCCGGCTTCTGTGCCGCATCCGGGTCCACGCTGACGCGGTCGCTCTTGACGCCCGGCTCGCTGTACCAGCTGTCTACCGTTTTGTCCGTGCGCATACAGATAACCGCCGTCTGTGCACGGGTCGCGTTGCCCTCCGGGTCGAAGGAAACGCCGTTGCCGTTCAGAAGTCCCTGCTTCCACAGCTTGGTGACGGCGTCCCGTGCGTAGGGCGCGACCTTGTCAAGGTCGTCCGGCAGGGTGGTGACGTTCTCGCCGGTGTCGTAGTTTACCTGAAACGCATCGAAATAGCGCACCAGAAAGGCCGCCATCTGCTGACGGGTCACAGTTGCGTCCGGCAGGAACAGGCCGTTGCCCGCGCCGCTCGTGATGCCGTACTTCGCCGCCCACTGCACGTAGGGCGCGCAGTAGGAGCTGTTTTTGACGTCGCCGAAGCCGGTTTCGCCCGGATAATCGGCGGTATCAACGCCCGCCATGCGGCCGAGAACCGTCACGAACATGCCGCGCGTCAGCGTCCCGTTGGCGCCGAACGTTGTCGCGGTGATGCCGTTAAAGAAATTGTTCGCACGGACGTAGCGCACCGCCGAATAGTACCAGTCACTCGGCTTTACGTCGGTGAACGGCATATTCTCGGGCGTTCCGCTCTGCGAGGCCGTGGTATTCGGCACGCCGTCCGCTTCAGCCGCCAGTGCCCCCGCAGGGATGAAGCTGAGCGTCATGCAGAATACCAGAAACAGGCTGATGATTCGTTTCTTCATGAGTTACCCTCCTCGTCAGGTGAAGTGCCATGGCGCAGAACCGCCATTTCATAGCTTTATCTTATCAGTTTTTTCGACAGAAGCCACACAGCGTACCCGAAATACGCTTTGGGACACCTGAAAAGCAAGGAGGGGTGAAAGAAAAGGAAGCCCGCGAGGGGCTTCCTTTCATGAGGTTATTTTTGGGTGTAATTGAGTGTGAGGTCTTTGTAGCCAGTGGCTTTGATTACGACTTCGTTAGCGCCGCTTACAAATGCACCTTCACCAATTCGCAATGCGTAAGGACTTCTGCCGCCGAAGCACCATGTAGTGTCCTTCATCAAGAACGAAGAAGATACCTTATCATAAACCGTCCCGTTTACAGATACTTTCTGAATGGCATCGAAGTAAGCATCGCCATCAGCAATCATTCCGAACGAAATATCATAGTAGTTACTGTAACCGGACACATATTCCATTGTACCGTCAGGAGGCGTCAAATTACCCGCATCGGGTTTGCTCGGCTCGGTGGGTTCGGTCGAACCGCCGGAAGCGGTCTTGATGACGGTAACGGTCAGCGTTTCATATCCGTCTGCGGAAATCGCAACGGTATTGTCGCCGTCCTCAAATGCAGATGCACTCAGAGCCAGAATGCGGTCGTTCGAGTAGTCTGCCGCATTCTCAGTCGTCCAGCCGAACTGGTTGTCACTCAGAGAATAGAACGGATACATATTGTTGTATTCGTAAGAATGGCCCTTCACCGTAATGGTCTTTGCGTAGTTCCACCAACCGAATTCTACATCACCAAAATGAAGTCTGTAAATGCCGTTCTTCAATTCCACGGTCGGATTTGCATTCGGCACCGGATTAACGCTGACTTCGCCCGCCATCGTAAACTCCGCCGTCAAATTCTCGTAATACTCTGCCGACAGGGTGAGCTGATAGCTGCCCGGCTTGACGTTGTGGAGCGAAATGGTCTTGTTGTCCGCGCTCAGGACGTAGTAAACCTCGTCGCTGCCTTCAACGCCCTTGCCGTAAACCGCATCGTCGCCGAGTTTGACGGATTTCAGATTTTTCAGGAAATCGCCGTTCGAGTTCTCAACCGTGATAACGACCGGCTCGCCTGCTGCGGTGTCTGCAACCGAGAGAGAAAGACCCGTTTCGTTCACCTTATTATACGCAAACTTTACAGTCTGCGGCTTGTAGCCTGCGGACTCGATTTTCAGCGCGTTCTCGCCGACATGGAGCAGGTCCTTTTTCAGCGTGATGGCGTTACCATCAATGCTGTAATACTCCTCACCAAGCTCGCGCCAGTCGCCGTTCAGGTAGAGCGCGGAAACCTTGCCGAGGTAATCCTCGCCGTTTGCGAAGGTCAGAACAACGTCCTTCCCCTGCTCGTTCTCCGAAACAGAGGGTTCGATGTAATCGAGCTTGCCGGACGCGGTGCTGTCCTGAATGTCGCCGAGCAGGCCGTCCTCAAGGATTGCCTTGGTGGCGTGCGGCGGGAATACGCTTGCCTCATGGCTCGACTTAAAGTCCGCGTAGGACTTGGGACTGCGGACGAAAAGTTGGACCTCTGCAAGGAGGTAAACATATGTACTCTTATGAAGAACGGCTTAGAGCGGTAAAGCTGTATATAAAATACGACCACAGCCTTTCAGCTGTGATTAGAGAGCTGGGATATCCGTCACATCAGGCACTGCTTCAATGGTATCGGGAATATATAACGCAAGGTGACTTGCATGCGGAATGTGTCCGGCACAGGCGTCGGTGTAAATTCACTATGGAGCAGCGCAAGGCAGCGGTAGCATATTATCAAGAACATGGTCAAAACCTGGCGCGCACTGTAAAAAAGCTTGGATATCCCAGCAGAGCAACATTGTTTAACTGGCTAAAAGAGGATATCGGCAGAGCAACGCATCCTTGTCATTCTGGAGCCCCAGTGGTAAAATTACAGCAGGATCAAAAAGAACAGGCTGTAATCGATCTTTGCATTCGAGAATCCTCGGCTGAAAAAATTGCTTCTAAACATGGAGTCAGCCGGGCCTCTTTGTACAAATGGAAAGATGAACTGCTGGGAAGGAAACGTGAACCGAAAATGTCTGAACAGTTCGTTATTCAATCCGATGATGCAGAACAGTCTACAGAAAACTTGCGCTCTGAGGTAGCAAGATTGAAAGAGAAAATTGCTAAACTTCAACAAGAAGCTACGAAGTATGAACAGGAAGCATTCCGGGCTCGTCTCCAAAGGGACATTTATGAGAAAGCAAGTGAACTCATAAAAAAAGAAGCGGGCATTGATCTGGACAAGCTTACGAATAAGGAGAAAGCTATCTTGATCAATGCCCTCAGAGGAACATACTCTTTGAAAATACTGCTTTCAGAAATAAAGATAGCAAAGAGCAGCTATTGTTATCAGACTAATGTTCTCAAAGCACAGGATAAATACCTTGCGCTGCGCAGCAAAATCAAGACCGTGTTTACAGAAGCGTATTGCAGCTATGGCTATCGACGAATTCATGCTCACTTAAAAAATGCAGGTATAACCGTTTCCGAGAAGATAGTTCGACGCATTATGCAGCAGGAGCATCTTATAGTTCCATATACCACGCATAAGAGAAAATATAGTTCATATAAGGGAGAAATCAGCCCTGAAGTCGACAATCTGATTCAACGTGATTTCAGTGCGGAAAGACCAAATGAGAAATGGCTTACTGATATCACCGAGTTTTCAATTCCAGCAGGTAAAGTATATCTTTCTCCGGTCATCGACTGCTATGATGGGCTCATTGTTACGTGGACTATTGGAACCAGTCCGAATGCTGAACTTGTTAACACAATGTTAGATAACGCAATAGAACAATTGTCTGAAGACGAGCATCCTATAATCCATTCAGATCGTGGCGGGACTATCCCGAATTCTGTGTAACCGCAAAAATGCGGTGTAAAATAGAACTTATATTTCAAGGCGGGAGCGGCGTTGGCTGCGCCCGCCTTGTTTACAACATAACGCCAACGGGGGCGGAAGTCAAGGGGCACCCTCGTCCATTGGGGTCTCGTCGACGGCGCAGCGCCCCTTGACCTCCGAGCCGGATTGTCAATTGGGCATCCGATCCTCGAAGTAGATTGCCAGCTGGGCATGAATCATGCTCCAGTCCTGTTTGCGGCCGGTCCACTTTTTCGTGATGTCGATCATCGCCAGATACAGCATTTTGAAAAGGCTGTCATCGGTCGGAAACACGGATTTCGACTTGGTTACCTTCCTGAGCTGACGGTTAAAGCCTTCAATCGTGTTGGTCGTATAGATCAGCCGCCGGAGTGCCTGAGGAAACTTGAAATAGGTACTGAGATTTGCCCAGTTATTCCTCCACGACTGAGAGATCTTAGGATATTTCTTGTCCCAGTGTTCTGCGAACGTGTCTAACGCGTCCAAAGCAGCCGGTTCATCTACCGCTGCGTAGACTGCTTTCAAGTCAGCCATAAGTGCCTTCAAATCCTTGTAAGAGACATATTTGCTGGAATTTCGAAGCTGATGGATGATGCAGTTCGGGATTTCCGTCTTGGGATAGACCGCCTCAATCGCCGCCGAAAAACCGGTCAAATTATCCGTACAGGCAATGAAAATATCCTCGACACCCCGATTTTTCAGGCTGTTCAGTACGGTAGCCCAGAATTTCGCACTTTCGTTCTCACCAACCCACATACCGAGAACATCCTTGTGCCCGTCCAGATCAATGCCGATCGCGATATAAACGGCCTTCTTTACAATCTGGCCTTCGCTGCGGACATGGTAGTGAATCGCATCCAGAAAAACAACTGCATAAATGGACTCCAGCGGCCTCTGCTGCCACTCTTTCGCTACGGGAAGGATTTTATCTGTGATACGGCTTACCGTGGTATCAGAGACATCTACGCCGTAGATATCCTGAATATGCGCTTCAATGTCACCGGTGGTCATGCCTTTGGCGTACATGGACAGAATCTTCTCCTCGATGTCCTGGCTGATGCTGGTCTGATTTTTTCGCAGCACCTTGGGGTCAAATTCGCTCTTGCGATCCCGCGGCACAGATACCTCTACATCGCCAAAACTGGTACGAAGCGTCTTGCTGCTGTACCCGTTCCGGCTGTTATCCGTGTCCTTGTTCTTGTAGTCATACCGGCTGTAGCCCAGCTGATCGTCCAGCTCGGCCTCCAGACCGTTTTCCATGAACTCCGCGATAGTGTCCTTGAATAGTTCCTGAATGTCATCCATGCTGCCTACATTCGCCAGCTGCAGCAGCTCACGAATTTTTTCGCGACGTGCGTTTTCTTCTGGGGTTCTTTTCCTTCTTGCCATTGTGATTACCTCCGTCATCCTGCTTCTATTCTACACCTTGTTGGAGGTTTCCACAAAGTTTGGGATGGAGTCCGTGCCGGAGATTTTTTGCCACCTTATCGGAGCACCTTGCCACTAAAAGCTCAGTCAGTGCAAGCACTGGCCGAGCAGATATCAATTTCCTAATACTTGGTTACGCCCCACATTCATGTAGCGTTTCTTCTCAACATGCAAAACGCAATAACAATCCTCGAATTTTAGTCTTCGCCGCTACCTTTCTTCGCAGAAGCCTTCAATCCTTTGCGTTCGCGCATCGAGACACGGCCTTCCACCATAATTTCATACGAATTATGGATAATACGATCCATAATCGCTTCAGAGACTGGGCTGTCGGACTCTGGATTCGGGTCAATTCGGGTATACCAGCCTTCGGGCTGGTACTGAGTGCAAAAGAGCATTGAACGTTTACAGCGAGCTTCTACGATTTCCAGCAGATCATACGCTTCCTGCGAGGTAAGAGGCCGGATCAGCCATTCGTCAAGAATAAGCAGCCCCACTTTCTTGTACGCCTTCATCAGCTTTTTCAGACTGCCGTTGCTGCGGGCGATATTCAACTCATCCAGCAGTTCTGGCATACGGATATAGCGAACCGTTTTCATCCGCCTGCACGCAGCATTACCCAGCGCGCAAGCGATGTAAGTCTTGCCATTACCGGAGGCGCCTTCCAGTACAACGTGGTGGCCTTCATCAATGTACTTGCAGGCAGCAAGCCGCAGAAGCTGTGCCTTATCCAGTTTGCGATCCTCATGGTACTCGATTTCTTCCATGACGGCAGAAGGAATGCCAAACTCGGCATTCCGCATTAACCGGGCCACTTTGTTATTCTGGCGGCGGTTCCATTCCGCGGTCACAAGCATGCTTAGCCGCTCTTCGAAGCCAATCGAATTGAATGAAGCGTCCTGAATCTGGTTTGCAAATTCAGCTGCCATGGTGGTCATTTTCATCTCGGTAAGCATGTCTATCGTCTACTGGTTCATTCCTGCTCACCGCCCTTCTTGAAGTAAGAAGCGCCGCGCGTAATGCCGTAACGATTGATGTTTTTCGGCTGTTCCGGCTGCGGCAGGTCAGGCAAGGCCTTCTCATTCTTCAAAAGACTGCTGATATTGCGAACAGAGGGCGTAGTTGTAAACGCAAGAACCCGTCCGCAGGCGTTTTCAAGACGTTTCCTGCCGTAACGGTCACCGAGCTTTTTCAAGCTCGCACACGCCTTGTATCCCTGCTCAGGAGCTTTACCAGAGTCGAGAAAATGATACACTGTCTTTTCTGTCATCGGACCAACGGACATTGCCCAGGTTTTGAAATCTTCTGCATTGTACGCCAGATACCGCTGATGCTCCTGTGGCATATGCTCCAGCTTCATCAGCGGTTCACGCTGCTTTGTCTGCAAACGGCGGTGGCTCGCAACGCGGCTGCCATGAAAATACACCTCAACGATAGCTTTTGTCACGCGAATGTCCACTTTTTCGCCAATCAGATTGTATGGAACGGAATATTTGTTTCTGCCGTCACTCACGAGATAGTCGTTCGGCACCTTAGCAGCAGACCAGACAGCGGCTTCAAACGGTGCAGCAGGCAGCGGCAGCATATACGCCTGCTCTTCCTCAAGATAAGCGCTGCGGCGGGTGCCGGGGCGCTGCTTGAACTCATGGCTATTCAATTCTTCGAGCTTTTCAGAAACCTCTTCGTTGACTTCATGCAAGGAGAAAAACTTACGATCTCGCAGTGCAGCAATAATCCAGGTCTCAGCAAAACGGACAGAAGCCTCTGCCGAACTCTTGTCCTTTGGACGACGTACTCGTGCAGGAACAATAGCTGTGTTGTAATAGTCCGCAAGTACCTGATAACTGCGGTTCAGCACCGTTTCATATCGAGTGTTAGACGTAGTTGTGGTTTTGCAGTTATCCGGAATGAGCAGCCTTGCCACGCCGCCAAAATAGTTGAACGCATGAACATGACAGTTCAGCCAGTTCTCTGTTTTCATGTCGTCGCAGGCTTCTGCATAGACATAACAGCTGCACGGGAGCACCGCTACGAACAGATAAGCCGCGCTCTGTGCTCCAGTAACTGAGTCATATACCGGGACAGTATCTCCGGCCCAGTCAACCTGGATTGCATCTCCCGGTTTATGCTGAATGCGCATGGTTGCCTTGGTAATGCGAGCCCATCTGCGGTATTTATCGCCGAACTGAGTACTCATGTACGGCGTGCGGCCGCCTTCATAACATTTGCGGCAGTATTCTTCCCAAAGAAGAGTCAGCGTAACGCCGGGCTTGGCCAGTTCGCGGTGGATGTACGGATAATCGGGTTCAACATACAGACAAATATTTTTGTATTTGTCCGGAAAGAACATCCGCTCCAGATCTGCATTCGTAATATCATCATCGATAGGCCAGCAGATGCCTAGCCGGTCTGCAGCTTCAAATACTGCCTTGCTTGTTTCTCGAGATGCAACCTTATTGCGTTCCATTTCGCGTTGACTGCATTTCTTACTTCGAAGCATAAGAATTTTCCTATAGTCCGTCATTATTTGAGGACCTCCTTGAAAGTAGTCACGGCTTTTCAGCTCGCGCTTCTTTCATTATTAGGGAAAATCATCAAAGTGGCAAGCTGCTCCGGCGCAGTGGCGGAAAAAGTCCGGCAAGCTGGCAGGAAAAGTCCGTGTCAGTGGCAAAGTTGATCCGATTTATGCAATTATCAAGGGGCGATCAAGGAATTGGTCCGTGGCAGCGTGGAGGAAACCCTGAACGAACTGCTGGGCCATGTGTCGGCGGCCACCACGCAGGACATCTATACCCACATCACCGACGACATGCGGCTCACAGCCGCCGCCAACATCGACCGAAGTATTGGCAAAGCAGCGCCGCAGGAAGACGCTTCAGAGCCGGGGCAGGAAACTGCCCCGGCCCAGGCGGAAAAGCCGAGAATGACCGATTTCAAGCCCTACGTGGGCCGCAAGCGCAGGTCCGGTACTGGCTGCGTCACCGAGATCAACGACCATCTCTTGAAGGGCGCTACTCTCCCAAGTGGCCTGATGGCAAGAAACACGCCCGCAATGTCTACGCCCACACCCGCGAGGAATGCGAGGAGAAGCTGAAGGTGCTGATCAAGGAGATGAAGGCAGAGATTGCGGAAGCGAAGCGGCTGATGGACGAAGGAAAAGGTGATGGAAGTCCACTGGAGGAGAAGAGCAAACAAGGGAAGTAAGAGAAGCAATGCAAAAGGTTGACGGTATCAGCGATGCGACAGAAAAGAATGAGGCA
>UQVU01000030.1 GCA_900544475.1 uncultured Butyricicoccus sp.
ATAAGGAGAAAACCCGTCTGCACAATCTGGCATTATAAAAATAACGCGGACTGACCCTTTTATACAAGTCAGAGGCAGTGTAAGATAGAAGCATAAGAGGAATAAACCGCCCGAAAAAATTTCGATTTCGGCGGGATGAAAAAAGAAACGAAGGTGTAACACATGAAAAACGTAAGTCTGAGAAAGATTGTATTCGCGGCGCTGATGGCGGCGCTGACCACGGTAGCTACCATGATCATCCGCATCCCGACGCCGACGCAGGGATATATCCACCTCGGTGACGGCATGGTTCTGCTGTGCGGCGTGCTGCTCGGCCCGGGCATGGGTGCGCTCGCGGCAGGCATCGGCTCGATGCTGAGCGACCTGTTCGCTGGCTACATGAGCTACGTTCCGGGTACGTTCGTCATCAAGGCGCTGACCGCGCTGGTCGGCGGCTGGCTGTATTGCCGCCTGACCTCGGGCAGCACCAAGCGCCCGACGCCGGTTCGCGTTGCGCTCGCCGGTATCCCGGCGGAGGCCGTCATGGTCATCGGCTACTTCCTGTATGAGATGGGCATGGAAATCGCCATGGGCAGCAACGCAGCGGCAGCGGCTACTGCGGTCGTTGTCGGCGTGCCGATGAACATCGTTCAGGGCGTTGCGGGCGTTATCGTCTGCGCGGTCCTGCTTCCGGTACTGAGCCTGCACAAGGGCATCGTCACCGCAAAAAACTGACACATCTATCCGTACTGATAAAGAAAACCACCGCTTGACGCTTTTTACGGCGTTTCGCGGTGGTTTTCGTTATGTTTTCTTTTCAGATGCGCAGCAGCATGCCGCTGTACGGGGGAAGGATGAGCGGCTTTTCGAGATTGAGGTCGCTCTCCTCGGTGTCACCGCCGAACTCGGTCATGTCGGTGTGCAGCAGCAGAACGGGCGTCTCGCCGAGCTCACCGTCATAGACCGCCGGTGCGTCGCCGAAATTGCACAGCGCGAGCAGCGTTTCGCCGCCGCCGCGGCGGACAAGGCCGAAAAGGGACGGCTCGTCCATGCGGTTTTCCGCCCACGCGAAGCTGTCTGGGGCGTAATCGGCGTGCAGCGCGGAGTTATCCCGATAAGTTCTGCACAGGCTGTGGAAAAATCGGTGGAATGGGCGGTCGGCCAGTGCGCCGTCGAGCGTTCCGGCCTCGTTCCATTCGTACAGCTGACCCAGCTCGTTGCCCATGAAGTTGAGCTTTTTGCCGGGGTGGGCGAACATATAGAGGTACATCGTCCGAGCCTGCGCGTACTTGTCCTTTTCGTCCGCGCCCCACATCTTCTGCACGATGGCGGCCTTGCCGTGCACGACCTCGTCATGCGACAGCGGCAGAAGATAGTGCTCGTTCGCGAAATAGTGCATCGACCAGAGCAGCTTGCCGCGGTCACGCGGCCGCATATCCGGCTGCGTCCGGCAGTATTCGAGCGTGTCGTGCATCCAGCCGAGGTCCCATTTGTAGTCGAAGCCGAGGCCGCCCTCGTCAACCGGACGGGTGACGCCGGGGTAGGCGGTCGAGTCCTCCGCAATCAGCAGGGCGGAGGGGTGGCGTGCCTTCAGGCCGCGGTTCATGTTCTTGAGAAAGTCGAGCGTATCGCCGTTGACGCCGCGCTGCGGGTCGCCCTGCCAGTAGATGAGGCGGGAGACCGCGTCCATGCGCAGGCCGTCGAAATGGAACTCCTCGAGCCAGTAATTCGCGGCGGACTGGAGAAAACAGCGCACCTCGCGGCGCGAATGGATGAAGTTGTAGCTGCCCCACTCGCTCTCGCCGACCGCGCTGTGCGGATATTCGTAAAGCGGCGTGCCGTCATACTTCGCGAGGCCGTAGGAGTCCACCGCGAAGTGCACGGGCACGAAATCCATGATTGCGCCGATTCCGGCGTGATGCAGGCGGTCGATGAGCAGCCTGAGCTGCGCCGGGGTGCCGTAGCGCGAGGTCGGGGCGAAAAATCCGGTGTTCTGGTAGCCCCACGAGCCGTCAAACGGGTGCTCGGACAGCGGCAGGAATTCCACGTGGGTGTAGCCGCCGTCTAAAAGATAGGGGATAAGGCGGTCGGCCAGCTGCTCGTAGGTGAACCAGCCGTTCGCGTTTTCCGAATTGCGCTGCCACGAGCCGAGGTGCATTTCGTAGATATTGAGCGGCGCGTCGGGCGAGGCCGTGCGCGACTGCATCCATTTTTCGTCCGTAAAGCGGTACTCGTCCGGGTTTGTCACGATTGAGCAGCACGCCGGGCGCAGCTCCATGGCGAAGCCGTAGGGGTCGCAGTGCTCGGTCACAGAGCCGTCGGCGGCATAGATGCGGTACTTGTAGAGCTGCCCTGCCTGCGTGCCGGGGACAGAAACCTCCCAGAAGCCGCTGCGGCCGTCCTGATGCAGGTCGGTCTCGGTCCAGCCGTTCATCGCGCCGGTCAGCGTGATACGCGAGGCGTTGGGCGCAAATGTGCGGAAAACAGCGGCATCGCCGGTGAGGTGAGCGCCGAACCAGCGGTAGGCGTCGAAAACCGCGCCGTTAAAGAATTGCTGCTTGTCCAAGTGAGCACTCCTTTCCGCTTACTCCGCGAGATGGTAGATTTCGATAATTGCCTTTTCGTCGAGCGGGGAATAGCTCTTGACCGGGCCGTTTACGGTGCGCACCGTGTTGGCGGCGAGTTTTTCGTAGTTTTCCGGCTTGATGCCGAGCAGCGAAAGGTGGGTCGGCATGCCGATCTCCTCGAAGAAGCGGCGGAGCGTGCGGATGCCCTCGCGAGCGGTGCGTTCGGGGTGCGCGAAATCCATCTCTACGCCGAGCACGCGGTTTGCAAACTGCGCGAAACGGGGATAATCATACTGCATTTCGTGCTCCGCCCACGCCGGGAACAGCACGGAAAGGCCCGCGCCGTGCGCGATTTCGTCGCGGAACGCGGAAAGCTCGTGTTCGAGCTTGTGTACCGGGAACAGGCGCTTGCGGCCGCAGCCGGTGTAGTCGTTGTGTGATACGCTGCCTGCCCACATGAGGGTCGCGCGGGCTTCGTAGTCGCGCGGATTTGCGATGGCGCGGCGGCCGGCGTCGCGGGTCGCGATGAGCAGACCCTCCGCGATGCGGTCGGTCAGGTCGCTCTCGCCGCCCTCCGGCGTCAGATAGCGCTCCAGCGTGTGCATCATGATGTCCACGATGCCGCAGCCGGTCTGGAACTTGGAAACGGTGAACGTGTTCTCCGGGTCGAGGAAGGAGATGACCGGGCGGTTGGTTTCGCTCGTGATGCCGCGCTTTTCCTGGGTTTCCTCGTTCGTCAGCACGCAGGAGTTGCTGGTCTCCGAGCCGGACGCCGCAAGCGTCAGCACGGTCGCGACCGGAAGGGTCTTATCCGGTTTCGTGCCGGTCGAGGCGAATTCCCACGGGTCGCGTCCGGTCGCGGCTCCCATGGCGATGGCCTTCGCTGAGTCGATGACCGAGCCGCCGCCGACCGCCAGGACGAAATCCAGTCCCTCGCGTCGGCAGAGCGCGACGCCCTTGCGGACGAGGGAAACCTTGGGGTTGGGGGATACGCCGCCGAGCTCGACAAAGGACAGGCCGGCGTCAAACAGGCTGCGCTCCACGCGGTCGAGCAGACCGGAGGAACGGGCGCTCGCACCGCCGAAATGAACGAGAACGCGGTGCGCACCGTATTCCTTGATGCGCTCGCCGATGCCGTCCTCGATGTCCCGTCCAAAGACGACTTCGGTCGGCGTTTTAATAGTAAAATTCAACATATAGCGTTACCTGCCCTTCGTGTAAAAAATCATACTTCCATTATAGTAGTCCTCTTGAAAAAAGTCAAAAGATTAGATAAAATATAGGAATGCCGCCGCAGGAGGAAACGCGGCGCTGAAAGGATGAAAAGCAATGGGTTACAGCTATTCCGCTCCGCAGTGGCTGCTGGTATTCTTCCTGTACTGTGTACTCGGCTGGTGCTTCGAGTCCACGGTCGTTTCGGTAAAGCAGCGGCATTTTGTCAACCGCGGCTTTCTGCGCGGCCCGATGCTGCCGATTTACGGCTTCGGCGCGGTCATTCTGCTGCACGTTTCGCTGCCGCTTTACGACAAGCCGGTTGCGCTGTTCCTCGCGAGCATGGTCGCGGCCACGGTTTTCGAGTATATTGTCGGTGTAATCATGGAAAAACTGTTCAAGGTGAAATACTGGGACTATTCCACCCACCGGTTTCAGTTTCAGGGGCGCATCTGTCTGCAATCCTCGCTCTGCTGGGGCTTTCTCGGGCTGATTCTCGTGCGCTGCATTCACCGGCCGGTCGAGTGGGTGATCGCCTTCCTGCCGTTCTGGGCGCTGGTCGCGGCGGACATCATCTGGTCGGCCGCGTTCCTCTCGGACGTTGTTGTATCCGTCCGTGCGGCTCTCGACCTTGCCAAGCTGCTTGAGGAACTCGACCGTCTGCGCGAGCAGGGCGCCGAGCTTCGTCAGGAGCTGAGCGAAACCGCGCTGACGCGCCTGACCAATCTCTCGTACCGCGTCGAGGAAGCCGCCGGCGAGCTGGCCGAGCGCACCCGCGACGCGCGGGAGGAGGCACAGGCGCGTACCGCCGCCGCAGCCATGCGTGCCGCCGACCTGCGTGAGGACCTCGAGCAGCGGCTTGACGAGGCGAAGGGCGAGCTTAGCGAGCGCACCCGCGATGTCCGCGAGGAAGCCGCCGCACGCCGCGCCGCCGCAGCCATGCGTGCCGCCGACCTGCGCGAGGATATTCAGAACCGTCTCGACGAGCTTCAGCGCCGCTTTGACGAGCGCGCCGCACGCCTCAGCCGCACGAGAAAGAGCCTGCTGCGCGGCAACCCGACCGCCCGTTCCGCACAGTACGACGTCGTTCTCCAGAAGCTGAAAAAACACCTCGACAGCCCTGAGAAGCATTAAAGCGGACGAAACCGGCGGCTAAAAAGATACAAAATGCACAAAGTAATGCAAAAACCGCCCTGCTGTGCGTCTTGTTTCGTCAGTTTTTCACTTGCTAAAATGCCCGTTTCGGGTGTATATTAGATATACGAAATGAACCTACCGTTTTACTGGTAATTCATAGGGCGGCCCCGCAGGGGAAAACGCCTGTATGCGTGAGCATCCTTTTTAGGAAAGAAAGGCAGATATAAAATGGAAAAGAGATTTGTATATGCGGACAACGCGGCGACGACCCCGCTGTCCGAAATCGCGTTTAACGCGATGAAGCCGTGGCTGACCGAGCACTACGGCAACCCGTCCTCGCTGTATCGCATGGGCCGCGAGGCGAAGGAGGCCATCAACGAGGCACGCCGCGTCGTTGCCAAGTGCCTGAACGTTGCGATGCCGGTCAACGAGCGCAACGACTACGCGCCGGGCGAAATCCTGTTCACCGGCGGCGGCTCGCAGGCGGACAACCTCGCTATCCGCGGCTTTATGCACGGTCCGTCCGCAAAGGGCCGTAAGCACATCATCACCTCCAAGATCGAGCATCACGCGGTTCTGTATACCTGCGAGGCGCTCGAAAAGGAAGGCTTCCGCGTCACCTACCTGAACGTTGACAAGGAAGGTCATGTTGACCTCGAGCAGCTGAAGCGCGAGCTTTCCGAGGACACCGCTCTGGTTTCCGTTATGGCGGCGAACAACGAAATCGGCACCATTCAGCCGCTCAAGCAGATCTCCGAGCTGGCGCACTCGGTCGGCGCGGTTTTCCACACCGACGCCGTACAGGCAGTCGGCCATATGCACATCGACGTACAGGAAATGGGCATCGATATGCTGTCGCTCGCCGGCCATAAGTTCCGCGGCCCGCGCGGCACCGGCGTGCTGTATGTCAAGAACGGCATTCAGCTTGAGCCGCTGGTTTACGGCGGCGGTCAGGAGCGCGGTCTGGTTTCCGGCACCGAGAACACCGCAGGCTTCATCGGTCTGGCGGCTGCGATGCAGGATGCGTGCGAGCATCTGGACGAAAAGATGGGCTACGTCAAGAAGCTGACCGACAAGCTCGTTAAGGGCATCATGGAGAACATTCCGTATGCGCACTACACCGGCGACCCGGTCAACCGCCTGCCCGGCACGGCTTCGTTTGTATTTGAGGCGATCGAGGGCGAGGGCCTGATCCTCCGTCTGGACAACGCAGGCGTCTGCGGCTCGACCGGTTCGGCGTGCTCGACCGGCTCGCTCGACCCGTCCCATGTCCTCATGGCAATCGGCCTGCCGCACGAAATCGCGCACGGCTCTCTGCGCCTGACCCTCGGTGAGCAGAACACCGAGGAAGATGTAGATTACGTCATCGAGACCGTTACCGACGTCGTTAAGACCCTGCGCTCGATGAGCCCGGTCTGGGAGAACGGCAAGCCGAATCTGACGGCGGCGACCGAGCTGCATGCGCATTAAGTGCGCAGAAATGTTCCCCATAACATAATATTTCGTTTGATTGGACAAAAAGGAGATATATTTATGCAGTACAGTGAAAAGGTACTTGATCATTTTACCCATCCGCGCAATGTTGGTGAGATTGAGGACGCAAACGGCGTCGGCGAGGTCGGCAACGCAAAGTGCGGCGACATCATGAAGATTTACCTCAAGGTTTCGGACGACGGCATCATTGAGGACGTCAAGTTCAAGACCTTCGGCTGCGGCGCGGCAATCGCGACCAGCTCGATGGCGACCGAGATGGTAAAGGGCAAGAGCCTCGAAGAAGCGCTCAAGCTGACCAACAAGGCGGTTGCCGAGGCGCTGGACGGTCTGCCCCCGGTAAAGATGCACTGCTCCGTGCTCGCTGAGGAAGCACTGCGCTCCGCGATTTCCGACTACTACAAGCGCATGGGCAAGGACCCGGCGGAAATTCTCGGCTGCGACGCGGACTGTGCGGCTTGCCACAAAGAAGGCTAATCGCTACGCAATAACACATATTCATCAGGGCAGATTGAAAAATCTGCCCTTTTGGTGTCATGTTCGAAAAATTTTCGGCATAGGCATATATGTAATCTAATCGCGGAAGTATACCGTAGGGCGGGGTGCCCTCACCCCGCCGCTGTAAATCCGTGCAGACCGTTCAAAACGGCGGGCTGAGGGCAGCCCGCCCTACGACAGGCGCACGGATTTTCTGATAATAATTTATAAACACGCTCACGGGAGGTGAACGCATGACGGAGATTACAAAAAGTATAACATTCCTGAATGAATACAAACAGTTGAAGAAAGCGCTCGAAGAGGGGAAAACGCCGGTGCTGGCGGTCGGACTCGCGGCCATTCACAAGGCGAACCTCGCCGCGGCGCTCGGCGCAGACCTGAAGCGCCCGGTTCTGGTGCTGACGGACGATGACAACGCCGCGAACCGCTTTGCCGCCGACCTGCGCGGCTTTTCCGAGCGCGAGGTCGTGGTTCTGCCGTCCCGCGAGCTGGTCATGGCGGATGTGGCCGGTGTGTCGCGCGGCTACGAGCAGGCACGTCTTGCCTCGCTCGCGGCGCTCCCCGGCGCGGCTTTCGCGGTCGCGTCCGTGCAGGCGGCGGCGCAGCGCACCATGCCGCCCGAGCTGCTGCGCTCGTCTGTCGTTACGCTGACGGCGGGGGAGAGCGCACCGCTCGATGAGCTGACGCGCGGTCTGGTCAGCGCCGGCTACGAGCGCTGTGCGCAGGTCGAGGGAGCGGGCCAGTTCTCGGTGCGCGGCGGCATTCTGGACATTTTTCCGCCGCAGTCGGCGAACCCGTACCGCGTGGAGTTCTGGGACGATGAGATCGACTCGATTTCGACCTTCGACGTCGGCAGTCAGCGGCGTCTGGAGCAGTGCGACACACTGCGCTGCCTGCCGTGCATGGAAACCATTCCGGCACTCGCGAAGGGCGGCGCGGCAGGACTTGCGAAAGCGGTGCTGGCGCTTGTTTCCACCCGTCGCAAGAAGCAGCACGCCGAGCTTCAGAAAAATCTGGAGCGCGACGCGGAACGTCTGCGCGAGAGCGGCACGCTCCCGGCGGCGGACAAGTATATGCCGCTTATTTACCCGGAAATAACGACTGCGTTCGATTATCTGGCGGAAAACACGCTCGTGCTCATCGAGGACACGCCCCGTCTGCGCGACGCGGCCCGCGACTTTCACGCCCGTATCGCGGACGATGTGACGGCGCTCATGGAGCGCGGCGAGATGCCGGGCGGTCTGGACGGCTACGCCCTTGATTTCGCCGGTATCTGCGGCGTAAAGCGGCAGATCGTGCGTCTGGACAGCTTTCTGAACAACGTTTCCGAGCTTGCGCCGCAGCACCTTGAGAACTTCGTTGCCAACCAGATGAACGCCTACGGCGGCAATCTGGACATGGCCTCCGCCGACATCCGCAGCTACACCGAGCAGGGACGCGCGGTGGCGGTCGTGTGCGGCAGCGAGCTGCGGTGCCGGAATATGCTCGACGCGCTGACGGACAGCGGTCTGCGTGCGCAGCTGAGCGACCTGCTGCCGAAGGGCGGCTGCGTCAACATCATGGAGGGCACGCTGTCCGCCGGTTTCGAGTACCCCGACCTCGGTCTGGTGGTCATGACCGAAGGACAGGTGCTCGCGCGGCGCAAAAAGGCCAAGGTCAAGCGCTCGAACCGCGACCGCGTCAAGTCGTTCACCGACCTGTCGCCCGGCGACCTCGTCGTGCACGAGCACCACGGCATCGGCCGCTTTATCGGCATGGAGCGCATGACGGTGGACGGTTCCGAGCGCGATTTCATCAAAATCGCCTTCGCCGGCACGGATTTTCTCTATGTCCCGGCGACCTCGCTCGACCTTATCTCCAAGTACATCGGCTCGGGCGACACCGAGCGCGTGCGGCTGAGTAAGCTCGGCGGCACGGACTGGGGCAAGGCCAAGGCACGCGCCAAGGCGGCGGCGAAGGAGCTGGCGGACGGGCTTATCAAGCTGTACGCTGCCCGCGCTAAGGTCAAGGGCTTCGCCTTCCCGGAGGACGATGCATGGCAGCGCGAGTTCGAGGAGGCGTTCCCGTATGAGGAAACCGACGACCAGCTGCGCTGCATCGCGGAGATCAAGGACGATATGCAGTCCGACCGGCCGATGGACCGCCTGCTGTGCGGCGATGTCGGCTTCGGCAAGACCGAGGTCGCGCTCCGCGCCGTGATGAAGTGCATCCTCGCGGGCAAGCAGGCGGCCATCCTCGTGCCCACGACCGTGCTCGCGCGGCAGCACTATCTGACCGCGCTTCAGCGCTTTCAGGGGCATCCGGTGACGATCGAGCTGCTGACGCGCTACAAGACCGGCGCGGAGCAGACAAAGCTGCTCAAAAAGCTCGAAGCCGGTTCGGTCGATTTAGTTATCGGCACGCACAAGCTGTTCAACAAGAAGATAAAGTTCAAGGATCTCGGTCTGCTCGTCGTGGACGAGGAGCAGCGCTTCGGCGTCGGCCACAAGGAAACGCTCAAGGAAATGAGCAGGAACGTGGACGTTCTGACGCTTTCCGCGACGCCCATTCCTCGCACGCTCAACATGGCGCTCTCGGGCATCCGCGATATGTCCTCCATCGAAGAGCCGCCGATGAACCGCCATCCGGTGCAGACGTTCGTCCTCGAACAGAACGACGGCGTGCTGCTCGACGCGATACGGCGCGAACTGGCGCGCGGCGGTCAGGTCTACTACCTGCACAACCGCGTCGAGTCCATCGAAAAGTGCGCGGCGGCGTGGCAGGCGCGTCTGCCGGACGCCCGCATCGGCATCGTCCACGGCAAGATGGGGCAGAGGGAAATCGCAAACGTCATGAACGAGATGGCGGACGGCGAGATAGACATCCTCATCTGCACGACCATCATCGAAACCGGCATCGACATCCCGAACGCGAACACGCTCATCATCGAAAACGCGGACAACATGGGTCTGGCGCAGCTGCACCAGATCCGCGGCCGTGTCGGCCGTTCCTCGCGCCACGCCTATGCCTATCTGTGCTACCGCCGGGGCAAGGCGCTGAGCGAGATCGCGCAGAAGCGCCTGTCCGCGATACGCGAGTACGCGGCGTTCGGCTCGGGCTTCAAAATCGCCATGCGTGACCTCGAAATCCGCGGCGCGGGCAACGTGCTCGGCCCGGAGCAGTCCGGCCACATGATGAGCGTCGGCTATGACCTGTACCTCAAGCTGCTCGAAGAAGCCGTGCAGGAGGAAAAGGGCGAAACGCCGAAGCCGCGCGTGGACTGCGCCGCCGAACTGCTGCTCTCGGCCAACCTGCCGAACGAGTATGTCCCGGACGCGGGTCAGCGCATCGACCTCTACCGCCGCATCGCGCTCATCCGCACCGAGGAGCAGCGCAGCGATATGCTCGACGAGCTGATCGACCGCTTCGGCGAGCCGCCAGAGGAGGCGGTGGCGCTGCTCGATATTGCGCTGCTGCGCTCGCAGGCGAGCGAAAAGGGCATTGCGGAAATCAAACAGCAGGACGGCCGTCTGCTGCTGACCTTTGCGGAAACCGACTTCGCGCGGCTGTCCGCTCTGTGCGGCGACAGCGCGTTCAAGGGACGCCTGCTGCTCAATGCAGGCTCGTCGCCCTACCTGTCGCTGCGGCTTGAGCGGAACGAAAGGGCGATGGATATGGCGCGGCTTCTGGTTGACAAATACAGCGCGTGAAAAAGGAGAAAAACACCATGAAAAACACCGATATTCACCGTCTGCTGTCGCGGTACTACGAAACGTGGGCAGGCATCAACGCGGCCTACGACCGCATCGCGGCGAGGTGCGGCGTGACCTCCAACGTTCTGTATCTGCTCGACACGCTGTACTGCGCCGAAGCGCCCATGACGCAGAGCGAAATCGGTGCGCGGCTCGGCCTGCCCAAGCAGACGGTCGCGAGCATGGTGAGCACGCTTGAACGCCGGGGGTACGTGGTGCGCGAGGTAGCGAAGGACGACCACCGCCGCCGCCACGTCCTGCTGACGGACGAAGGCCGCGCCTATGCAAAGCCGCTCAGCGAAACCGTCTGTGCCTTCGAGCAGGCCGCTTTCGAGCGGATGGAGCCGGACGAGCGGCTCGCCCTCGTGGAAACAAGCGAAAAATTGCAGAAAGCGCTGAATGCCGTGCTGGATTCAGCACAGGATTGACTGCATACCGGGACCGGAGTCGCAAGACCCCGGTCTTTTTTACATGATTTTTCCACCCAAATGAAACATAAGTGTAACATTTCTCCGCCTTGTGTCATGTTTGTTACACTTGCCCCGGTTTCCTTGTGTGAAGGGATACAAGGCGGTATAATTTTAACTGGACAACTGCTGAAATAAAATCAGTATCAGCTTCCGCGCGACAGCGCGCATAAAATACAAGCCGCGCAGCGGCTTGATAAAAACCGGGAGCATGTATCACGGTTTTTATACTGTTTCACCTTTCCACGTAGGGCGGGGTGCCCTCACCCCGCCGCCGCATGGGAACTTTCGGACGTCCGTGTTTTGCGAAGTCAAAACACAGACCCGCGGCAAAACGTTAGTTTTGCGACAGGCTTACAAGGATGGAAAATGCTATGATGAAAAAACTTTTCTGCACCGTTTTTGCGGTGTTTGCCGTCATGACGGCGGCGGGCGCTGTGGGAAATATCTTCCCGGCGAGCCGCACGGATATTGACGGCGTGACCCGTTCGGGTTATCTCGATGAGGACGGACGCACGGTTCTGTCGTTCTCTTATGCTACGGCGGGCGATTTCGCGCCCTGCGGACTCGCGGCGGTCGAGGACGACAAGTGGCAGACGGCGGTCATCGACCGTGAGGGCAAGCTCGTCATCGACTACACTGAGTCGCCGGTTTCGGTCGATTTCTCGGACGACATGGTGGCCTACCGCTACGCCGATCACAGCGTCTACTACACGCTCTCTGGCACGAAAATCGGCTCGTATCCGGGCGCGGAGGGCTTTTTTGAGGACGGTCTGCTGCTGTGCAGGGACGCCTCGACCGGCCTTTACTCCTTCGTCAAGCAGGACGGCACGGCGGCGTTTTCCGCGTCCTTTGCCGCAGCCGGCGCGTTTTCGGACGGCCTTGCGCTCGTGCGCAGCGCGGACAGCGGCTATCTCGTGCTCGACACGGAGGGCAAAACCGTTGCGGCGCTGGAGGCCGGCGCGGACCCCGCGTACTATACGGTCTACGGCGGCGATACGGTCGTGATGACGAACGGCACCAACTACGCGCTCTATTCGATTTCAAAGGGCGCGTACCTGACGGATTTTCTCTATAACGTCGTGTCCGAGTTCCATGACGGCGCGGCCATGGTGCGCCAGATCAACCGCTGGGGCATCATCGACACGAAAGCCAAGCTGCTGACCAATCCGACCTATTACTACCTCAGCTACATGGGCGAGGGCCTGTACGCCGCGCGAAGCGAGGACGGCTCGGTCGCGGCGGTGGACGCAAGCGGCAACATCGCCTACCGCACGCTCACCTATATCGGCGGCTTCAACGAGCTGCGCTACGGCCTGTCGTGGCACGGCATGGCGGACGGCAGCCTGATTTTCTTCAAGAAGAACGGCGGCTACTTCGCAAGCCTCAAAAACGCTGAAAATCCGACGCTTCTGAGCGAAAACGTCGTCCGCGTCACGCAGGACGGCACCATCAAGTACATCAATCTCTCGACCGGCACGACCCTGCTTTCGCAGGCGACCTCGTTCGACCTCGGCAGCGGCATCACCGCGAAAACCGTGCACTACGAGAAGTTCATGGGCTATCAGTCGGACGGCACCGAGCACGGCTGGAACGTCGATTTCCCGGAAATCAGCGGCCTTGCGGACGCAGAGGTGCAGAAAACCATCAACGCCGACATCCGCGCGTTCTTCCTCAAGGGCCCGTCCGTCACGGCGGAATACGAGGCGCTCGAGGGCACCTACGGCGCGTCTGTCGAGGGTTCGGTGCTCGTTGTCTGGGCGAACTGCGTCAGCGGACGCGGCATGGGCGCGGCGGTCTGGAACAACAGCCTTGCCTTCGATATGAACACAGGAAAACAGTACCGCCTGACCGACCTGCTGACGGGCGACTATATCGAAACGGTAAAGAAGCTGCTCCCAGCGGAGCACGAGGTCTATCTGTACAGCTTCCCGCGCATCAGCGCCAAGGGCGTTACCTATTACTATAACGAATACGAGAGCGCAACGCGCCGCGCGTATACCGAAAGCTATCTGCTGACCTACGAGGCGCTCGGCGCTGCGGTCGACCGCAAGAGCGCGTGCTATGCGGCGCTGCTGACGCCGTACACCCGTCCGGCTGCGGCGGCAAAGATCACGTTTTCGGACGTTCCCGCGTCCTACTGGGCGGCGGAATATATCGAGCAGGCGGCATCGGACGGCCTGATGACCGGCTCGCAGGGCGAGTTCCGCCCCGAGGCGACCATCACCGAGGCTGAGGTCTGCATGACGCTCGCACGCCGCGAGGGTCTGGATACCGCCTCGAACAGCACGGTCTGGTACGCGGGCGCGATGTCCTCCGCAGAGAACGCCGGTCTGCTCGACGGAGTGACCGCCGCTCCCGAAAAGGCGATGACCCGTGCCGACACCATGCAGGTGTTCGCGAACGTGCTCGTGCGCGGCGGCGCAGCGCTTCCCGATGAGCAGCAGACCGCCGACACCCTGAAAAACGTAAAAGACGCGGTCTCCATCCCGGCGGATCGCCGTGCGGCTGTGGCGCTCTGCATGGAGCGCGGCCTGATCTCCGGCTACGAGGACGGCACCATCCGTCCGCAGCAGACGATCAACCGCGCCGCCTTCGCCAAGCTGATGGTGACGGCGGAATTTTAAGGAGACTCTTTCCCGGCTTCCCGAAAAAGGAACGCCGGGAAATTTTTTTTGAACCGAAATCCTCCTCGCGGCTCTTATATACAGATGCATCGAAAGCAGGTCGCGCACCTGCAAGGAAAGGACAGGATAAGATGACAGATTGTGAACTCGTCCGGCGGATGCAGCAGGGCGATATGCAGGCGTTCGACGCGCTTTACGAGCGCTACCGGGACGATGCGTACCGGCTCGCCTGCCTCATCACCGGCAGCCGGACGGACGGCGAGGACCTCGCGCAGGAGGCGTTCGTCACCTGCGTGCAGTCGATCCGCTCGCTGAAGGACGGGTCGAAATTCCGCCCGTGGCTGCTGCGGACGCTCTCGCGGTCGGCGTGGAAATACTGCCGCAAGGCGAAGCGTGAAACGCCCGTCAGCGAGTTTTTCGAGGGGGAAACCGGAGAAAGCGCGCTTTCCGCCGTGCTCCGGACCGACGAGCAGCGCCGGCTGTACGCCGCGCTCGACACGCTCGACGAAAAACGCCGCGTGACGGTCGTGCTCTACTACTTTGACGACCGCTCCGTAAAAGAAATCGCACAGGCGACCGGCGTGACCGAAGGCACGGTCAAGAGCCGCCTGTTTTCCGCCCGCCGCCATCTGCGGCAGGCGCTGACCGACCGGGAAAGCAGACCAAAGGAGGTCGCATCACATGAATAAGACGGAATTTGACGAAAAGATGAAGAATATGCTGCATGAGTGCGCAGATGACCTGCACGCGCCGGACACGATGAAAACGCGCGTTGACTTTGCGCTGAGGAGCGCACAGGTAAAGCCGCGCCATCGCTGGGGCAAGCGTATCGCCGTTCTCGCGGCGGTCGCCGCTATCGCCGTCACGGGCGCGTTCGCCGCAGGCGGTCTCGGCAGCATCACGAGCCATTCGTGGGCAAATCAGCGCATGAGCCTTGCGCAGACGCAGGAGCACATGGACCAGGCGGGCGTAGAATTTACTCTGCCCGAGAGCATCGGCGGCTTTACGTTCTCCCACGGCTATGATGCGGATACGCTCGCGGAAAGCGCCGCCGGTGAGCGCGAACAGGTCAAGGAGGTCAACGCCGAGTACGAAAAGGACGGCGTAACGCTGAATTTCAGCGCACACAAGGTGTATACCGTGTTCTCCGACGAGGAGAGCAGCGACCCGGAGCCGGACGAGGTGCAGGAGGTAAACGGCGTGACGCTTTCCTTCCGGGACTCGCATTACCGCTTCGTTCCGCCCGACTACGAGCCGAGCGACGAGGAAAAGAAACTGGAGCGCCGCGGCGAGCTGACCATCAGCTATGGCTCGGATGAGGTCGAGGACAGGCAGTTCCAGTCGGTAATCTGGGAGAAGGACGGCATGAGCTACATCCTGTACGGCTTTGATACCGGCCTTGACAGCGAAGAAATGCTGTCGATGGCGGCGGAACTCGTGAAATAAAGTTTCCCGGCGGCTCATGATTACGGCGGGGTGGGGTCACCCCGCCCTACGGAATAAGAGGCTTGGACAAACGAAAAGCGTTCCCGTGAGAGAAAATCTCAAGCGGGAACGCTTTTTTTCGGGAAATACAGCCGTCACAAGTGTTCATTTCCTCCCTGCGCGCTTCGGCACGGCTCGCGGCGGCGTCGTGATACAATAGGCATCCGCCGCAGACAAAGCACGCTGCGGCAATTCAAGGCAAACGGAGGAACCGGACACGATTACATTGACAGAGAAACGGCACAGAACGGGTGAAAACAGCGGGGAAAACGCGGAAAAGACGGCCGTCCGGGTCGCGCGGCGCTGTGTCAGCCTGCGGCAGGGAGGCGAGGCGGCGCTCTGCGTCCTCGATACCGGCGACGCGCCCGAGCGGGAGCGCGACAGCCTGACGAGCGTAGGGGAGGGCATGGTGCTCGACAGCGAGGCGGTGCGGCTCGGGGAGCACGGCACGGTGCACGAGCTGGCGGAGGGCGAGCTGTTCCGCTGGGCCTATATACGCGGCTTTGACGAGCTGCGCTTTACGCACCCGATCGCGCTCAGCGCCGGGCAATGCATGGTGCACCTGCGGCTGACCAACGCGCGGGTCGGCATGGAGCAGATTGTTTTCTATACCGCGCTCGGCGGCGGTCTGGCGCGCGTGGACAGGCTGTGGCGCACCTTCGCCGGAAAAGAGGAACGCTCGCAGTCCTTTGACGCCGCCGCCGCGGCGCTGATGGCAGCGGGGTGAGGGAAAGTCGTGCGCAAGCACGCATAAAATACAGTTTGCGGCGCAAATTGATAAAAACCGGGGACATGCGCCTCGGTTTTTATACTTCCAGAGGGAGAAAGTTCCCGAATGGGAACTT
>UQVU01000031.1 GCA_900544475.1 uncultured Butyricicoccus sp.
AATACTCGTCCTCCTCCAGCTCGGAGAACATATCGGTGAATTTGAGCACGATCTGCTTGCCGCTGTTGACGTAGCAGCCGCACATCCGGTCAAACGTGCATTCCTTCTTTTTCAGTCGGCGGCGCAGCTCCTGCACATCGCCCTTGGTGATATTCATAAGAACATTCGCTCCTTGGCTTTCAATTTTGCGTATCTCCAGTATACTATCTTTTCATACAGAATGGCAAGAGAAAAAGCTGACACGGCATTTTCCCGTTTATCTCCGGGAATTTCTCTCATTTTCTGCGTTTTGACGTTGAAAAGTGCCCGCCTTCTGTGCTATACTTACCCTGTCTGAGAATAATTTGCATCAAGTGCATGGAGTGTATTGATTTATGGCATATGAAAAACACAAGCGCCGTCCCCCGCAGGAGGACGACGGTACCCTGATCGAGGGCCGCAACGCCGTTCTCGAAACCCTGCGCTCGGGACGCGCAGTGGACAAGATCTTCCTCGCCGAGGGCGCACACCTCGCGGACGTTGCCGCCGAGGCGAAAAAGCGCGGCATCCCGACCGTGACCTGCGACCGCCGCAAGCTCGACCACATGAGCGTCACCGGCACGCATCAGGGCGTCATCGCGCAGGCCGCCGCACAGGAATATGTATCGCTCGACGATATTTTCCGTGTCGCGGAGGAGCGCGGTGAGACCCCGCTCATCGTCGTCTGCGACGGCATCGAGGACCCGCACAACCTCGGCGCGATCATCCGTTCCGCCGAAACCGCCGGCGCACACGGCGTTATCATCCCGAAGCGCCGCGCAGTCGGTCTGACGGCGGCAGTCGCCCGCTCAGCGGCCGGCGCACTCGCCTATGTCGGCGTGCACAAGGCAGGCAACCTCGCCTCCACCCTTGACGAGCTCAAGGAGCGCGGCGTGTGGCTGTTCGGCGCGGAGGCCGACGGCACGGTAGACCTGTACGAAGCGCCGTTCGACCGCGCAAGCGCCATCGTCATCGGCTCGGAGGGTCAGGGTCTCAGCCGCCTGACGCGCGACAAGTGCGACTACATCGTGAGCATCCCGATGCGAGGCCGCGTCAACTCGCTCAACGCCTCCAACGCCGCAGCCGTTCTGCTTTTCGAGGCAGTCCGCCGCCGCATGGGACACTAAACAGATAAAAGAGGTCAGATCATGGACAGAAATGATGATATGAATCTGGACGAGCTCAAGGATCTTCTGAGCGACGTTCCGGATGACGGCGGCTTCGACCTGGAGTCGATCATCGCCGAGGTAGAGGGCCGCGCCCCTGCCGCCCCCACGCCCGAACCCGAACCCGAACCGGCGAAAGCTGCGCCGGTACATACCGCAGAGCCTGCCCGCGAGCCGTCGCCCGCGCAGACCGCGCCCAAGGTAAAGACGGCGCCGAAAACCAAGGCTGCGCCGGTCGAGCCGGTCGAGGCCGAAACCGAGCCTGCCGAGGACCCCCGCGCCGCCCGTATCGCCGCACGTGAGGCGAAGGCCGCCGAGCACGAGCAGAAGGCCGCCGAAAAGCGTGCCGAGCGCCGTGCAAAGCGCGAAGAAAAGCTCGCCGAGCTCGAGGAAAAGCAGGCAGAGAAGGCCGCTGCCGCGCCCAAGAAGGAAAAAGCCGAGCGTGTTTCGCGCAAGCAGGCCCGTGCCGAGCGTCTCGCCGCCGAGCAGGAGGAGGAAAACGAGGACATCGAGGTGCTCGACCCCGACCAGTCCGCCCGTGTGTTCCGCCGCCGCAGCGCCGGACTCAACGCCCGCTCGATTTTAGTTCTCATTCTGGCGGCGGCTGCCGCCTATCTGTCGCTCGCGCCGAGCTTCACGCAGCTTCCGCTGCCGAGCGTCATCGACATCGTCGCAAACCCCACCCTCGGCATCGGTGCGCTTCTCCTGCTTCAGCTGCTCGCGATGCTCATCGGCGTGGATATTTTCAGCATGGGCTTTTCCGAGCTGCTGCACGGCCGTCCGTGCCGCGAAACGCTCGTGTCGGTCGCCATCATCGCAGCCATCCTGCACAGCGTTTCCCTTATCGTATTCCCCGAGCAGAACGGCGTCACGACTCCGTATATCGCGGCGACCATCCTGCTGCTCTACGCCATGATGCGCGAGGACCGCGCACGCTACGCCGCACGCTCCCGTTCCTACAAGGCGGTGGCGCAGGCCGACCGTCCGGTTGCGGTTTACAGCCACTATGACGAGGTGGACGACGCCTGCCGCGCCGCAAAGGGCCCGCTGTTTAACAAGAACGATTTTCTCACCGAGCTTGAGCGTCCGGATACGGTCGATCGCTTCTCGATGATCTACGCGCCGCTCGCGCTCGCCCTCAGCATCATCCTCGCGCTCGTGTCCTCGCTCGGACGCGGCGAACCGGTTCGCTTCTTCTGGGCGTTCTCGGCCGTCACAGCGGTCGCGGCGCCGATCGGTCTGCTCTGTGCCTTCGGCGCAGGCTACAAGAACATCGCCCGCCGTCTGCTGGCCTCGGGCGCTGCCATCGCCGGTGCGCGTCAGGCGAACCTGCTGCGCGGCACGGAGGAAGTCGTCCTTGCGGAGAACGACCTGTTCCCGACCGGCTCCATCGAGCTTGAAAGCATCAAGGCCGTCGGCCAGATGTCCGAGGAGCGCATTCTTTCGTTCGCGACCTCGCTCACGACCGCCGCAGGTCTGGAGCTTGGCCGCACGCTGGACGCCGCCGCGCGTCAGCACGCCATCGTGCCGCTGAGCGCACAGGACGTCCGCGCCGTTGAGGGCGGCCTTACCGGCCACGTCGGCAGCAGCTATGTCGTACTCGGCACGGGTGCGCTCATGGTGAACATGGGCATCACCATCCCGGCAGAGGGCGACGCGACCACTATGTATCTGCTCGCGGACAATCAGCTCGTGGGCATCATCGCGCTGCGCTATATGCCGACCAAGAACACCTACAAGGCGATGCGCCTGATGCGCCGCATGCACATGAACGCCGTTATCGCCGCACTCGACTTCAACGTTTCCCCGGCCATGGTCGAGGAGGAGTTCGACCTGCGCCGCGGCTTCGCCGACCAGCCCGACCCGGCAGGCGTCCGCCGTCTGCTCGACCCGTCCTACGCCAAGGGCGACGCCCCGGCGGCTATCCTGACCCGCGAGGGCGCAGGCCCGTTCATGCAGGTGCTCCGCTGCGCCGACAAGCTCGCCGGTGCGGTACGCTCCGCGCTGACGCTCAGCACGTTCGCCGGTCTGTTCGGCATACTCATCGTGTTCTACCTCGTGTTCCAGAATCAGGCGGCGGCACTGCCCGTGCAGCACCTGCTGCTCTACCTCCTCATCTGGTACATTCCGGTGTTTATCATCAATCAGCAGGCGAGATAATACTGTCGAAAAGCTCACGCTTTTCCGACAATATGTGTTCTGACTTCGCAGAACACGGACGGCAGAAAGTTCCTATTCAGAAACTTTCCGCTCTCTCAATGTCAGAAAACCGAGGTACACGCCCCCGGTTTTCTGGAATTTGCTTCGCAAATTCTATTTTATGCGCGCTATCGCGCGTTGAATGCTCACAGCACCCTCAAGGCTCCGGTTTTCCGGGGCCTTTTTCTTTTGTTGGCAACTTTCCTTAAATTCCGACTGTCGCGTACACGATTTTAGAAAACCATACAAAATTCCCCTGCCAGACCCCGTCACGGCGCACGGATTGCAAATGAACGCTTGTGAGGCGCGGGATAACGTGTTATAATAGTGGCATATTCAATCAGATAAGGAGCTTTCGACGTGAAAAATCGTGAGCAAATTCGCAATTTTTCTATTATTGCGCATATCGACCACGGCAAGTCCACCCTTGCCGACCGCCTGCTGGAGCAGTGCAAGGCGGTCTCCGTCCGCGAGATGGAGGAGCAGCTGCTCGACAACATGGACCTCGAGCGCGAGCGCGGCATCACCATCAAGGCCCGCGCCGTCCGCATGGAGTATCAGGCAGACAACGGCAAGACCTACGAGATGAACCTCATCGACACCCCGGGCCACGTTGACTTCAACTACGAGGTTTCGCGTTCGCTCGCGGCCTGCGAGGGTGCACTTCTCGTCGTTGACGCGGCGCAGGGCATCGAGGCGCAGACCCTCGGCAACACCTACCTCGCGATCGACGCAGGTCTGGAAGTCGTTCCGGTCATCAACAAGATCGACCTGCCGGCGGCGGACGCCCCGCGCGTCAAGAAGGAAATCGAGGACATCATCGGCATCCCGGCCGAGGACTCCCCCGAAATCTCCGCAAAAATGAACATCAACATCCACGAGGTGCTCGAGCGCATCGTATCCGATGTTCCGGCGCCCGTGGGCGACCCGGACGCGCCGCTCCGCGCCCTCATCTTCGACAGCCAGTACGACCCCTACAAGGGCGTTATCGTCTATATGCGCCTGCTCGACGGCTGCGTCCGCCCGGGCATGAAGGTCAAGATGATGGCGACCGGAGCGGAGTTTCAGGTGCTCGAATGCGGCTATATGCTGCCGCTCGGCCTGTCTCCGCAGCAGGAGCTGTGCGCGGGCGAGGTCGGCTACTTCACCGCCTCCATCAAGAAGGTTTCGGATACCCGTGTCGGCGACACCGTCACCGAGGCCGACCGCCCCACCCCCGAGGCGCTGCCCGGCTACCGTCCGGCGCGTCCGATGGTGTTCTGCGGCATCTACACCGAGGACGGCTCCAAGTACCCCGACCTGCGCGATGCGCTCGAAAAGCTCCAGCTGAACGACGCCGCGCTCTCGTTTGAGCCGGAAAGCTCGGTCGCGCTCGGCTTCGGCTTCCGCTGCGGCTTCCTCGGCATGCTGCACATGGAGATCATTCAGGAGCGCCTCGAGCGCGAGTTCGACCTCGACCTTGTCACCACGCTCCCCTCCGTCACCTACGAGATCGTCAAGACCGACGGCACGGTCGTTCAGTGCCACAACCCGCACGATTACCCCGACCCAGCGGTCATCGAGGAGGCGCGCGAGCCCTACGTCAAGGCCTCCATCATGACGCCGCAGGAGTTTGTCGGCAACATCATGCCGATGTGCCAGGACCGCCGCGGCATCTTCAAGGATATGCAGTACCTCGACGCAAACCTTGTCGAGCTGCACTACGAAATGCCGACCGGCGAGATCATCTACGACTTTTTCGACGCGCTCAAGGCACGCACCAAGGGCTATGCGTCGCTCGACTACGAGTTTCTCGACTACCGCAAGAGCGACCTCGTCAAGGTCGATATGCTGCTCAACGGCGATCAGGTCGACGCGCTTTCGTTCATCGTGCACCGCGACAAGGCCTACGGCCGCGCCCGCCGCATCTGCGAAAAGCTCAAGGAGAACATTCCGCGTCAGCTGTTCGAGGTGCCCATTCAGGCGGCTATCGGCGGCAAGGTCATTGCGCGTGAGACCGTAAAGGCGATGCGCAAGGACGTTCTCGCCAAGTGCTACGGCGGCGACATCACCCGAAAGAAAAAGCTGCTCGAAAAGCAGAAGGAAGGCAAGAAGAAGATGCGTGCGCTCGGCACGGTCCAGATGCCGACCGAGGCGTTCATGGCCGTTCTCAAGCTGGACGAGGAGTCATGAGCACGCCCCCCTCTCTCGGCCTTTATCTGCACATCCCGTTCTGCGTGAAAAAGTGCGACTACTGCGACTTCTACTCGGTCACGGACGCCGCGCTCATGGACGCCTATACCGACGCTCTCGTGCGCGAAATCCGTCTTTATGGCGAAAAAGCCGCCGGATATGTGACCGATACGGTCTACCTCGGCGGCGGCACGCCCTCGTACCTCGGAGAAGCCCGGCTCTGCCGCATCCTGAGAGCGGTGCGCGAGCACTTTTCCCTCGCGGAAAACGCCGAAATCACGATAGAATGCAACCCGGAGAGCACCGACCGGCAGCTTTTAGAGGCGCTGTTTTCCTCCGGCGCGAACCGGCTTTCCTTCGGCGTGCAGGCCGCCCACGACGACGAGCTGCGCCGCATCGGCCGCATTCACGACTTCGAAAAAGCAAAAAACGCCGTGCTGCTCGCACGCAGCTGCGGCTTTCACAATATCAGTCTTGACCTTATGTACGGCCTGCCCGGCCAGACGCAGGAGATGTTTCTCGACTCGCTTTCGCAGTGCCTTGCGCTCGAGCCGACCCACCTTTCCTGCTATGGACTTAAACTTGAGCCGGCCACAAAAATGGGGCGCGAAAACCCGACTCTGCCCGACAACGACGCGCAGGCAGATACCTACCTCGCCATGTGCGGCGAGCTGCGCCGTCACGGCTTTGAACACTATGAGATTTCGAATTTTGCCCTGCCCGGCTTCCGCTCGCGGCACAACAGCAGATACTGGGATCTTTCCGAATACATCGGCCTCGGACCGGGCGCCCACTCGCTTTTTGACGGGCGCAGATTTGCATTCCCGCGCGACATCGCCGGCTTCACAGACGGCACGGCCGCCGTGCGGAACGAGGAGGAAGTCCCCGACTTCGAGCGGCAGAACGAGTACCTTATGCTTCGTCTGCGCACCTCGGACGGCGTGGAGCTCCGCGACCTCGAGGAACGCTACCATGTCGACCCCGCCCCTTATGAGGCCGTGTTCCGCGCGCTGGCAAAGCCCGGTCTGACCGAGCAGAACGGCACGCGCTGGCATCTGACCGATGCGGGCTTTCTCGTCTCGAACAGCATCATCAACATGATAACGGACGCCGCGACTTGACTTTCCAATTCGTCAGCAAAAAAATTCACATATACGCAAAATGGAGGAACTATTATGCGCGCAGTAATCACAGTAACCGGCAAGGACCGCACCGGCATCATCGCCAAGATCTCGGCAACGCTCTATGAGCACCAGGTCAACATTGTCGATATTTCGCAGAACGTCATGGAGGATATGTTCGCCATGGTCATGCTCGTGAACATCGACAAGTGCACCGTTGACTTCAACACCCTGATCGACCTGCTCGACAAGGACGGCGAGGAGCTCGGCATGAAGATTCACACCATGCACGAGGATAACTTCGACGCAATGCACAAGATTTGAGCCGGTTCGGGCAAGCGAGGTTAACTGAATTATGTCTATGATCAACACGAAAGATATTCTGGAAACCATCAAGATGATCGAGGAGGAGCACCTTGACATCCGCACCATCACGATGGGCATTTCGCTGCGCGATCTCGCGGCGGACGACATCAACGTGCTCGCGGACAAAATCTACGACAAGGTCACCCGCCGTGCAGAAAAACTCGTCGCGACCGGCGAGCAGATCGAGCGCGAGCTGGGCATCCCGATCATCAACAAGCGCATTTCCGTCACCCCGATCGCCATGGTCGGCGCGACCTCGAGCGCGAACAGCTATGTGCCGCTCGCAAAGGCGCTCGACCGCGCGGCCGACACCACCGGCGTAAACTTCGTCGGCGGCTTCTCTGCCCTCGTGCAGAAGGGCTTCGCCAAGGGCGACGAAATCCTCATCAACTCCATTCCGGAAGCCATGGCGGAGACCAATCTGGTCTGCTCCTCGGTCAACGTCGCCTCCACCAAGGCCGGTGTCAACCTGGACGCCATCGGTCTGATGGGCCGCATCATCAAGCAGACCGCGGAGCTGACGAAGGACAACGACTCCATGGGCTGCTCCAAGCTGGTCGTTTTCGCCAACGCCGTAGATGACAACCCGTTCATGGCGGGCGCATTCCACGGTATCGGTGAGCCGGAGACCGTCATCAACGTCGGCGTTTCCGGTCCGGGCGTTGTCCAGTCGGCTATCCGCCGCGCGGGCGACTGCTCCATCGGCGAGGTCGCGGACGTTATCAAGAAAACCGCCTTCAAGATCACCCGCATGGGTCAGCTCGTTGGCGCACTCGCAAGCCAGCGCCTCGGCGTGCCGTTCGGCATTGTTGACCTGTCGCTCGCGCCGACCCCGGCCATCGGCGACTCGGTCGCGCGTATCCTCGAAGAGGTCGGTCTGGAGGTCTGCGGCGGCTGCGGCACGACCGCGATCCTCGCCATGCTGAACGACGCGGTCAAGAAGGGCGGCGTCATGGCGTCCTCGAGCGTCGGCGGTCTGTCCGGCGCTTTCATCCCGGTATCCGAGGACGAAGGCATGATCGCGGCGGCACAGGCCGGTGCCCTCACCCTCGAAAAGCTCGAAGCCATGACCGCAGTCTGCTCGGTCGGCATCGACATGGTAGCCGTTCCGGGCGACACCACCGCCGAGGTCATTTCCGGCCTCATCGCGGACGAGATCGCCATCGGCGTGGTCAACACCAAGACCACCGCCGTCCGCGTTATCCCGGCCATCGGCAAGAAGGTCGGCGACATGGTAGAGTTCGGTGGCCTGCTTGGCGCGGCTCCGATCATGCCCATCAAGACCGGCTCCCCGGCGAAATTCATTGGTCGCGGCGGCCGCATTCCGGCCCCCATTCAGAGCCTGAAAAACTAAGGTTTTTCCGAAATCTGCTGACAAAAGGCGCTCCGCAGGATTTTCCGTTTCTGCGGGGCGCTTCTCTTTTTTGAAATTCGCAAAAAAGTTCTTGCATTTTCCGTCCGACAGGATTATACTGTATCCAGAAAGAGCGGCAAGCCGCCTTTTCAAACCGCAAAAACCGAATACCATGTTCTTCAGGGCAGGGTGAAATTCCCTACCGGCGGTAAAGCCCGCGAGCGAGTGCCTTTTTTCGGCATGAGCATGATCTGGTGAAACTCCAGGGCCGACAGTACAGTCTGGATGAAAGAAGAATGCACGGAAAGTGATTTCCGATTGTTTGCTGTTCTGAAATGTCGTTTGATGTTTCAGTTTTTTGTTTTTCACGACAAAATAAGGCTTTTTTCACGTCCCGAAGAATGGTCGTTATCTGGCATTCCGTTCGGATACGCTTCGTCTTCGGGGCGTTTTTATTTTGACCGAGGTGATCTCATGCAGGATCAGAAAGAATATTTCATGCACCGGGCGCTCGAGCTTGCCTCGCGCGGCGCGGGCCATACCGACCCCAATCCGATGGTCGGCTGCGTCATCGTCAAGGACGGACGCATCATCGGCGAGGGCTGGCACGAGCACATCGGCGGCCTGCACGCCGAGCGCAACGCCTTCGCGCACTGCACCGAGGATGCAGCCGGAGCCGATCTTTACGTCACGCTTGAGCCGTGCTGTCACTGGGGGCGCACGCCGCCCTGCACGGATGCCGTCATCGAGCACGGTATCCGCCGCGTGTTTGTCGGCTGCCTCGACCCCAACCCCCTCGTCGCCGGAAAGGGCGTGCAGATTTTGCGGAACGCGGGCATCGAGGTAGAAACCGGCGTGTGCGAGGCCGAGTGCCGCGAGAGGAACGAGGTGTTCTTCCACTACATCACGCAGAAAACCCCGTTTGTCGTGCTCAAATACGCCATGACGCTCGACGGCAAGATCGCGGCGCACACGGGCGACAGCCGATGGGTGACGGGCGAGGCGGCGCGCCGCCATGTCCACGAAACACGAAACCGCCTCACCGGCATCATGGTCGGGGCGGGCACGGTGATTGCGGACGACCCGCTGCTCACCTGCCGCATCGAGGGCGGACGCAATCCCGTCCGCATCGTCTGCGACAGCCACGCACGCATTCCGGCGGACTGCAAGCTCGTGCAGACCGCCCGCGAGATTCCGACCTATGCCGCAGTCGTCGAGGAAAACGAGCGCACTGCTTATCTTGAGGAAAACGGCGTTCACATTCTGGTCTGCGGCGAGAAAAACGGCCGCGTGGACCTTACCGACCTCATGCAGCAGCTCGGTGCGCTCGGCGTGAACGGCATTCTGCTCGAAGGTGGCTCGGCGCTTGCGTTCTCCGCCCTCCGCGAGGGCATCGTCCACCGCGTGCAGGCGTATGTCGCGCCCAAGCTCATCGGCGGCGCAGACGCGAAAACGCCGGTCGGCGGCGCAGGCTTCGACCGCATGGCGGACGCGCTCACGCTGAAAAACGTCCGCTGCACGCCGCTCGGCGAGGATATTCTCATCGAAGGGAGATTGTAAATGTTTACCGGCATCATTGAAGAAGTCGGCACGGTCCGGCGCATCGAGCACGGCGCGAAGGGCGCACGACTGACGATAGGCGCGAAAACCGTGCTTGAGGATACGAAAATCGGCGACAGCATCGCGACAAACGGCGTGTGCCTGACGGTCGTTTCACAGACCTGCGACAGCTTTTCCGCCGACGTCATGGCGGAGAGCCTGCGGCGCTCGGCGCTCGGCAGTCTGCAAAGCGGCTCGCCGGTCAACCTTGAACGGGCGATGGCGGCGAACGGCCGCTTCGGCGGACACATCGTTTCCGGCCACATCGACGGCACGGGTACGATTGCCTCGCAGAAGCGCGAGGACAACGCAGTCTGGGTCAAGGTCAAGACCCCCGCTCCCCTGCTCCGCTACATCGTCGAGAAAGGCTCGATTGCGATAGACGGCGTGAGCCTGACGGTCGCGGCGGTCACGGAAACCGACTTCTCCGTTTCCATCATTCCGCACACCGGGGCGCAGACCATCCTGCTCGGCAAAAAGCCGGGCGAGCCGGTCAACCTCGAATGCGATGTTATCGGCAAATACGTCGAAAAGCTCATTCAGCCGCATAAGACCGGCGGCATCAGCACAGATTTCCTCGCGGCGAACGGATTTATCTGAGCCGCATCACCACAATAGATTATTTCCGGAGGAATACACATGGCAGCAGAATACAGCACGATTGAACAGGCGCTTGAAGAGCTTCGCTCGGGCCGCCTTATCATGGTCATCGACGACCCCGACCGCGAAAACGAGGGCGACCTCATCTGCGCGGCGCAGTTCGCCACGACCGCAAACGTCAACTTCATGGCGGCAAAGGCCAAGGGACTCATCTGCACCCCGATGAGCGAGCAGGTCGCACGCCGTCTGGGCCTTGAGCAGATGGTCAAGGTCAACACCGACAACCACCACACCGCCTTTACGGTTTCCATCGACCACGTGAACACCACGACCGGCATTTCCGCCGAGGAGCGCGGCTTTACCTGCCGCAGCTGCGTGGACCCGAACACCCGTCCCGAGGACCTGCGCCGTCCGGGTCATGTGTTCCCGCTGATTGCGCGTCGCGGCGGCGTGCTCACCCGCAACGGACACACCGAGGCGACGGTCGATCTGTGCCGTCTGGCAGGACTGGAACAGTGCGGTCTGTGCTGCGAGATCATGCGCGACGACGGCACGATGATGCGCACCGCCGAGCTGCTCGAAAAGGCCGAGGAATGGGGTCTTGCGGTCATCACCATCAAGGACCTTCAGGACTACTGCCGCCGCCACGACAAGCACGTTGTCCGCGAGGCGAACGCCAAGATGCCGACCCGTTTCGGTGAATTCCGCATCATGGGCTACGTCAACGACCTGACCGGTGAGCACCACGTTGCCCTCGTCAAGGGCGACATCGGGGACGGAAGGAACCTGCTCTGCCGCGTGCATTCCGAGTGCCTGACGGGCGACGTATTCGGCTCGCGCCGCTGCGACTGCGGCCAGCAGCTTGCCGCCGCGATGCAGCAGATCGAGAAAGAGGGACGCGGCGTGCTGCTCTATATGCGTCAGGAGGGCCGCGGCATCGGCCTTATCAACAAGCTCAAGGCCTACGAGCTTCAGGAGCAGGGCTTTGACACGGTGGAAGCAAACGTCAAGCTCGGCTTCGCGCCCGGCCTGCGCGAATACTGGATCGGCGCACAGATTCTTCAGGATCTCGGTGCAAAGGAGCTGCGTCTGCTGACGAACAACCCGGAAAAAATCTACGGTCTGGACGGCTTCGGCGTGGAAATCGCCGAGCGCGTACCGATCGAAATCGCACCGCAGGAGGACGATGCGTTCTATCTGCGCACCAAGAAAATCAAGATGGGACACCTGTTCAGCGAAAAATTATAAATTTTTCGCCGAGAGTGAAGAGTGGAGAGTGAAGCGGCCCCCCGCCGCTCCCTCCCTCCCCCACGTTCTCTTCACTCTCAACTCTACACTCTATTAAATCTGTTTATCTGAAAGGAAGACTAAAAATGAAGGTACTCGAAGGAAAACTGGTTGCAGGCAAGGGCAAATTCGCTATCGTTGGTGCTCGTTTCAACGAATTTATCGTATCCAAGCTGATTTCGGGCGCGGAGGACACGCTCGTGCGCCACGGCGTAGACACGGACGACATCACGCTCGTCTGGGTACCGGGCGCGTTTGAGATTCCGATTGCGGCACAGAAGCTGGCGCAGAGCGGCAAGTATGACGCGGTAATCTGCCTCGGCGCGGTCATTCGCGGCTCGACGAGCCACTACGAGCTGGTTTGCAGCGAAACCGCCAAGGGCATCGCGCAGGTTGGCCTCCAGACCGGTGTTCCGGTAACGTTCGGCGTCATCACGACCGAAAACATCGAGCAGGCTATCGAGCGTGCCGGCACGAAGGCAGGCAACAAGGGCGCAGATGCGGCGATGGCGGCGCTGGAGCTGGTCAATCTGCTGCCGCAGATTTGACTCTAAGGGGGACGCTGTCCCCCTTAGATACGCCCCCGGTTCCGGAGAAACCGGGGGCGATAACCCCCTCTCGTCCGCACGGCGGACGAGGCCGCGCCGCCGCGGCGCGGGCAGTGGAGTAAAAGTCAGGTACACGCCCTGACTTTTACGGAGAATTTTTACGCGGCGCTCTGCGGAGCGCCTGTCCTGCCTGTTTTGCCGAAGGCAAAATGCGGCAGGAGATTGCGCACGCCCTGCGTGCGCAGAAGGCACGCCATAGGCGTGCCTTTTTCCTTTGTTTCGACTTCCTTTGTTCAGATCAGAGCTGTCGGGTTCAGCTCATAGATGTCCGTATCGCCGAACAGGCCGAGCCGGTCCATATCCTGCAGGATGATGCTGCCGTCGGTGCGGCTGCGGTAGATGCACAGCCAGATGTCGCTCTCGCCGCGCGCATCGTACCAGGGCGGAACCGTGGTATTCGATGCCGCTTCCTCGTTTTTTGTCATCCAGGTCAGATAAAACTCGTAATCCTCGGTCGGGAAGTTCTCCTCGTCATACCAGCTGTCGCTTTCCTCCGAGCAGCTAGAATAGCCCTGTTCAACATACTGCTTCGAACCGTCCGGCGCGATATACCCGAGCGTGTACGCGCCGTCCTCACCCGGTTCAAAATAAAGCGCGAGCGTCGCGCCGTCGCTCAGCGGGAGTTCGATCTGCTCCCCGACCAGAATGCTCAGATCGATATAAGTATCCGCATTATCATCATCATAGCTGCTGTCGCCGTCCGTAAAATCGTAAATGAAATCCGGGAGCCGCTCCGGGAAATTCGCGGTGCTGTCCTCGATCAGGCCGATGAACGCCGGCGCAATATTGAGCAGGAAAACAATCGCCGCGACCACGATGGCGGCTGTTCTGCTGCCCTTGACGCGGTTTTCGCGGATGGGTTTCGCGGACGGACGCGCCTTTCTGCCGAGCGGCTGCGCCTCGTGCGAGTGCGACTGATGCTGCGCGGTGGTGCGGACGCTCTCGTACTCCGGGTCGATTTCGGACTGCACGCTTTCGTATTCGGTGCGCTCCTTTGCTTTCGGACGCACCGGTTTGGGCTGGAACGGGAATTTCCGCGGCTCGCTGAGCCGTCCTCTGCTGCCTGCGCGTGCGCCGCAGACCGGGCAGGTTTTCTCCCCGTCGTCAAAGTTGATACCGCAATGCTGGCATTTCATACAATGCGCCCCCTCTCTTGAAGTGCACGATTCAATCGGATAAAAGAGCATTCAGCCAGACTGCCCTTTTCTGTACCCTCATCATATCAAAGATTACCACATATCGCAAGAGGTTTCCCCTGTTTTGCAGACTTTCGCATCGGTCTGCGAATTTTTTTATTTTTCCTCTTGACATTCTTGTGTTATTGTATTATTATCATAGTACAACATGACAAGAAAGGACTGAGGCTATGCAGTGGCAGCTTCGCGGGGATCGCCCAATCTACCAGCAGATTATGGAAAAGCTGACCGAACAGATTGTCAGCGGACAGCTGAGCGCAGGCGACAAGGTGCCGCCGGTGCGTGAGCTTGCGGCGGAGGCCGGTGTCAACCCGAACACCATGCAGCGTGCCCTTGCGGATCTCGAACGTGAGGGACTGATGCACAGCAACCGCACCAGCGGCAGATATGTGACGGAGGATAAGAGTATGATCGCACAGATTCGCGGACAAATCGCGGACGAGAGAATTTCGGAGTTTCTCGCCGGCATGAGCCAGCTCGGCTTTACCGAACAGGAGATCCTGTCGCTCCTCGAAAAACGGCAGGAGAAAGGGGAATGAACATGGAACAGAACAATCCACTGGTCGTATGCAGCGGACTGACCAAGACATACGGCGGTTTTACGGCGCTCGACCACCTCGACCTGACGCTTGAGCGCGGCCGCTTCATCGGCCTGCTCGGCCCGAACGGCTCGGGCAAGACCACGACCATCAAGCTGCTCAACGGCCTGCTTCAGCCGACCGCCGGCACGGTAACGATTGACGGAATGCAGCCGGGGCGCGGCACGCACAGCATCGTCAGCTATCTGCCCGACCGCGCCTGCCTGGACGAAAACATGAAGGTCGCGGACATCATCGACTTTTTCAGTGATTTCTACCGCGACTTTGACCGCGTCAAGGCGACCGAAATGCTGAATACACTGAATCTGTCCTCGCTGTCCCGCCTGAAAGCGCTCAGCAAGGGCAACCGCGAAAAGGTGCAGCTGATTTTGACGATGAGCCGCCGGGCGCAGCTTTACATCCTCGACGAGCCGATCGCTGGCGTAGACCCTGCCGCGCGCGACTACATTCTGAACACCATTCTCGCCAATTACAGCGAGGACGCCTCGGTTCTGCTCTCGACCCATTTGATTGCGGACATTGAGCGCGTGCTCGACGAGGTCGTTTTTCTCAAAGAGGGCAGCATGGTGCTGCATGAGGGCGTGGACACCATCCGCGAGGAGCACGGAAAGTCCGTCGATATGCTGTTTCGGGAGGTATTTTCATGTTAAAGTTACTCAAATACGAGTGGAAGGCGTGCGCACGCATCTGTCTGCCGCTCTACGCCGTCGAGCTGCTCGTTGCGTTCATCAACCGCCTGCTGTATTCGGACATCGGCTCCAAGCTGCTCTACGGCATTCCGAGCATTGTCATGACCATGCTGTATGCCGCAATCATGGTTGCGCTGTTCGTCGTGACGGCGGTCGTGCTCGTGCAGCGGTTTTATAAGAACCTGCTCGGCAGCGAGGGGTATCTGATGTTCACACTGCCGGTTTCGGTATCGCAGCACATTCTGAGCAAGGCTGTCATGGCGCTCGTCATGGGCGTGCTGAGCTTTGTCGCCGCGCTTGTGAGCATCGACTTGCTCTCGCTCGATATGTCGGTGGGACAGGGATTTGTGTCGCTGCTTCGCAACCTGTCTGCGTACCCGTCCGACATTCCGTTCATGCTTGAGGGCATCCTGTGGTTTGTGCTGACGGCGCTTGCGTGCGTACTGTTCATCTATCTGTGCATCGCGCTCGGCCACCTTGCGAAAAAGCACCGCCTGCTCATGGCGTTCGTGTGGTACTTCGTGCTTTCGACCGCCGTTCAGGTGATTGGTCTGTTCGTCATGACGGCGTCTGTCGAGAAAACGGCGGCAGCCTCGCATACTGTTCTGGCGTTTCTGGACGGCATGGGCGCGGCCGGCGTGCACGTTATCATGCTGACGCTGTGTCTGGTGAGCGCCGCCGCAGCGGCGGTCTGCTTTGCCGGAACCAGATATATTCTGGTGCACAAGCTCAATCTGGAGTAAAATGTGCCCCCGGCGGGCACGGGCCTTTTCTCCCTCCGAGGGAGAGCGCGAACGTTCCGCCGTTCCTGCGGGTTTCCCGCAGAAGGCGAGAGAAGTCCCCAATCTGGGGACGGGAGATTTTCGCCCAGGGAGGGCGGGTGCTTTTTGCCGCCTTCGGCGGCGGGAGAACTGCTGCCGGGCGGCAGCCGGGGTTTGCAAAAGGGGGTACAGGACACCACTAAAGACGTGGTTTCCTATACCCCCTCTTGCGACTCCCCCTGACCTTCCGGTC
>UQVU01000032.1 GCA_900544475.1 uncultured Butyricicoccus sp.
CCGCATGGGAACTTTCGGACGTCCGTGTTTTGCGAAGTCAAAACACAGATTGTCGGAAAAACGAAGTTTTTCGACAGCTTAGTATGTATGACAGAGAAAGGAGGCGGTTTCGCATGGTAAAGAACGGTTCTGAGATCCTCATCGACGCGCTCGTGGAGCAGGGCGTTGATACCATCTTCGGTTATCCGGGCGGTGCAGTTCTCAACATCTACGACGCACTTTACAAGAACAGCGACCGCATTCATCACATTCTGACGGCACACGAGCAGGGCGCGGCTCACGCGGCGGACGGTTATGCACGTTCGACCGGCAGGGTCGGCGTGTGCCTCGCAACGAGCGGACCGGGCGCGACCAACCTCGTCACCGGCATCGCAACAGCCTATATGGACTCCATCCCGATGGTTGCCATCACCGGCAACGTCGGCACGAGCCTCATCGGACGCGACTCCTTCCAGGAGGTCTATATCGCCGGCATCACCATGCCGATCACCAAGCACAATTTCGTGGTTCGCCACGTAGAGGAGCTGGCGGACACTGTCCGCGAGGCTTTCCGTATCGCACAGTCCGGACGTCCGGGTCCGGTGCTCATCGACATCCCGAAGGACGTCACGGGCGCAGAGTGCGAGTTTCTCCCGAAGGGCAAGGTCGAGGTGCACGAAACCTACGACATCAGCGAGGAACAGCTGAAAACCGTCGCTGAAATGCTCGACAAGGCCGAGCGCCCGTTCATCTACTACGGCGGCGGCGTAGAGCTGTCGGACGCAGGCGAGGCGCTTCTGGCGCTGATGCGCAAGGCGGAAGTCCCGTCCGCGCACACCATGATGGCGATCGGCTGCGTGCCCGACGACGACCCGCTGAGCCTCGGCATGATCGGCATGCACGGCACGGTTTCCGCCGACTGGGCGGTAGAGCGCAGCGACCTGCTGCTCTGCATCGGCGCACGCTTCTCCGACCGCGTCGCGACCAACACCGGCCACTTCGCACCGGGCGCCCGCATCATCCATGTGGACATCGACGCCGCGGAGATCAACAAGAACATCGACACGACCTTCTCGGTCGTTTCCGACGCAAAGACCTTCCTTGAAAAGGTTCTGCCGTACGTCAAGGAAAATAAGCACACCGCATGGCTCACGCAGATCGCAGAGTGGCGGCAGAAGCTCGACTACCGCGCAAAGGACGACGAAAGCGTTATCCATCCGCACCAGCTGCTCCGCACGGTCGCGGAAGAGACCCCGGAGGACACCATCATCGCGACCGACGTCGGTCAGCATCAGCTGTGGAGCGCACAGTACAACGGCCGCAGACATCCGCGTCAGTTCCTGACCTCGGGCGGCCTCGGCACCATGGGCTTCGGCTACGGCGCGGCGGTCGGCGCACAGATCGCGTTCCCGGGACGCACGGTCGTCCATATCACGGGCGACGGCTCGTTCCACATGAACCTCAACGAAATCTGCACCGCAGTTTCCTACAAGCTGCCGATCATCACCATCATCATGAACAACCGTGTGCTCGGCAACGTCCGCCAGTGGCAGACCATGTTCTACGGCGGCCGCTACTCGCAGACCGACCCGCACCGCAAGACCGATTACGTCAAGCTCGCCGATGCGTTCGGCGCCGTCGGCTACCGCGCGACCAACATCGCGGAGCTGCGCGAGGCGCTGCGCAAGGCACAGCAGAGCGAGGGCCCGGTGCTCATCGACTGCCAGATCGACAAGGACGAGCGCGTTCTGCCGATGATCCCGGCAGGCGGCACGATCGACGACCTCGTAACCGACTGAGAAAGGAGAAAATGACCAATGCAGAAGTTTATCCTTTCGGTCACCGTACAGAATAACGCCGGTGTTCTGGCGCGCGTTTCCAGCCTTTTCGGCCGCCGCGGCTACAACATCGACTCTCTGACCGTTTCCGCGACCAACGACCCGCGCGTTTCGCGTATGTCCATCATCGTGCAGGGCGACGAGGTCATTCTTGAACAGATCATCAAGCAGCTGGACAAGCTGGAGGAGGTCATGCGTGTCGATCACCTCGAAGAGGACGATTCGATTTGCAGCGAGCTGGTTTTCGTCAAGCTCCGCGCCGCGTCCCCCTCGATGCGCGACGACATCCGTCAGCTGTGCAGCCTGTACGAGGGCCGCATCGTTGACTCGACCGAGGAGGAGCTGATCGTGGAGCTGGCGAACGTGCCGAGCCGCATCGACGCCTTCCTCGACGTTATCTCGAACTTCGAGATTGCGGAAATGTGCCGCTCCGGCGTCACCGCGATCCGCAGATAATTTCATTCCGCTTAATTGGCGGCTCCGGCCGCCGGTTAATAAATTTGTTTACCCAATTCACTTTCCATACATTCAGGAGGTAATAACAATGGTAAAAATGTTCTATGATGCAGACTGCAACCTGTCTCTGCTCGACGGCAAGACCGTTGCCATCATCGGCTTCGGTTCCCAGGGTCATGCTCACGCAATGAACCTGAAGGACTCCGGCGTACATGTTGTAGTAGGTCTGCGCCCGGGCTCCAAGCACGAGAAGAAGGCTAAGGACTACGGTCTGGAAGTCATGACTCCGGCTGAGGCAGCTGCTGCAGGCGACATCATCATGATGCTGACTCCGGATGAGAAGCAGGCTGACATCTACAAGGACGTTATCGCTCCGAACCTGAAGCCGGGCAATGTTCTGGCTTTCGCTCACGGCTTCAACATCCACTTCAAGCAGATCGTTCCGCCGGCTGACGTTGACGTTATCATGATCGCTCCGAAGGGCCCGGGTCACACCGTTCGTTCCCAGTACCTCGAGGGTCACGGCGTTCCGGATCTGGTCTGCGTTGAGCAGGACGCTTCCGGCAAGGCTATGGACATCGCTCTGGCATACGCTTGCGGTATCGGCGGCGGCCGTGCGGGCATCCTCGAGTCCACCTTCAAGACCGAGACCGAGACCGACCTGTTCGGCGAGCAGGCTGTCCTCTGCGGCGGCGTTTGCGAGCTGATGAAGGCTGGCTTTGAGACTCTGGTTGAGGCTGGCTACGCTCCGGAGAACGCTTACTTCGAGTGCGTTCACGAGATGAAGCTGATCGTTGACCTCATCAACGAGGGCGGCTTTGCCAAGATGCGTTACTCCATCTCCAACACCGCTGAGTACGGCGACTACCGCACCGGCAAGCGCATCATCACCGAGGAGACCCGCAAGGAGATGAAGAAGATCCTGCGCGAGATCCAGGACGGCACCTTCGCTTCCGAGTGGATTCAGGAGAACCGTGCAGGCGGTCGTGCGCACTTCCTGGCTAACCGTGCTCTCGAGGCTGACACCCAGCTCGAGGAGACCGGCAAGAAGCTGCGCGGCATGATGAGCTGGCTGAAGAAGTAAGTCCTTCGTTTGAAATTTTCAATTTCAAACGAGGAAGGATATGCCGAGCGAAGCTCGGACATATCCTGTGAGTAAATCAGCGCGTCTCTTCGCGGCACACTGATTTACTCCCTTGTATAAAAACCCACGCGCATGTCGCGGGTTTTTATGGATTGCTTCGCAATCCGATTGAATTTGCACTTCGTGCACCTTTTTGATGCCGCAACCGTTCGGTTGCGGTTACGGAAAGGTAAAATTGGTGCAAGAGTGTAAATTTTACTACCCCGAACGGGCGGACGGATTATCCCGTCCGCCTGTTTTTTTTCTATCAGGCAGTCTGCTGGACTGCTTTTAAAGGAGGAAATCCCCGTGAGAAGAAGTGACAACATCACCGCAGGTCCCGAGCGTATGCCGAACCGTTCGCTGCTGCGTGCCTGCGGTATGACCGACGAGGAAATGAAGCAGCCGATCATCGGCGTGGTTTCGGCGTATTCCGAAATCATTCCGGGTCACATCAACCTCGACAAGATCGCGGACGCAGTCAAGGCAGGCGTTCGCATGGCAGGCGGCACGCCGGTGCTCGTTCCGGCGATCGGCGTCTGCGACGGCATCGCAATGGGCCACATCGGCATGAAGTATTCGCTGGCGAGCCGCGAGCTCATCGCGGACAGCGTAGAGACCCTTGCGCAGGCGCATCAGCTGGACGGTCTGGTTCTTATCCCGAACTGCGATAAGATCGTGCCCGGTATGCTGATGGCAGCGGCACGCCTGAACATCCCGTCCATTCTGGTTTCCGGCGGCCCGATGCTCGCAGGCCATTTCGGCGGCGAGGAGGTATCCCTGTCCAAGACCTTCGAGGCGGTCGGCGCATACAAGGCCGGCATGATGGACGAGGCGACGTTCTACGAAGCTGAGTGCAATTCCTGCCCGGGCTGCGGCTCGTGCGCAGGTATGTACACCGCAAACTCGATGAACTGCCTGTCCGAGGCCATCGGCATGGCGCTGCCGGGCAACGGCACGACCCCGGCGGTCTCCGCGGCTCGTATCCATCTGGCAAAGCATGCCGGCATGAAGATCATGGAGCTGATCGAGAAGGACATCAAGCCGCGCGATATTCTGACCCCGGCGGCGTTCCGCAACGCGTTGACCTGCGAGATGGCGATCGGCTGCTCGACCAACTCGGTTCTGCATCTGCTCGCTATCGCGAACGAGGCAGGCGTACCGCTCCAGCTCGAAACGCTCAACGAGCTTTCCGGCAAAATCCCGAACATTTGCCACCTCGCACCGGCAGGTCCGCACCACATCGAGCAGCTTTACATGGCGGGCGGCGTTCCGGCCATCATGAAGGAGCTGACGAAGGGCGGCTTCCTCGACCTCTCGCTCATCACCTGCACCGGCAAGACGGTCGGCGAGAACCTTGAGGGTGTCGTCAACCGCAACCCTGAGGTCGTTCGTCCGCTCGAAAATCCGTACTCCCAGACCGGCGGCATCGCGGTTCTGTGGGGCAACATCGCGAAGAACGGCTGCGTTGTCAAGCGTTCCGCTGTCGCGCCCGAGATGATGGTGCACGAGGGCCCGGCTCGCGTATTCGACTGCGAGGAGGACGCGATTTCCGCGATTTACAACGGCAAGATCGTGCCGGGTGACGTTGTCGTTATCCGCTACGAGGGCCCGAAGGGCGGTCCGGGCATGCGTGAGATGCTCAACCCGACCTCTGCTCTCGCCGGCATGAAGCTCGACACCACGGTTGCGCTCATCACGGACGGCCGTTTCTCCGGCGCGTCCCGCGGCGCATCCATCGGCCACGTTTCCCCGGAGGCTGCTTCCGGCGGCGAAATCGGTCTGGTTCAGGAAGGCGACATCATTTCCATCGACATCCCGAACAGCAAGGTGAACGTCAATATCTCCGACGAGGAGATGGAGGCACGCCGCGCGAAGTATGTGCCGCGTGAGCCGAACGTCAAGTCCGGCTGGCTGTACCGCTACTCCCGTCTGGTCACCTCGGCCGACCAGGGCGCAGTAGTTCGATAAAACAAAAAAGGTGCTGTCTCTTTTGATTTTTAAATCATTTTGAGACAGCACCTTTTACATCTGCTCTTTACATATTTCCCCGGATTTGCTATACTGTAACTAACCAAATGAGAATAAAGGACGGTACAATCATGCTTTCTGCTGCTAAAAAAGAGTTTATCGAGTTTATGATGAGCGCGGACGTTCTGCGTTTCGGCGACTTCACGACCAAGTCCGGCCGCAAGACCCCGTACTTCGTCAACACCGGCAACTACAAGACCGGTATGCAGAACTCCCGTCTGGGCGAGTTCTACGCGGCTCTCGTCAAGGAGACCGTCGGCGATAACTTCGACGCCATGTTCGGCCCGGCGTACAAGGGCATTCCGCTCGCGACCTCGGTTTCCGGTGCGCTCGCCCGCAACTACGGCATCGACAAGCCGTTCTTCTTCAACCGCAAGGAGGCCAAGGACCACGGCGAGGGCGGCAACATCGTCGGCTACAAGCCGCAGGACGGCGACCGCGTCATCATCATCGAGGACGTTATCACCGCCGGTACCGCAATTCGCGAGACCATGCCGGTGCTCAAGGGCTGCGCGGACGTCAAGGTAACTGATATGTTCATCTCGGTCAACCGCTGCGAGGTCGGCCAGAACCCCGGCAAGACCGCTGTCATGGAAGTCGGCGAGGAGTTCGGCATCAAGGTGCACGCCCTCGTCACCGTACAGGACATCCGTGAGTACCTCGCGGACAAGGCGGAGTACGCACACCTCCTGCCGCTGATGGACGCCTACATGGCGCAGTACTGCGTATTCTAAAATTTGCATAAAAAGAGACCCGATACAGCTTGTTTTTACTGTATCGGGTCTTTTTGTTATTTCTGTTCCTGCTTCAGGTTTTCGAGGAACTTGCGCATACGCGAGCAGGCCTCGCGCAGGTGGTTCATCGAGTAGGAGTAGGAGATGCGCACGTGGCCCTCGCCGCTCGCGCCGAACGCGCTGCCGGGGATGACCGCGACTTCCTGCTCGTGCAGCAGGCGCTCGCAGAACTCCTCGGAGGTGAGTCCGGTGGATTCAATGGACGGGAAGATATAGAACGCGCCCTCCGGCTCGAAGCAGTCGAGTCCCATCGAGCGGAGCTCGCCGAGCAGGAAGCGGCGGCGCAGGTCGTACTGGTCGCGCATTCGTGCGATGTCGTCATCGCCCGTGCGGATGGCCTCAATGCCGGCGAACTGCGCGGTCGTCGGGGCGGACATAATGCCGAACTGGTGGATTTTGCAGACGTGGCGCATGATCTCCTTCGGGCCCATCGCCCAGCCGAGACGCCAGCCGGTCATGGCGTAGGACTTGGAGAAGCCGTCCACGACGATGGTGCGCTCCTTCATGCCCTCGATTTCCGCGAAGCATACATGGCGGTCGGGGCCGTAGGTCAGGCTGTTGTAGATTTCGTCCGAAAGCACCATGATGTTGGTCTCGCGGATGACGTTCGCAATGGCCTGAAGCTCGTCGCGGTTCATGATGGCGCCGGTCGGATTGTTTGGGTAGGGGAGAATGAGCAGCTTGGTGCGCGGCGTGATGGCGGCGCGGAGCGCCTCGGGGGTCAGCTTGAAGCTGTCCTCGACGCGGGTCGGGAGCGGCACGGGAACGCCGCCGGCCATCTGCGTGAGCGGCGTGTAGCAGACGAAGCTCGGCTCGGGAATGAGCACCTCTTCGCCGGGATTGACGAGTGCGCGGATGGTGTTGTCGATGGCCTCGGAGCCGCCGACCGTGACGAGGATCTCCTTGTCCGCGTCGTAGCACAGCTGGTACTTGCGGCGGGCGAGGGCCGCGATCTGGCTGCGCAGCTCGGCAAGACCCCAGTTCGAGGTGTAGAACGTCTGCCCCTTTTCGAGCGACTGGATGCCCGCGCGGCGGATCTGCCACGGGGTCTCAAAGTCCGGCTCGCCGACGCCGAGCGAAATCGCGTGCGGCATTTTTGCCGCCATTTCGAAAAAGCGGCGGATGCCCGACGGCTTGGTGATTTTTACGCGGTCGGAGAGCATCTGCTCGTAGTTTACCATGACATCATGACCTCTCTTTTATCTTTTTCCGAGGGGTCGTACTCTACGCCGTAGTCCTTATATTTCTTGAGGATAAAGTGCGTGCCGGTGGAGAGAACGTTCTCCATCGGGGCGAGCTGCTCCGCAACGAAACGCGCGACCTCGCGCATGGTGCGGTCCTTGATGATAACGGTCAGGTCGAAGCCGCCGCTCATCAGGTAAACGCTCTCGACCTGATGATGCGAGTAGATCTGACGGGCGATCTCATCGAAACCCATGCCCTTCTGCGGGGTGATCTTGACCTCAATAAGGGCGGTGACGCTCTCGCGGTCGGTCTTGTCCCAGTCAACGAGGGCCTTGTAGCCGAGAATGGTGCGCTTCTTTTCGAAATGGCGGACAGCCTCCGCGACTTCTTCCTCGGTCGCGCCCGTCATGGCGGCGAGCTGTGCGGTGGAAAGGCGGGCGTCCTGGCTGAGCAGGTCAAGCAGCTTTTCAGGGTTCTTCATAGTAATCAGCCTCCCGGGATATTTTTTGGTATAATACTGTATTATACACCGCAGAGAAGGGACTTGTCAAAATAAAGCGAAGCGCGCGGACATATTTTCTTAACATATTCGAGGCGAAATTCTCCTTGCTTTAGTATACGGAAGGGGTTAAAATATAATCAGGGGAAATTTTCATTTCTTCCGCATTAAATCAAAGGTGGAACAGAAAACTATTATGGCATTCACAGGCTTTTCCGCGGCAGGCGTTGACCTGCTTTCGCTTAACCGCCTGCAAAACAGCAAGGAATTTTACGAAGAACACAAGGCAGAGATCAAAAAACTCGCCATCACACCATTTTATGAGCTGATCGAGCAGATGACGCCGGTCATGCAGCAGATCGACGAGCAGTTCGTCACCGTGCCCTCGCGCATGGTTTCGCGCGTGCGCCGCGACACCCGATACACCAAGGACAAGACGCTCTACCGCGCGAATATGTGGCTTTTCTTCCGCAGAGCGCGCCGTCAGCATGAGTCCGTCCCGTGCTACTATTTCGAGCTGCACCCCGAATACTGGGCGTGGGGCTGCTGGGGCGCATGGGGCACGGGCGAGATGCAGGCGCTGCGCGACATGATACTGCACGAGGATAAGCTGTTTCTCGAAGCGTTCGAGGCCGTAAAGCGCTGCCCCGAGGTGACGCTCGCGGGCGAGATGTACAAGCGCCCGAAGTATCCCGACGCAAAGCCGGAGTATCAGGACTGGCTGAACCGCAAGGAAATCGGCGTGGACTTCCGCGAAAGCGAGAACTTCGCGCCCGTACTGGACGGCTCGTTTGCAGGGCCGATGCTCGATACCATGCGCCGCCTTGCGCCGTTCTACCGCTTCCTGCTCGCAGGCAAGGAACGCGCGTCCGCCGGCCGGGAGGTGCGCGCATGACCTATTTCGCACTGGATTTCGAGACCGGCAACGCTTCGCCTCTCAGCGCGTGTGCGCTCGGCGTCAGCATTTTCGAGGACGGAAAACTCGCAGGGGAGCGCGTTTCGCTCTTAAAGCCGCCGTCCTGCGCGGGTAAATTTCACTGGGGCAACGTCCGCGTCAACCACATCAAGGAAAATATGGTGCAGGGCGCGCCGTCGTTCGCGGAGTTCTGGCGTGAGCTTGCGCCCCGCGCCGAGGGCAGCGTGCTCGTCGCGCACAACGCGATGTTCGACACCGGCGTTCTCTGCGCGTGCCTTTCGCATTACGGCCTTAAAATGCCCGACTGCCGCTATCTCTGCACGGTCAAGGTGTCGCAGCGCGTGTGGCCGAATTTGACCAACCACAAGCTCGATACCGTGTCCGACTACCTCGGCATCGCGCTCGACCATCACGAAGCAGGCTCGGACGCCCGGGCGGCCGGTCTGATTTTACAGGCGGCGCTCCGCGAAACCGGTTCTGCGAACGCGGACGAGCTTGCCGCCGCCATCGGCATGCGCATGGGACGCATTTCGTCCATGGGCACGACCCCGTGCAGCATCGCAAAGGCAAACGCAGAGCCGCGCAGAACGCACGGCTGATAAAAGAAAATCTATCCGGAAAAGGAGAGTTACGCTATGAAAAACTATCTGGAAAACGTAGACCGCGAAGCCCTTCGCGCCCGCGCCGAGCAGATGCTCCATTACGCCGACGAGGCCCGCGACACCGCGAGCCGCTGGACCAATCACGCCGTAGAAAAGGCGCACGGCTTCTCGCTGTTCGATTTCGCGATTTTCGAAACCTGTCTGCTCTCGCTCGGCCTGTGGCTCGGCGCCTGCTTCTCCAAGTGCTTCAAGAAGATCCGCACGGTGCTGTTTGTCGCGTTCGCGGCGAGCTGGCTGTATATGCTCTGGCGCGTCTTTTTCGATGACGAGGACTGAGCAGAAACGAGTCTGATGCCTGTTCCGCGCGAACGGGCAGGAAAGGAGCCTATTTTTGGAGTCACCAAATCAACCGAAAAAAAACAAGCTGAGCGACCGGCCGCACTACTTTCAGTGGGGTCTGACCGCGTTCTGCGTGATCGGATGCTGCGTTGTCGTGGCGTTCCTTTTGCAGCAGCTCCCGTTTATCTGGAAAATCGTAAAAAAGCTGTTCGGTGCGCTCAGCCCGTTCATTTACGGCTTTGTCATGGCGTACCTGCTCATGCCGATTTTCAATATGCTCTACCGGCGCATTCAGCCGCCGATGACCAAACGCTTTCAGCACGGAACGCGCATCGCCAAGGGCATATGCAGCGGTCTGACGCTGCTCATCGGCGTCGCGGTCGTGACAGGTCTGTTGTGGATGGTGCTGCCGCAGCTCGTTGTCAGCATCTTCTCGCTCGTCGAGTCGGCGGACTCCTATATGAACGAGGTGTCCCAGTGGTTGAGCGGCCTTCTGAAGGATAATCCGGTCATCGCACGCAACTTCATGCAGGTCTACGAGCAGTTCTCCGCACAGCTGGTCAACTGGGTGCAGAATATCGCGCTGCCGCACCTCGTCACCATGATGACGGGCGTCGTTACGACGGTTTCGGTCGTCGTTGATATTCTCATCGGCATCATTATCGCCCTCTATATCTTGAACGGCAAGGAAACCTTCTGCGCCCAGGCGAAGAAAATGACGTACAGCCTGTTCTCCATCGAGCGGGCGAACTCTATTATCGAGCGCGTCGCGCACATCCACCGCGTTTTCGGCGGCTTTATCACCGGCAAGCTCATCGACTCGCTGATTATCGGCGTGCTGTGCTTCATCGGCATGCGCATCATGATGGCGGTCGGCCTGCTCGGCATCGAGTCGTCCTACGCGCTGCTGATTTCGGTCATTATCGGCATTACGAACATCATTCCGTTCTTCGGCCCGTTCATCGGCGCCGTGCCGAGCGCCATCCTTATCATGGTGGTAAGTCCGCTTCAGGCGCTCTATTTCGTCATTTTCATCATCATTCTTCAGCAGATCGACGGCAACATCCTCGGCCCGAAAATCCTCGGCAACTCGACCGGTCTTTCGAGCTTCTGGGTCATGTTCGCCATCCTGATTTTCGGCGGTCTGTTCGGCTTTGTCGGCATGGCGATCGGCGTGCCGCTGTTCGCCGTGATTTACAGCATCGTTTCCGAGTACATCAACCATCTGCTGAAAAAACGCGGTCTGTCCGAGGACACGAACGAATACCGCGGCGACAAGCGTCTTGACGCGGAAACGCGCGAGTTCGTTCACGCGGAAACGACCGTTCCGCCCGTGAGCGCACGCGAGCGCCGCGCTGCCGCCAAGGCGAAGGAACAGCAGAAAAACGAAAGCAAAACGGAAAACGGATAAGAAAAAGGGTATCTGCTCATCTCAGGCAGATACCCTTGTTTTTGTTTTTTTTTAGAGAATAACCAGCGATTTCGGCGCGTCGGTGAGATCGATGCAGCCGTCCTCGATGACGTAGAGCATATCCTCGATGCGCACGCCGAACTTTCCGGGGAGGTAGATGCCCGGCTCGGCGGTGACGATGCTGCCCGCCGGGAGCGGCTCGGTGCCGCGCGGGGAAGCGGTCGGCGCTTCATGGATTTCCAGACCGACGCCGTGACCGAAGCCGTGGCCGAAGGCGTCGCCGTAGCCTGCCGCCTCAATGACACGACGGCCTGCCGCATCGACGTCACGTCCGGAAACGCCTGCCTTGCAGCACGCAATGCCCGCAAGCTGGGCGTTCAGCACGGTGTCGTAGACCGTCTGCATCTCGTCGGTCACGTGGCCGACTGCGACCGTGCGCGTCATATCCGAGCAGTAGCCGTCATAGATGCAGCCGAAGTCCATCGTCACGAAGTCGCCCGCCTCGATGGTCTTTTCGGTCGGCACGCCGTGCGGCTTGGAGCTGTTCGCGCCCGAAACCACGATGGGGTCGAACGACATATTCTCCGCGCCGTAGTGCAGCATGAGGTAGGTGAGGCGTGCGGCGATCTCCTTTTCGGTGACGCCAACCTTGATGTCGTTCAGCACTTCCTCGAGCGCCTGCTCGGCGATGCGCTGCGCGGCAACGATTTTCTCGACCTCGGTATCCTCCTTCATGATGCGCAGGCTCTCCACACCGTCCTCCAGACGGACAGCCGTCCCGTGGAGTGCGGTTGACCACGACATGAATTCCGCGTAGGTCAGGGTCTTGTCCTCCAGCGCGATTTTTTTCGCGCCGTCCGTGTCGATCAGCTCGTTGATAAGAGCGGAATAGCTCTGACCGGCCTTGATTTCGCGCACCTCGAAGTCGGAGACAGCGGCGCGGGCCGCCTCGACATAGCGGAAATCGGTGAAGAACACCGCCTGCTTCGCGGAGAGATAGACCGCACCGGCGGTAGAGTGGAAGCCGGTCGCGTAGCGGCGACTGATCTCGCTCGTCAGCACCATCGCGTCATACGGCTTTTCCGCGAGAAAAGCTCTCAGATCGTCTCGTTTCATGTGTTTTTCGCCTCTTAACCGATGATAGACTTGACGGCATCGACCGCGAGCAGGTAGCTCTGCTTGCCGAAGCCCGCGATAACGCCGGCGCAGACCGGGCCGATGACCGACTTGTGACGGAATTCCTCGCGTGCGTGGATGTTGGACATATGTACCTCGACGCAGGGCAGGCGGACAGCCGCAATCGCGTCGCGGATGGCGTAGCTGTAATGCGTGTACGCGCCCGCGTTCATGATGATGGCGTCGCAGTCCTCACGCGCCGCATGGATGCGGTCGATGAGTGCGCCCTCGGAGTTGGACTGGAAAACCGAGCAGTCCATGCCGAGCCGCTCGCACTTCTGCACGACATCGGCGTTGATGGACGCGAGGGTATCCGTGCCGTAAATGCCCGGCTCGCGCATACCCGTCAGGTTAAGGTTGGGTCCGTGGATGAGTAATACTTTTTTCATATCGTTATTCCCCTTTGCAGGTTTGATAGCAGCGCTTCATGGCCAGCGCGTCCTCGGCCTGTGTCCCGGCGGATTCGCAGATAAACGTCGGTGTGTAGCCGCGTGCGGCGGTCTCTGCGGCGACCGGCGCAAAGTCCGGGCCGTAAACCGTGTCCACGAACGTCAGGTGGCGCACCTCGCCCTTGTCGTTGTATTCGATGTGCGAGAAATGTGCGTGCAGCTTTGCGGTGCGCTCGCGGCCGATGGTGTTCTCCATCAGGTCGAACAGCGCCGCCACCTCCTCGCGCGTGCTCATGCGGCCGCCCGTGCGGCAGTTGAGGTGGCCGAAGTCGATGCAGGGCAGCAGACGGTCGTCCGCCGCGACCAGCTCGCAGACCTCCTCCGCCGAGCCGAGTACGCTCTTCTTGCCCATGGTTTCGAGGCAGACCGTGCAGCCGGTGAGGTGGTTTTCGTCGAGCGCACGCAGGATATTGCGGACATTCGCGTGGGAGTTGCGCATAGCGCGATCGCGCGTCAGCTTGCCCTGACCGCCGCAGTGGACGACCATGCGGGTCGCGCCGAGCGGCACAGCCAGACGCGCGGTTTCGAGCACGTAGCCGACGTTTTTCTCCATGCGTTCGCTCTCCTCGGAGGAGAGGTTGATGAAGTACGGCGCGTGGATGCTCATGGCGATGCCGTGCCGACGGGCCGCCGCGCCGATTTTGAGCGCGGTCTCCTCGCCGCATCTGACGCCGCGGCCGCACTGGTACTCAAAGGCGGTAAGGCCCATCTGTGCGAGCCACGCGGGCGCGTCCTCGCTTTTCTTGAAGCCGGCGGCGGTGAAGGACTCCGAGTTGCCGGCGGGGCCGAATTTGGGTTCATTCATGGCGCCGCGCCTCCATTCTGCGCCGTCCGCGCGCGATAAAGCCGCGTTCGAGCTGATAGCGGACGTTGATCCAGAAGAAACGCCGGTCGAGCGTTTCCACGTAGCAGGTCAGTGCGCCTGCGCGGTTGCCGCCGAACACATCGGTGTAGATCTGGTCGCCGATGACGGCGATCTGTGAGATGGGCAGGCCGAGCTTGTCCACAGCCTGTGCATAAGCGCGCGCGAACGGCTTGTGGGCGCGGCTGATGAAATCCACGCCGAGCGGCTCGCAGAATCTGCCGACGCGCTGCGCGTTGTTGTTGGAAAAGACCACGACATGGATGCCCGCGTCATCCAGACGGCGGACGAACGATGCGACCTCGTCGGTCGGCAGGGCGGTCTTGTGCGACACCATCGTGCCGTCCAGGTCGATGAGCGCGGCGCGGATGCCGTGGCGCTTCAGAAGTTCGGGCGTGATGTCGAAAATCGAGTCGAAAACGTAATCGGGTATGAATTTGCTCATTCGTACACTCTTTCTATCGGACGGAGAAATTCGTCCGGGATTGGTCGGGAAGTCATGAAAGCAGAACTCCCTGCGTATAGTGTAAAGGAATTTACCGTAAAAGTCCAGAGTGACATCACGATAATGCAAAGGAGTCGTTCTTCATGGTTTTCACCAAAAATCTGGTAGCCGTCTGCGCCGGACGGGACGCGGTCCGCGCCGCCGAGCAGGGGCTTCAGGTGCTTCACCTGTGTATGGGAGTCAGCGCCTCGGGTGCGCTGGAGCGCCGCCGGGTGCCGGGCGTGCAGCGCGGCTGTTTTCTCGGGCTGCGCGATTCACCGGGCGAAATGACGCTGTGCGACCCGGAACGGATCGCCGCCGACCTCGTTTTTGAGGCAAGGCGCGTGAACGCCCCGGGTGTGTTTGCGGATTTCGAGCATGAAACCGCCTCGTCCCTCGCGCTGCTCCGCGCGTTCGATGAGGCGCTGGACGCCGAAGGGATACCGCTTTTCGTGCCGGTGAGCATCGGGCGCAGTCTGGACCACGCCGTGCTGACCGCCTCGACTGCGCTTTCGGGCGGGAGTCTTACGGCGTATTTTTCGTCCTTGCAGGGCATCTACGGCGCACACCGCATCGCGGCGTTTTTACAGCCGGTGTCGCAGGATTTTACCCTCCCGTCCGCCTCTCCGGACGGAAAGCCGCTCTCGGCGGCGGCGCGGACGGCGCTTCTCGCGGAAACCGGTGCGCAGGTGTTTTTCTCGCGCGAGCTGTGCGCACGGTACTTTACCTACACCGACCGCGAGGGCGGCGCACATTTCGTGCTGTTCGACGACGGGGAAACGCTCGCGGCGAAGCTCGCGCAGCTGTCCGGCTGCGGCGTGCAGACCGTGTTCGCGCTCTATCCGGACGTGCAGGCGCTCAGTCGGTCGTGATGGGCGCGGTCTGTGCGCGGACAAGGCCGATAAGGTCGGCCGGGGCGCATTCGATCTGGAAGCCGATTTTGCCGGCGGAAACCATGACGGTCGGAACACTCAGCACACTTTCGTCAAACACGGTCGGGAACGCCTTTTTCATGCCGACCGGCGAGCAGCCGCCGCGCACATAGCCCGTCAGGGGCGTGAGCTCGGACACGTGCAGCATGGCAATGGACTTCTCCCCCACGGCCTTCGCCGCTTTCTTGAGGTCGAGCTCACACGCGACCGGAATGACGAACACGTACGGCGTCTTGCTCGCGCCGCGGGCAACCAGCGTCTTAAACACCTTCGCCGGGTCCATGCCCGTCATCTGTGCGACGGTCACGCCGTCCACCGCATCGTCGCCGTGCGGATATGTGTGCGGCGTGTAGGGCACCTTCTTCTGGTCGAGCAGACGCATGACATTTGTTTTTTCGATGGATGATTTCGCCATGAGACATTCCTCCGCTGATAATAACACTTTATTATATCCGATTTCCCGCATAGTTTCAAGTGATTTGGCGCAAAAGCGTTGCCAACCGGCGCGGTTATGCTATAATACGCTCAGTATGAAACCGGAGGGATGACCGATGCCGGATAACACGATCCGCGGCCGCTTTGCACCCAGCCCGAGCGGACGGCTGCACCTTGGCAATATGCTGACATTTCTGCTTGCATGGCTGGACGTGCGCGCACGCGGCGGGACGATGGTGTTCCGCCTTGAGGATCTCGACCCGGAGCGCAGCTGGGAGC
>UQVU01000033.1 GCA_900544475.1 uncultured Butyricicoccus sp.
CATACCATGATATCGCCCTTTGTTCAACCGAACCGCCTTGACCGACAGGCTTCTGCATGCTACAATAAGTGGAGATTCTTCTACGTTAAATCATAGTAAAGAGGTAGTCTATATGAAAATCGAAACAAAATGCCTGCATGAAGGCTACAAGCCGGAAAACGGCGGTCCGGGCGTCATGCCGATCGTGCAGTCGACCACTTACCGCTTTGACTCGACCGCAAAGATCGCGTCCCTGTTCGATATGCCGACCGAGTGCATCTACTCCCGCTTCGCCAATCCGACCTGCGACGCGGTCGAGAAGAAAATCGCCTCCCTTGAGGGCGGCGTCGGCGCGATGCTGACCACCTCGGGTCAGGCGGCGTCCCTGCTCTCCATCCTCAATCTGTGCTCCGCCGGCGACAGCTTCATCGCCGTTTCCACCATCTACGGCGGCACCATCAACCTGTTCGGTGTCACCCTCAAGAAGCTCGGCATCGAGTGCATCTGGGCGGACGCAGAGGCGGACGAGGATGAGATCCAGAAGCTCTTCAAGCCGAACACCAAGGCCGTTTTCGGCGAAACCCTCGCAAACCCGGCGCTTACCGTGTTCGATATCGAGAAGTGGGCGAATATCGCGCACAAGAACCGCGTTCCGCTCATCGTTGACAACACCTTCGCAACGCCGGTTCTCTGCCGCCCGATCGAGTGGGGCGCGGACATCGTTATCCACTCCACCACCAAGTACATGGACGGCCACGCCGTGCAGGGCGGCGGCGTTATCGTGGACGGCGGCAAGTTCGACTGGACTGCTTCCGGCAAGTTCCCCGACTTCACCGAGCCGGACGAGAGCTACCACGGCGTCGTCTACACCCGCGATTTCGGCGCGATGGCCTACATCATCAAGGCGCGTATGCAGCTGATGCGCGACTTCGGCTGCTATCCGTCCGCGCACTCCGCTTTCCTGCTCAACATGGGCCTCGAAACCCTGCCCGTCCGTATGAAGCAGTATTGCGAGAACGCACGCAAGGTCGCAGAGTTCCTCCAGTCCTCGGATAAAATCGTGTCCGTGCGCTATCCGGGTCTGCCGGGCAACGAGCACTACGAGCGCGCGCAGAAGTACCTGCCGCTCGGCACCTCGGGCGTCATGTCCATCGACATCAAGGGCGGCCGCACTCCGGCGATGCAGTTCATGGACAGCCTGCGTCTCGCCTGCAACGAGGTTCACGTTGCCGACATCCGCACCTGCGTGCTCCATCCGGCGTCCGAGACCCATCGCCAGCTGACCGACGAGCAGCTCGTCGCGGCAGGCATCGAGCCGGGCATGGTGCGCGTTTCGGTCGGTCTGGAGAACGTCGAGGACATCATCGCGGACCTCGAGCAGGCGCTCGCACAGATCTGATATGCGTATCCGCCCGATTGAAGCGGCCGACCGCGATTTCTTCATCGACCGCTGCCATGCGTTCTACAAAACGCCCGCCTGCAACCACGACATTCCGCCGCAGAACGCCGAGCGCACCTTCGAGCTGCTCATGCACGGCACGCCCTACGCGGACTGCCTGATTGCCGAGGACGACAACGGCACGCCCTGCGGCTACTGCCTGCTTGCGCTCACCTGGTCGAACGAGGCCGGCGGCCTGTGCGTCTGGCTGGAGGAGATCATGGTGGACGGCGAAAAGCGCGGCAAGGGCGTCGGCAGCCGCATGATTGCGGCCATGCACGAAAAGTACAACGCCGCCGCGAGATACCGCCTTGAAGTGACCGACGACAACCCCCGCGCCGCTGCGCTCTATCGTCTGCTCGGCTTCGAGGAGCTGCCGTACCGACAGATGATTATTGATACGCCGCCGCTCTGATTTCCTCTGCGAGGGAGGGCTGGCTTTTCGCCCTCGGAGGGCGGGCATTGCCGCCCTCCTGCTTCACCGCCGGGTCGAGAAGCACGCCCTCCGCGCATCTGTGTAAAATTAACAAACTCTCCACATTTATCCTCTTGCTTTTTCAGCGTTCCGCGCATATAATAGAGGCAGAAAAGGAACCCGACAATGTAAATGGAGGTGTTTCCGATGGTCCCTGACGAAATTGAACGATATGCGGGCAGTATCCTGCACGACCCGCGTTTTCAGAAGATGCGCTCCTTTGAGCACCACGGCCCCTCGAACACGGTCTACGACCACTCGATTGCGGTCACGTGCGTAGCTTACCGCATTGCGTGCGCACTCCATCTTTCCGAGGAGGAGACCGCGTCGGTCGTGCGGGCAGCGCTCTTGCACGACTTCTTCGGCTACGACTGGCACAGCGAGCATTTCCGCCGCTTTGTGCACCGTTACTCGGGCGTCCGCCGTCTGACGCATATGCACGGCTTCATCCACGGTCACATCGCCGCCGGCCGCGCAAAACGCGCTTTCGGTCTGTCCGACCGCGAATGCGAAGCCATCGCGCGGCATATGTTCCCCCTCGCGCCTATCCCCCGTTCGCGTATCGCGTGGATCGTGACCCTCGCGGACAAGGCGGTCGCGTCCAAGGAAGTGACCATCGCCGCCGGCGACTACATCGCCCTCGCGTGCAGGAAAGTCTTTGCATGAAAAAATCCCACTCATCGGCGTAACAACCGGAGTGGGATTTTCTTTGCTTATTTCTTGCTCTGCGCCTGCTTTTCCTGCACTTTTCTGCGGTTCGTAAAGTAAATGACGAACATCGCCGCCGACGGCACGAGGCAGACGATAATAAACCCCGTCACGTACAGGACGCCCTGAATGAGCGTCGGCTGCGCGGTGAGGATATTCAGCGCCATCTGGCGCACCATGTTGAGCGCACCGAGCGTCACCGAGCACGGGAGCACGAGTCCCGGCCAAGCGCTTTGCCTGCGCGAGAGAAAGACCTCGAGCGCGAGGAAGCCTGCAAGCGGCAGCGCGACCATAAGGATAAAAATGATAAGATTTGCGGAATTTGCGTCCATAGTTTACTCCTAACTGTCTGTTTCTGTGATTTCTCCGAGCCACTCGGCGCAGAGCGCCTGCCACCGGGCGATATGCCGGTCGGGCAAGCGTCCGTGGGCGATGTCCGCCGTTTCGAGGTCCGCGAGCGCCAGTCCGTGCACGCCGCGCGGAAACAGGTGCAGCTCGTGCGGAATGCCCTCCCGGCGGAGCGCCGCCTCCAGCAGCAGCGTATTCTCGACCGGAACGGTCGCGTCCGTGAGCGTATGCCAGAGAAAGACGGGCGGCATCGTGCGCGAAACCAGTTTTTCGAGCGAAAACGCCTGCTGCGCCGCCGTATCCGTCCCGGCGAGGCGCTCAAAGCTGCCCCGGTGGGCTGCCTCCCCGGCCGTCACGACCGGATAGCACAGCACCGCCGCGTTCGGACGGTGAAGCGCGAGGTCGGTCCCCTCGGGATAGCGCTCGGTGCGGTGCCAGACCGCCGCGTGCAGCCCGGCGAGATGTCCCCCGGCGGAGAAGCCGCCCACGGCGATTTTCTGCGGCGAAACGCCAAGCTCGTCCGCGTGCGTCCGTACCCACGCTACCGCCTCGGAGAGCGTATGGAGCGGCCTGTCCCCGAGGGGCGCAGGCTCGCAGTCGTAGCGCAGCACGAAGCTCTCCACGCCGCTTCTCGCGAACGCACGGCCGACCGGTGCGCCCTCCCGAATGGAGCAGTGCTCGTAGCCGCCGCCGGGGCACAGAACGAGCGCGGTCTTATCCCGCCCTCTCTGCGCGGGAAAACGGGTCAGAACGCCGCCCGTGAGCTGAATTTCCTGCATTTCCGCTCCCCTCAGACGTTATAGCGGTTGCGGATGTCGATATGCGCGAGAATGCGGTCGCTTTCCGGCTTGTCGCCGCAGAGCAGGTAGTCGAGCAGCAGCTCGGTCGGGCGGTTGCCCTGCATATGCGCGTCCTGGTCGATGAGGAAGTCGATGACGCCGCGGCGGACGTTTTCGATGTTTGCGGGGATAAGGTCGTGGCAGATGAGGCGCACGCGCCCTGCCGCGTTCATTTCAGTCAGCGCCTCGCACGCGCCGATCTGGCCGTTTACCGAGATGTACACGCCGCCGAGGTCGGGATGCTCACGCAGCGCCCTGCATACGATGTCGTGCGCGAGCTTCTGGTCATCGCCGCAGTTTTCGGTCGGGAGCAGCTCCAGGTCGGGGAAGCGGGACGCCGCCTCGTCGCGGAAGCCGTCCACGCGCTGACGGTGGGCGAGGTTGTTCTCCTGACCGCCGACCACGAGCACCTTGCCGTGTCCGGCGAGCAGCAAATCCATCAGACCCGCGCTGGCGCGGCCGAAGGCGTAGTTGTCCGGGCCGACGTAGCACAGTCTGCCCGACTCGGGCAGGTCGGTGTTGAAGGTCACGACCGGGATTTTGGGCGAAAGCTCTCTGACCCGTGCGCGGACACGCTCATCCGCCGCCGGAGAGAGCGCAAGTCCGTTGATGCCGAGGGCGATAAGCTCGTCGATGGCGGCGAGCTGACGGTCCGCATCAACGCCCTGAATGGGGCGAACATAAATCTCCGCGCCGGGGGTGGTCAGCTGCGCCTGCGTGCGCATGACCTCCTCGAACACCATGTGCATGAACATGGTCTCGACCGACTGAACAATGATGCCGATTTTGATGGGGTTCTTCGCAAGAGCGAGCAGCCGTCCCTCGCGGTTCGGGCGGTAGCCAAGCTCCGCCGCGATACGGCGCACGCGCTCGGCGACCTCGGGGTCCACGCGGCCGCGATTGTTGAGGGCGCGGTCAACCGTGCCGCGCGATACGCCTGCAAGCGAGGCGATTTCTACTAATGTAACTGCCATTTTTATCTTTTCCTCTCCTGAGCGCACGCGATGAGAGCGCCGCTCCGTTCCTTCAGGCAGATTTCTCTGTCCGCCGATTTCTTTTTACTCTACTATCATTTTACCGAAACTGCGCGGGAATTTCAACCGCTTTTTACACATTCCGCCGAAAAGAAAAAGCGTGCGCCGCCCTACAGTGAGCGGTACACGCTTTCTGTTTACTTTTTCCTGTGGCAGCGTCTGAGATGGTTGAGGAACAGGCAGTGGACGCGCATTCTCGTAGTGAGGTCCGGCACGGGCGCGAAGCGCACCCGTTCGAGCAGGCTGCGTATCGTGCGCTCCTCGTAGCTTTTCAGCTCGATGCCGCCGTAAATCGCCTTTTCAAGCAGCTGGCAGACGCGCCGGTACTCGCCGGGGTTGACCGAGTCGATCATCGAGGCGAGCTTGGCGTCGGTTTCGTCCGTGTGCCAGCCGAGCGAGGCGTCGATGCCCCGCGCCGCGAGCAGCTTTTCGCCCCACCACGCCGTCCAGCGGGCGCGATCTTCGGGGGATGCCTTTTTGAGCGTCCTGAACACATGAACGCGGCAGAGCAGCAGCACGCCCTCGAATACGAGGATGCAGAGCGTCAGCAGAACGAGCAGCACCGCCAGAATGCCGAGCAGGACACCTGCGGTGTGGGCCGCGTTGTGCATAAGGTCGCGCAGCTTTTCGCCGCCGTTCTCGCCCGTGCCGCTGACCTCGCCCGCGGAGTCGTTCGTGTCCTCCATCGCGGCTGTGCGGTGCACCGAGTCGGGCAGCGATACGAGCTGCTGAAGCGCGAGCGCGTCGTAATAAAAGCCGGGCGTGACGTCCACCGGGAGCCAGCCCACGCCGTCAAAGTACGCCTCGCACCATGCATGGGCGTTCTCGCCGGTGAGGGAAATCGTCTTTCCCCCGGCGCTTCGCACGTCCGCCGCCGTCAGCAGGTATCCCTCGCAGTACCGCGCCGGAATGCCGTGGGCGCGGAGCGCTTCGACCGCCGCCGAGGCGTACTGCACCGCGTTGCCCTCGCGTCCCTCGGTCAGGAACCACGCGAGAGGGTCCTCCCCCTCCGGGGCGGCCGCCGGGGTCTCCGCGTAGGTCATCTGATCGCGCAGCACCTCGCGCACGCGGCTGACCGCGCTGTAAATGCCATCGTTCTCGCCCGAATACCCGTCCCAGAACAGGCGGTCGAGCGTCGGCAGGAGCGCGTCGCTCACCTCGGTATAGTTGTCGTAGACGAAGCTGCGGTAGACGGCCTCGTTTTCGAGGTAGGTCTGCTGCGCGGGCGTTTCGGGGTCGTTCACCCACTCCTCCGCCACGGTCAGCTCCGCCGGGCGCGAGCCGGAAAGCTCGGAGACCCCGTAGCGCCGTGCGCCGAACAGGCCCCTCGCCTTGTTCGTGCTGTCGCGGCTGTTTTCCTTCGCCTTTGCGCCGCGAAGCTCGCTCGTCGAGCCAGGCAGATACAGCTCGTCGCGGGCAGCCCAGACCGCCTCAACGGTCACGTCGTTGCTCTCCGCGCCGCTGTCCGCGCACAGGCTGAGGTACTGCGCCGGCTGACGCGCCGGGTCGAAGCCGTTGTTCCTGAGCCAGCGCATCATGCCGGAGTAATCGCCCGTGTACGCCATGCCGTGCAGCGGCACCCACGCGCCGTCCTCGTAGACGCCCGCCGTGTAGCCGCGCAGGTAGAGCGTTTTCTCCTGCCCGCTCGTCACGTACAGCATGACATGACTGTCGCTGTGCAGCATCGCCGCTTTCGCAAGCTCGCCGTCCGGCTGCGTTTCCTCGCCGTAGCGCAGCTTGTGCACCTGCTGCTTTGCGTCCTCGCGCAGGCCTTGCACGAACGGCATATCCATATCCGGCAGAAACGCCGCCAGCACGAGCAGCGACAGCAGAATGCCGAGCGTGCGCCACGCCGCCGGGGTCAGGTGCAGGCTGATGTCCGAAACGCAGACCGCAAGCGTGCCCGCGAGCAGCAGCGCCGCACCGACCGTCAGGCACAGCGAGGCGAACATCGGCAGCGCCACCGCGCGATATGGACTTTCGACCCCGTCGGGGTACAGGGTCTTGACGGCATATTTACTCATAAATGGACTCCGTTCGGTGAATAAGGTTCAGCAGAGAATGCGGATGCTGTTCGTGCAGTCCGCCGGGATTTCGATATTTTCCACGCCGTCCGCAAGGACAGCACGGGGTTCGGTCACGTCCTTCGTGACCGTCAGCGCCAGCAGGCCGATGTCGCCCGCGAGCGATGGCAGACCGTGCGCCAGTTCGCCCGCGCCTATCGTTACCATGCGCGTGAAGCGTTTTTCGAGGTGCTCCATGGCGAAAAGGCGCGAAAAGCGGCCGCTCTTCTCGGGAATTTCGAACGCGAGCCACTGCGGAATGCTCTGTTCAAGCTCGCGCACGCCGGTAAAGCCGTAAAGGTCAAGGCCGCCTCCCGGGCCGGGCATCGCGATGCAGAACGGCACGCCCTGCCGCGCAAGGCGGCGGCACAGCTCGACCATAAGCGCGACACAGGTGGTAAGCTCCCTGCGCGTGACGTCGCGGCTCCCGGTTTTCCGGCCGAAGTCCGGCAGCACGATGAGGTCGTAGTGCGTGCGGTCGCTTGCCTGACGCACGATAAGCTCGTCCGTCTTGCCCGACAGCTTCCAGTGGATGGAGCGGATGTCATCACCCGGGACATAGCTCCGAATATCGAACATTTCGCTCTGGTCCATGCCCTTGCGGTTGCGGGTCAGACCGTTGTCGCCGGTCTCGCCTACCGCATCGCGCGACAGGGTGACGTCCAGCTCAAGCGGACGCGGATAGATGACCGTCCGTACCTCGCGGAACGGTCTCAGCTTCCGCCGGAACAGGTGCAGCAGGTCGCACAGACCGGCGTCCTCGCAGCTGATGACGACCTCGCCGCAGCAGGGCGGCTCCGCTGTGTAGGTATAGCGGTTTTCGCTGCACGCAAGCGACAGCACCATGTCCCGCTGCCTGGTCTCGCCGAGCAGGCGGTTGTGCATCGTGATGTCGAGATAGACGCTTCGCGCCGCGTGCAGGACGCGCGGGGAGCTGACCTTGAGGCAGATGGTGAGCGGCTCACCCTCCCTGCCGCCCGGCTGCACGCTGAGGCTCAGCCGGAGCGACGCGGCGTCCTTGCGCAGCAGCAGCCAGAGCGCGGGCGGCAGACCGGCGGCAAGCACGAAAACGCACAGCAGGAACGGCTTGCCGAACACCCAGACGAGCGAGGCGAGCGCCAGAAGCGCCAGAAGATAACATATGCGGTTTTTCCACATGGCTGCTTACCTCTTCGCGAGGACGGGCGGACGGATCTCGCCCAGAATGCCTTCGAGAACGTCCTTCGCGCCTACGCCGTCCACACGCGCCTGCGGACGCAGCACCAGACGGTGGGCGCAGACGTCGAGGAACACCGACTGGATGTCCTCGGGGATAACGTAGTTACGCTCGTGCAGTACAGCCGACGCACGCGCCATGCGCACGAGGGCGGAAACGCCGCGCGGCGAAATGCCCAGCTCAACAAGCGGATGGTTGCGGGTCTTTTCGCACAGCTCGATCGCGTAGCGCAGCATCTCGTCGCGCGCCGTGACCGAGCTTAGGAAATTCTGCACCTCGATGACGTTTTTCGCGGTCGTGACCGCGTGCAGCTCGTCGAGGGGGTTGATGTAGCGCTGAACGGAAATGATTTTCATCTGGTCCTCCAGCGAGGGATAGCCGATGGAGAGCGACACCATGAAGCGGTCGAGCTGGCTCTCCGGAAGCGCCTGCGTGCCGGCGGAACCGAGGGGGTTCTGGGTCGCGATGCAGATACAGGGCGCGGGAAGGGCGTGCGTTTCGCCGTCCACAGTGATGGTGTGCTCCTCCATGACCTCAAGCAGCGCGGACTGGGTTTTCGGGGAGGTTCGGTTGATTTCGTCCGCGAGAAGCAGCTGGCAGTTCGCCGTGCCGTCGCGGTACTCGAACTCGCCTGTCTTGCGGTTCCACATGGTGAAACCGGTGATGTCGGACGGGAGGGTGTCGGGGGTGAACTGGATGCGGCGCGTCGAAAGGCCGAGCACGCGCGAAAACGCGACCGCGAGGGTGGTCTTGCCGACGCCCGGGCAGTCCTCGAGCAGCACATGGCCGCCGGCGTAAATCGTCATCAGAACCTTCTCAATGATGTCGTTTTTGCCGATAAAGGCGCGGTTTATCTCGGAAATGATTTGTTTTGACTGTTCGATAATCATGTTGTTTCTCCCTCTCCCGCGGCGGAAGGATCGGCCGCAGGCTCGGTGTTTTCGGTGGTGGTGTCCGGCGCGGACGGCTGCTCGGAGGGAGCGGAAGGCTCAGCGGACGGCTACTCGCCCGGTGCATCAATGCTCGGCTGCTCGGCAGGAGCGTCGGGGGACAACTCGGAGATGGACGGAATTTCGTTCTCCGACGGGTCGGAAATCGTGATGTCGAGCTTCGGAGGGTCGTCCGGGGCCGCGTCCGGGGTTTCGACGGGCGTTTCCGCGGTGTCCTGCGCAGACCACCAGATGAACGGGTCGCCGCCCGCGCTTGCGTTTCCGCCGTAATCTTCCTTGTGCTCCTGCGGATTTTCAAGCTCTTCGAGCTTCTCCATGCCAAGCATGCCGCGCAGCATGTTTTCCGCCTTGCGGATGGTATACTGCGTGTACGCCTCCACATAAGCGTTCCAGTTGTCCTCGTTGACTTTCCAGTTTTCATCCATGAAGTCCATTCTATCAGAGAAAAGCTGGTTCTCCATGATGGATTTGTAGCTCAGGTAGTCAAACGGGTCATTCACATCGCAGCCGAGGAAGCTCCGCTGCCATGCCTCGTAGTAAACGTCGGCTTTCCCCTCCGGAACGGTAATTTTAAGAGCCGCATCCGTGTAGGTATCGCGGAAAGTGAAGCCGTCATGCGGGCCATAGGTCGAAAGGCCGATCGGCGTGTCTGTCGCGAATACGATTTCTTCCAGATTATTACACCAAAAGAAGGTGTGCGACATAATGACCGAGTTCGGCTTGCCTTCGTTGCCGGTATCCGGTCCGGCGAGGGTAGATGCGCCGAAAGTGACTTTTTTCAACCGCTGGCAGTCGGCGAACATGCTGCTGCCGCCGCGGTAAATCGTAACCGCGCTGAAATCCGCTTCGGTCAGGTCGCTGCCCATGAACACATAGTCCTCAAGGAAAATATCGTTCTCCGCGCTTGCGAGCTTCATCGTGCCGGTAAGACCGGAGTCGGCAAAGGCCCGCTGGTCAAGCGACCAGAGATTTTCAAGGCTCTCCCAGTTGATGGTATACGGTACGGCAATCTCCTCGAAGCAACTGATATAAATCTCCTGCGTGTCTGCCGGAAGCTCGACTGCGTTCGGCTGTTCGGTCGAGGCGCTCGGCGTCGCCGCCGCACGGATGGCAAGCCAGCTGCCGCTTTCCCCATCGCCGCCATACAGCACCTTCATGCCGTTCATTTCGTAAACCTGGTAGCCGGTAATGCCCGTTTTGTCGTCGAATCTCCGCCATGCGTCGTTATACCCCGCGTTTCCGGCCGGGCACCAGAGTTCGCCGGAAATCTGACCGCTTCCCGAACCGGTCACAATATTGTAGTCGTTTTCGAGCGTCATATTCATGGCGTTCGAGCCGATAAAGCGCAGGCTCGTGCAGCCGTCGAAGGCGTGGTCCTTGATGGTGAAAGCGCCCGTGCCCTCTATCATGACGCCCGAGAGCGAGGTGCAGCCGTCGAACGCCGAGGTGCCGATTTCGGATACGCTCTCCGGCAGAGAAACGTATTCGAGCTTCTTGCAGCCGTCAAAAGCGTGAGCACCGATTACATTCACGGTCAGTTCGGTATCGCCGTCTGTAATCGTGCCCCTGAATTCCCTGACGTCCTTCGGCGCACCGAGCAGCATGGTCGTGCCGCCCACGGTCAGATAGGTGCAGCCGTCGGCGGTCTGCTTTGCTGTTCTTACCGGATTATCCAGCTGTTTTGTAAGTTCCTCGGCTTTTTTCGGATTTACGCAGACGATTTCTACGTTCGTGTTATCTCTCATGATAGCCGCATTCAGAGTAATATCGTTATCATACGGGATAAGAATGCTTTGCAGCTGAGGAGAACCGGCGAATGCGCCCGGTGCAATTCCCTGCACATTATCCGGGATAGTGTACGTCTGCGTACTCGTTATCACTCTGTCGAGCACGGTATTGCCGTCCTCATCCATGTGCGTCAGACAGTCGCTGTGAACTTCATAGCTCTGCTCACTGCCGTCTATACTGATAGCCGATTGGTTTCCGCTCAGCGCCTTGCCGTACTCCCGAACGACCTTGTCCATCATATCAACGTCTTTTACCCCGACCGAGCCGCCGAGCATATTCTCGAAGTTGATTTCCGGAAGCGTGCCGCCCTCGAGCACGACCTTGCCGTCGTAGCCGTCCGGCAGATTTACCTTTGTGATTTTTTCCGGGACGGTGATGCTTTCCTTCGCCAGCGGAATGGAAATGTACTCGGTTTCGTCCTTGTCGGTCAGAATACCGTCCACCGCCGCGTACTTTTCGTTGTCCGCGTCAACAATATAGCCGCTCATCACATTGCCGCTGCCGTCGTTCTTGATGTAATCGACCGTGGACGGGATAACGAAATAGTTTGCGACATTATCGCTGCATACCGTGCCGTGAAGCTCGTTTCCGGGCCGCGCACCGCGTGCAGCATATGTGGAAATGGCGGGTTCTGTCTCGCCCTCAAGCGCGACCGCCTGTACATATTCCGGTACGTTCAGCGTGGTTTCGCCGTTCTCGTCCGTGGTCAGCACGCTTTCATCGAAGTCTGTCAGCGTCTGCCACTCGTAGTAGCCGCCGTTTTCCTCGCCATAATTCTTGTTGGTGAGTCTAACCGTATAACCCTTCGGCACCTCGACGAACTCACCCGGCTGGAGGATATGACGGCCGCTGTCGGCGGTGTAAATCCACGGAGCCTGCTCGCCGTTTTCCGTCCAGCCGGTGTACAGCTCGCGAAGCGGCGGCAGAAGGTCTATGCGCAGCGCAGCGTCCCAGCCATAGCGCTTGTCATAAAGCGCCCGCTGAAAGCCATAGAGATTGATTCTCTCACTCGCGCTTCTGTCCGGCCTGATGATCCAGTCGTTCGGGATGGTCTGGCCGACCTCGGTCAGCTTGTCCGTCAGAACGAGCACGCGGTGCGACTTGAGCGGGTTGATGATGTCACGCTCAACATACGGTGTCCACTCGTCCGACTGTTTCAGGCGATACGACATCTTGATTTTGATCGTCTGCGAATTTTCCGGAACGGTAAACGGATATTCCTTGATTTCCGCACCGTCGATTGTTACGCTGTCAATCCGCAGATATGTTCCGAGGTCATCCGATGTGAAATAATAGGCAACCGGCGTACCGGCAGAATTTTGCGTCGAAATAAATATCGTCAGGGAACGGATAATGTCCTCGGGGGTAACCTGCTGACCGCAGTACAGATAACCGCTCTCATTGTTTTCCCGGTTTCCGATATAAATTCCCGGATTCGAACCCATGTCGGCGCTCGATTCATGGTAGCGGATTTCCTCAACATCTTTTCCGCCTGTGGACGGTGCTTCGGACGAACCGGAGGTGTCCTCCTTCGCGCTGTTCTCGATGTCGGAGGCAGTCGGAGGCGTCACCGGCGTCACCGGCGCGGAGGGTCCGCTGCTGCCGCCGGAGGAGGCGTCGCCCTTAGAGGGCTGGCTCGGCTTCGGGTTCGGAGAGGGCGCGGGGGGCGGCTCCGGGGTCGGGTCGGGGTTCGGCTCCGGATACGGCGCCGGGACGGGCGCGATTTCGGCGTTTCCGCCGCCGCCCTCCCCTGCTGAGGGTTCGGTTATGGTTCCCGCCGTGCCCGGCTTTATCACCATATCCGCCTTCGACGGGTCGGACACGATGTCGATGACCGTGCCGGGCGGAGTGCTCGCCGCGCCGTCGCTCACAGTCGTGCCCGCGATGGCCGCCGCCGTGCCGTTTCCGTCGAGACGCGTGTTGTTCGCGCTGGTTTCCGGCTGCTTTTCGCTGTCGAACAGGTAGGACGCGCTGTCGCCGGTCTGGGGCTTTGCCTGCTCCTCGGCGTTCGCGTCGCGCTCATACATCTCGCTCTCGCTTTTCTTATCCTGCTCGCTCTCGTCCTGCTTGCCGATGGTGCTCTCGTCGCCGTCAAAGTGCACCTGATTGGCGCGCATGGCGCGGCTCTCCCCGGACGGGGTAAAGTCCCGACCGTTCGTATAAGCATGGATGCCTGCCGCGCCGCCCGCGATCACCGCCGAGGCGACCGTCACCGTGCCGATGACCTTTGCGGTAGTCGATGCGCCGAGTATCTTTGCGCCCGCTGCGCTGTAAATCTCTTTCAGTCCCATGCTTTTCACCCCTTTTCTTCCTGCTGCGCAAGGCATTCGCCGATCGACTGCTGGAGCGCCGCGAAGTCAACCGGCTTTGCGAAATGTCCGTTCATACCGCTCTGGATGGACAGCCGTTCGTCCTCGACAAAGGCGTCCGCCGAAAGCGCGAATATCGGTATGGCTGCCGCGTCCGGGCGGCCCAGTGCGCGTATCGTCCGGGCGGCGGTGCGGCCGTCCATCTCGGGCATCTGTACGTCCATGAGGATGAAGTCGTACCAGCCCGCCGGATGGCTCTCGAAGGCTTCGACCGCCTTGCGGCCGTTTTCCACAGACTCGACCTCTGCTCCCATTTCTCCGAGGATTTCCACCGCTATCATTGCGTTTATCTCGTTGTCCTCCGCCATCAGGATGCGGCAGCCCCGGAAAGCGCTGTCGTAGCACTGCTGCGGCTCCTTCGCCGGGACGGCGGCGCTCGATGCGGCGGCCTTTTCCGCCACCGGCAGGTGCAGGAACACGGTGAAGTCCGAGCCTTTGCCGCGTGCGCTGTCCACGACGATTTCGCCGCCCATCAGGCGCACGAGCTGGTCGGTGATGGCCATGCCGAGACCGGTACCGCCGAACTTTTTGCCGGTTTCGATGCTCTCCTGCTCGAACGGACGGAAAATACGGTTTAAGAACTCATGCTCCATGCCGATACCGGTATCGTGCACACGAAACATCAGGTCTGCGCCATTATCCTGAAGCATCATCTGGCGGATGGTGACGATGATTTCGCCGCGGCTTGTGAACTTTACGGCGTTCGACAGGAAGTTGATGATGACCTGGCTGATGCGCAGCTCGTCGCCCTCTACGCTGTCGATGGTCATGTCCTCAAGGTTGACCTCGTAGTGGATGCCGCGCTCCTGAAGCTGCTTTGCGAACATATCGTACAGGCGGTTGCCCAGCTCGCGCAGGCTGAACGTTTTTTTCTCAAGCTCGACCTTGCCGGCCTCGATGCGCGACATGTCCAGAATGTCGTTGATGAGCGCAAGCAGGTGGTCGGAAAGCTCGTCCGCCTTGTCGAGGTACTGGAGCGCCTCGCTGTTCCGGTCGAGGCGGCTCTTCGCGAGCGGCATCATGTCCTCCCGGCGCAGAACAATGGACACCTCGCCGTTTTCGAGCATCATGGCGCGCTGGATGTCGCGGTCCTGCACGGACGAGACCAGTCCTGTGCCGGGTCTGCTGCGTCCGCGCAGCATCAGTGCCTTTCCGGCGAGCGCCGCCGCCGCGAGCGCCTCCGCGCAGCCGACCGCCACCAGCGGCAGGTTCGCGCCGAGCGTCGTCAGCGCATCGGTCATGATACTCATTCCTCTCCCTCTCTTTCCTCGCTCCATTTCTGCACAGGGCCGCGCAGATTTTGCGTCAAATCATATATTTCTGTCAAAAAATAGTTTTTCGACACTTTACCCATTTTATCAATTTATTATAGCATCTTTGTGTCGAATATGCAACGAGAATACACGAAGGCTGTCGAAAAACTGACGTTTTTCCGACCGGCTCGGATTTTGCGTTGCAAAATCCATTTCATGCGCTCCGCGCGATGACTTCATCGACAAGCTGATTGTTTTCTATCCGTGCGGCGCATTGTAAACCAATTCTAAATTACAGGTTGACAAAGTGCCGCCGTTATGGTTTAATAGGCTCAGACAAAACAATACCCGGGAGGGGTCAATATGAGCAATTCACAGACAAAAACCGCGCTGAAACCGGTCTTTACCGTGCGTGAAACCTGCTACGCCGGTCTTTTCGCGGCAGTTATCGCCATCATGGCGCAGATTTCCATTCCGATGCCGGGCGGCGTGCCGATGACGATGCAGACCTTCGCGGTCACACTGGCGGCCGTTGTGCTCGGCGCGAAGCTCTCGACGGTTTCCATGGTCATTTATCTGATTCTCGGCGCGGTCGGCGTGCCGGTTCTCGCAGGATTTACCGGCGGACTCGCGAAATTCGTCGGCCCGACCGGCGGCTTTCTGATTTCGTTCCCGCTGATGGCGTTCGTTATCGGCTGGGGCGTCGAGCACCGCAAGGCGTTCCCCGGCGCGTTCGTTGTCGCGCTGATTGCCGGAACGGTGCTCAACTACGTGGTCGGCGTGGCGATGTTCTGCGCTCTGACCCAGAGCACGGTCGCAGCCGGACTTGCGGCCTGCGTTATCCCGTTCATCCCGACTGCCGTTATCAAGGCGGTTCTTGCCTCGGTTCTCGGCTTCGGTATCCGCAAGCGGCTGAGCAGAGCGTAAAAACCGAAATTTCCCTATCTTCTCATCTGCGGCGGAGCGTAAGCGCCCCGCGCCGCAGGACCGGAAGGCGCGAAGCCCGATTATACTTCGCGCCTTCTTTTTTTGCAGAAAAATACAAAAAAAATTCTCTCTTGCCACTTTCTTGTGCTATACTATAT
>UQVU01000034.1 GCA_900544475.1 uncultured Butyricicoccus sp.
TTGGCGAACGCAACGCTAATACCGCTGTCGCCGATTGGGGTTGATGCGGTTATCTCAAATTCATTACTCCAGCCTTGCTGTGAGAAATCAATTGTTGCTTCTGCTGCAGATGCGGCGAAAATGCCGGCAGCAAGCTGCAGAAGGCAGCAGAACTGGGAATCCCGGTCTTGACCGAAGAAGAGTTTAAGACGATGATTGAAGAAGGCAGCGGAAACGCTTAAATAAGATATGCCGTAGGGCACCCCGTCCTACGATAGATCATAAAATTCGTATCATAGAGTTAAGATAAATAATTAGGAGGCAAACGACATGGCAATTTCCAGAAAAGAAATTGAGCACATCGCGTCGCTTGCACGTCTGGATTCTACCGGCGGCATTTTTGACCGTCTGGCAGACGATATGCAGGGCATTGTCGCCATGGTGGACAAGCTGGCAGAGCTTGATCTGGGCGACATCACCGATGTTATCAACACCGAGCGCAAGAATGCGTTCCACGAGGACGAGGTCATTCAGGAATATACGCCGGACAAGCTGATCGAGCCGAATGCACCGGACTTCCAGTGCGGCGGCGTAGCGGTTCCGCGTGTAGTCGAGTAAGGAGGGACAGAAAACAAATGGCACTTTTTGAGAAAACTGCGTCCGAGCTGTCCGAACTGCTCGGCAAGAAGGAAATCTCCGCTGTCGAGCTGGCAAAGGACGTTTTTGCACGCACGAAGGCGGTAGAGGACAAGGTTCAGGGCTACGTTACCGTCGCTGAGGAGTCTGCGCTCGCGCAGGCCGAGGCCGTCGATAAGAAGCGCGCTTCCGGTGAGGAGCTTTCCGCGCTGGCCGGTATCCCGATCGCCGTCAAGGACAACATCTGCACCAAGGGCACGCTGACCACCTGCGCGTCCAAGATGCTCTACAACTTCAAGCCGCCCTATAACGCTACCGTTATCGAGAAGCTGGCGGCTGCCGACGCCGTTATCACCGGCAAGGCAAACATGGACGAGTTCGCAATGGGTTCTTCCTGCGAGAATTCCGCGGCGCACCCGACCCACAACCCGCATAACCTCGACCGCGTACCGGGCGGCTCGTCCGGCGGCTCCGCCGCTGTCGTTGCGGCAGGCGAAGCACCGCTCGCTCTCGGCTCGGATACCGGCGGTTCCATCCGTCAGCCGGCGTCCTTCTGCGGCGTTGTCGGCCTCAAGCCGACCTACGGTGCGGTTTCCCGTTACGGCCTTATCGCGTTCGCTTCCTCCCTCGACCAGATCGGTCCGTTCGGCCGCTCCATCGAGGACGCAGCGATGCTTCTCGATGCTGTGACCGGCCACGACCCGCTGCATGACTCCACCTCGGTCAAGACCCCGTTCGAGGGCTCGCTCCGCGCTAACCTGAACGCCAACGTCAAGGGACTCAAGATCGGCCTGCCGAAGGAATATTTCGGAGAGGGCATCTCCGAGGCTGTCCGCAAGAACGTTATGGCGGCGGCGGAGGCTTATAAGGCAATGGGCGCAGAGGTATTCGAAATCTCCCTGCCGCTCGTTGAGTACGCACTGCCGATCTACTACATCCTGTCCTCGGCAGAGGCATCCTCCAACCTCGCACGCTTTGACGGCGTAAAGTACGGCTACCGTACCCCGAACGCAGGCGACGACATTACCGAGCTGTACACCAAGAGCCGTTCCGAGGGCTTCGGCGCAGAGGTTCAGCGCCGCATCATGCTCGGCACCTACGTGCTGTCCTCCGGCTACTACGACGCTTACTACAAGAAGGCGCGCGCCGCGCAGCGCAAGATCCGCGAGGAGTTCGCAAACGCATTCGAGAAGTGCGACGTTATCCTGACCCCGGTCGCGCCGACCACCGCTTACGAGATCGGCTCCAAGACCACCAATCCGCTTGAGATGTACGCAGGCGACATCTGCACCGTTTCGGTCAACATCGCCGGTCTGCCGGGTCTGGTTCAGCCGTGCGGCTTTGACGAAAATCACATGCCGGTCGGCATGCAGCTCATCGGCCCGCGCTTCGGCGAGCAGACCCTGCTGAACGCCGGTCTGGCTTTCGAGCAGGCATCCGGCCTCAAGAACATCATCGCGGCACTGTAAGGAGGAAGACAAAACATGAAATACGAAGCTGTCATCGGTCTGGAAGTGCACGCGGAGCTGTCCACCAAGAGCAAGATCTACTGCTCGTGCTCCACTTCTTTCGGCGCACCGATCAACACCCATACCTGCCCGGTCTGCACCGGTATGCCGGGCGCTCTGCCGGTACTCAACAAGCAGGTCGTTCACTATGCCGCTAAAATGGGCAAGGCGACCGGCTGCACGGTCAATCAGCTGTGCAAGGCGGACCGCAAGAACTATTTCTACCCCGACCTGCCGAAGGCATACCAGATCTCTCAGTTCGATGTGCCGATTTGCGAGAACGGCGAGGTATTCTTCTATGTGGACGGCGTGAAGCACTCCTGCCGCCTGGAGCGCATCCACTTCGAGGAGGACGCGGGCAAGCTGCTGCATGATGAGATCGACGGTACCATCGTTGACTTCAACCGCTGCGGCGTACCGCTGATCGAGATGGTAACCCGTCCCGACCTGCATTCCTCTGCCGAGGCGAAGGAATTCCTCGAAATGATCAAGACCACCCTGTCCTACCTCGACATCTGCGACTGCAAGATGGAGGAAGGCTCTATCCGCTGCGACGTCAATGTTTCCATTCGTCCGGAAGGCTCCACCGAGCTGGGTACCCGTGTCGAGATGAAGAACATCAACACCTTCTCCGGCGCGGTTCGTGCGATCGACTACGAAATCGCACGTCAGATCGAGGTCGTTGAGAACGGCGGCGAAATCCAGCAGGAGACCCGCCGCTGGGACGACGTAAAGCTGAAGAACACGGTCATGCGTACCAAGGAAGACGCGCAGGACTACCGCTACTTCCCGGACCCGGACCTCATCGCGGTCGAGATTTCGGACGAGTGGATGAAGCAGATCGAGAGCGAAGTTCCCGAGCTGCCGATCTCCCGTTACGAGCGTTATCTGAACGATTACGGCATGACCGCCATGGAAGCACGCCTGATTTCGGACAGCTTTGAGAAGGCTGAGCTGCTCGACGCCGCCGCAAAGCAGGTAAAGCCGAAGGCTGCCGCAAACTGGATTCTGTCCGACATTTCCAAGTACCTGAACGACAAGGCCGTCAGCCTCAAGGACACCAAGATGACCGCAGACAAGCTGGTTGCGCTCGTCAAGCTCATTGAGGCGGGCACCATCTCTGGCAACGCCGGCAAGAAGGTTCTGCCCTCCATGTTCGAGACCGACGAGACCGTAGAGGCGATCGTTGAGCGCATGGGCCTCAAGCAGGTATCCGATGAGGGCGCTATCCTCGCCATCGTGCAGGACGTTCTCGCGAAGAACGAGAAGGCTGTTGCCGACTTCAAGGCAGGCAAGAACGTTACCGGCTTCCTCGTAGGACAGTGCATGAAGGCGTCCAAGGGTCAGGGCAACCCGCAGATCATCAACAAGCTGATTGCGGCCGAGCTTGCTAAGCTCTAAAAACGTATATTTTCTGCGAAAATGCAGCGAAAGACCGCCGAAAGGCGGTCTTTTTTGTCGCAAAAACGCCCTCCGAGGGAGAGCGCGAACGGCGGTGGGGGAGGGTTGCTGCCGGTCTGCCGCTCAGCGGAGCTTTGCGGCTAAGGCGCGGGGGACGCAATTAAGACCGCGTTACAATATTTGGCGTACTGCCGCCGTTTGGGGCTGGCTTCGCGCGTCTTTCCGCGCATAACAGTGCGCGGCAGATGGTGCAGATTAGAAAGATATTCGTTTTTCGATTTTGCTGGGCGTATCCGTAGGGCCGGGTGCCCTCACCCGGCCGCTCCCTCGGCAGGCATGGATTTTCCGGGGCGCTCCCGTAGGGCGGGGTGACCTCACCCCGCCGCTGTAAATCTGTGCACACCGTTACAGGCGGCGGCATGGGGTCATGCCGCCCTGCGGCGCGTTTCGGACAATCGGTGCAGGTGATGTGCGGCATCGGATTGGGGCGTTTCCTCGCCTGCTACAACTTACGTTGCAGGAACGGCGGTGGAGTTCGTTTGAGCAGGTGATTTACCTTGTGAATTTATTCGCTGAAGGTTCTTCCAAATTTTTTTTCGAAATACCTATTGACAAATAGGAAAAATAGGTGTATTCTCAATTCATAGAAAACACCTATGAATACTTAGGATTTAGAAAGGCGGCATGGAGCTATGGGACTCTGGCGAATGTGCCGATGTCGAAACTGATATTTCGATTACATATTGCACCCCATCTGATTGATAGATTGACTTAATTTTTTCTGAATTTTGAAAGGCGGTAAACACCATGTCTGATATTAAAAAGAGCTTCGCTGATCTGATCGGCAACACCCCGCTGTATGCGGCTGAGAAATTCGCTGAGAACATTGACGCGGCAAACGCAACCATTCTCGCCAAGCTCGAGTATTTCAATCCGGCCGGTTCGGTCAAGGACCGTATCGCAAACGCAATGATCAATGAGGCCGAGGCTTCCGGCGCACTCAAGCCGGGCGCGACCATCATCGAGCCGACCTCCGGCAACACCGGTATCGGTCTGGCGGCTGTTGCGGCGGCTCGCGGCTACCACATCATCCTGACCATGCCGGAAACCATGTCCATCGAGCGCCGCAATATGCTCAAGGCTTACGGCGCGGAGCTGGTTCTGACCGAAGGTGCCAAGGGCATGTCCGGCGCTATCGCAAAGGCTGACGAGCTGGCAAAGGAAACCCCGAACAGCTTCATCCCCGGCCAGTTCGTAAACCCGGCAAACCCGGCCGCTCACTACGCAACCACCGGCCCGGAGATCTGGAAGCAGACCGACGGCAAGGTTGACATCTTCGTTGCAGGCGTCGGCACCGGCGGCACCATCACCGGCACCGGCAAGTTCCTGAAGGACCAGAACCCGAACGTCAAGGTCGTAGCCGTTGAGCCGGACACCTCTCCGGTTCTCTCCACCGGCAAGGGCGGCGCACACAAGATTCAGGGCATCGGCGCAGGCTTCGTTCCGGACGTTCTCGACACCAAGGTTTACGACGAGATCATCCGCGTCAAGAACGAGGACGCATTCGACACCGCCCGCACCTTCACCCACAGCGAGGGCCTGTTTATCGGCATTTCCTCCGGTGCAGCTCTCTGGGCAGCCGCTGAGCTGGCAAAGCGCCCGGAGAACGCAGGCAAGACCATCGTAGCACTTCTCCCGGATACCGGCGACCGCTACCTGTCCACCCCGCTCGTAACAGAGTAAATTTCCCCCTTATTTCTCTCTCAATCCGCTTCTATCTCTCAATCCGCATCCGTCTATTTTATTATACTACTTCTCTTTGATGAAAACCGACCGTTTGCCACTTGAACGGTCGGTTTTCGCTGTTTATATGGAGTTTTGCGGCGGCAGAGCAATCGCGGTCAGTCCGTGCGCGGCGGCGGCGAGGGAAAAGGCCGCGAACTGCGCGTCTGTCGCGCCCGTCAGCAAAAACGTGCGGCTGAGTCCCTCGGCGGCGAGCGCCTGCATGACGTTCTCGGGGGAGGCGGTGTTGCCCGGCTTCGAGCCGGTCAGGGTGCAGAACACCTCGGGACGGTGAACCGCTTCCCGAATGGGTCTGCCGAAGCCGCGTGCGCCGACGACACAGAGCACTCGTTTCGCCTCGGGCGGTATCACCGGCTCGTGCGGCGCGTGCGCCTTGAGGGGGAGGCGGCGCGAACCGTCCGCCTCGACGAGCACGTAGTCCGCGAGCCGCGTCAGCACGGAAAACGGCAGGGCGGGGGCGGTCAGCTTGCCCTCGGCGGCGGGCGTTCCCACGCAGACCACACGGCTCTCCGCAAGAGCCCGGCGCACAGCGGCCTCTCCGCCGTCCGTCACGAGCGGCACACCCTCGAACGGGAGAATATGCGTTGTCGTGGCGAGAAGCACCGTGCCGGGCAGCTCACGCGACAGCGTGCGGAGAAGCGTCGTCTTGCCGCCCGAGCCGATGACGGCGGTCACGCCGCGCGAAATATTCAGCTTTTCATAAAGAAGCATAGGGGGTTCTCCTTTCCTGCATCTGATGCTATCATAACGCAGATACGCGCGAAAGTCCACGACTGCTTGACATTTTCTGTTCGATGCGGTATAATCTCAACGAAAAACGTTGTGTTTTAGAAGAAACAACGATAGGGGAGATGCAAATGCTGGCTGTCATTCGCGGCGCAGGCGACATCGCGACGGGGATCGCGCTCAGACTGTACCGTGCAGGAATAAAAATCGTCATGACCGACCTGCCGCAGCCGACCTCCATCCGCCGGACGGTGTGCTTTTCCGAGGCGATACGCCACGGTACAGCGGTGGTCGAGGGAGTCGAGGCTTGCCTTGCGGAGAACGCCGCCGAGGCGCGGAAAATCGCGGAGAGCGGCCGTGTCGTGGTGCTCGTGGACCCGGAGGCCGCGTGCGTGAAAACGCTCCAGCCGGACGCGCTCGTGGACGCCATTCTCGCGAAAAAGAACATGGGCACGCGTATTACGGACGCGCCGGTCGTGGTTGCGGTCGGCCCCGGCTTCACGGCGGGCGTGGACTGCCACGCGGCGGTCGAAACCATGCGCGGCCACACGCTCGGCCGTGTGCTGTACGAAGGCTCGCCGCTGCCGAACACGGGCGTTCCCGGCGTGATTGCCGGCTACGCGGCGGAACGGGTGCTCCGCGCCCCGGCGGACGGCGTTTTCGAGCCGAAAAAGGAAATCGGCGCACAGGTCAAGAAGGGCGAGGTCGCGGCGGTCGTCAGCGGCAAACCCATGCTCTGCAAGATAGACGGCTGTCTGCGCGGCCTGATGCAGGCGGGCGCTGTCGTTTTCGAGGGCATGAAGTGCGGCGACGTGGACCCGCGCGGTATCCCGGACAACTGCACGACCGCTTCCGACAAGGCCATCGCCGTGGGCGGCGGCGTTCTGGAAGCCGTCCTTCACTTCACACACGCACTGGATTAAGGAGAAAACCACATGAAATTTGCTGCCGGTATCGCAAAAATGACGGCCTGCACGCTGATGCTGTCCGCGCTGTTCGGCTGCGGCCGGAGCGCCGGGACTGCACAGACCGAACAGACCGCCGACCTCGGCGCAAAAACCGAGCTTAACGTGTTCGCGGCGGCGTCCATGACCGAAACGCTCAACAAGATCGCGGAGAACTACAAGTCGGTCGAGCCGGACGTTACGCTGACCTTTAACTTCGCCTCCTCGGGCGACCTGCTCACCCAGATCAAGGAGGGCGCGGACTGCGACATCTTCATCTCCGCCGCTCCCAAGCAGATGAACGAGCTCGACGGCACGCTTGCGGACGACTCGGACAAGAACCCGGACGGTCTGGACGAGCTGCTGGAGGGCACGCGCTTCGATATGCTCGAAAACAAGGTCGTGCTCGCGGTCCCGGACGGCAACCCAAAGGGCATCGAGTCGTTCGACCAGCTGGCGGAGCTGCTGCGCGCGGGCGATGTGTTCCTCGCGATGGGCAACAGCGATGTGCCGGTCGGCCAGTACACGCAGAAGATTTTCGCGCACTACGGCCTTGACGAGCAGACGATGGCGGACGCGGGCGAGCTGACCTACGGCTCGAACGTCAAGGAGGTCACGACGCAGGTCTCCGAGGGCGCGGTTGACTGCGGCATCATCTACGCGACGGACGCGAACGCGGCGGGCCTTACGGCGGTAGACGAGGCAACGGCGGATATGTGCGGTCAGGTCATTTATCCGGCGGCCATCCTCAAGAACAGCCCCAACCCAGACGCGGCGAAGGCGTTCCTTGACTACCTGACCGGCGACTCGGCAGGTAAGGTGTTCAAAAGCGTGGGCTTTACGCCAATCAAATAATCTGGTAAAATAAACAGGCGAGAGAGTGGATTTTCTCGCCTGTTTTACAATCGACAGGAGAAATTTATGGACTGGTATCCGCTTTACAATTCCGTCCGCATCGCGCTTTTTTCGACCGCCGTCATCTTCTTTCTCGGTATCGCGGCGGCGTATTACGTGGCGCGGCTGCCGCGTGCGCTCAAGGGCGTTTTAGATGCCGTGCTGACGCTGCCGCTCGTGCTGCCGCCGACCGTTGTCGGCTTTCTGCTGCTGCGCGTGCTTGGGCCGCGCCGCCCGTTCGGCGCATGGGTGATGGAGCACTGGGGCGTCAAGCTGACGATGACATGGTACTCGGCGATTTTCGCGACGGCTGTCGTGATTTTTCCGCTCATGTACCGCACGGCACGCGGCGCGTTCGAGAGCTTTGACGAAAACTTAGCGGACGCGGGCCGCACGCTCGGACGCTCGAATGTGTGGGTGTTCTGGCGCGTGCGGATGCCGTGCTGCCGTCAGGGCATTCTCGCCGGAACCGTGCTCGCGTTCGCGCGTGCGCTCGGCGAATACGGCGCGACGAGCATGATTGCCGGCTATACGCCCGGCCGCACCGCGACCATCTCCACGACCGTCTATCAGCTCTGGCGCACGAACGACGAGAAGCAGGCATTCTTCTGGGTCGCGGTGAACCTTGCGATTTCGGTTGTCGTGCTGATTGCGGTCAATCTGCTTGAAAAACGCGCAAAGGGGACGGCAAAATGAGCCTTTCGGTCGATATTGAGAAGAAAGTCGGCGCGTTTCATCTGCGGTGCGCGTTCGAGGCAGAGAACGAAACCATGGCGCTGCTCGGCGCGTCCGGCTGCGGCAAGAGCATGACGCTGCGCTGCATCGCGGGCATTCTGCGCCCCGACAGGGGAAAAATCGTGCTGAACGGGCGCACGCTGTTCGACAGCGAAAAGCACATCGACCTGCCGCCGCAGGAGCGCCGCGTGGGCTATCTGTTTCAGCAGTACGCGCTGTTTCCGCACATGACGGTCGAGAAGAATATCCTCGCCGGAACGCGCGAGGGCACGCGCACGGAGCGCAGGGATGCCGTGCAGAAAATCATGCGCACGCTCGGTCTGGAAGAACTGGCAAAGCGGCTTCCGGGGCAGCTTTCCGGCGGTCAGCAGCAGCGCACGGCGCTCGCGCGTATTCTGGTCGGAAAACCCGAGCTGCTGCTGCTCGACGAGCCGTTTTCCGCGCTCGATGAGCACATCAAGTGGAAAATCGAGCTGGAGCTTGCGGATACGCTGCGCTCCTTTCCGGGCGGCGTGGTCTTCGTGTCGCACAGCCGGGACGAGATCTACCGCTTCTGCGACACGGTCTGCGTGCTGAACGAGGGGAAAAGCGACCCCAAGGAAACCGTCGCTGACCTGTTCCGCGCCCCGCTGACCGTGGGCGCGGCGCGTATCTCCGGCTGCAAGAATATCTCCCGCGCCGAGGTGCGCCCGGACGGGCGGCTTTTGTGCACGGACTGGGGCGTGACGCTCAAAACCGCGCTTCCCGTGCAGCCGAACACAGCGTTCGTCGGCATCCGTGCGCATTATTTTTCACTTGACGGCACGGAGAACCCCATTTCGGGCACGGTCGAGCGCGTGATTGTAAACCCGTTTTCCGTGGTGTACATGGTGAAAACGCCGGGCGCGGAGGCGCTGCGCATGGAAACAGAAAAAGACGTCGGACTGACGCCAGGACGCGAAATCACCCTGCATATCGCGCCGGGGGACGTCATGCCGCTGACAGAGTGAGGATAAAATGAAAGACCGGTACGGCAGAACAATCAAATATCTGCGGCTTTCTGTGACCGACCTGTGCAACTGCCGCTGCGTGTACTGCATGGGCGAAAACGGCGTGCCGCGCCTGCCGCACAGCGCCATTCTCTCCTTCGAGGAGATCGAAGAAATCGTCCGCGCGGCGGTGTCGCTCGGCGTGACCAAGGTGCGCCTGACCGGCGGCGAACCGCTCGTGCGGCGCGGCATAGACGAGCTGGTACGCCGTCTGCGCGGCATCGAGGGTGTGGAGGAGCTTGCCATGACGACGAACGGGACGCGGCTCGCGGAATACGCGGCGCGGCTGAAAAGCGCCGGACTCGACCGCCTGAACGTCAGTCTGGATACACTCGACCCGGAAAAGTTCCGCCGCATCACACGCATCGGAGAGCTTCGCGACACGCTCGATGGACTGGACGCCGCAAGACGCGCCGGGTTCGAGCGCATCAAGCTCAACACCGTGCTGATGGGCGGCGTAAACGACGATGAGATAGCGGAAATCGCGGCGCTCGCCAAAGACGGCGCGTTCGATGTGCGCTTTATCGAGCTGATGCCCATCGGCGAGTGCACGGACTGGGACAGACGCCGATTCCTTCCGGCGGAACGGGTGCTCGAGTACATGCCGAAAGGTGAGCGCGTGCCCTCGGACGGGGTCGCGGAGCTGTGGCGTCCCGCAGGCTTTCGCGGCACGGTCGGCCTTATCCGGCCGCTCAGCCACCGCTTCTGCGCGGACTGCGACCGCATCCGCGTCACGGCGGACGGCTGCCTCAAGCCGTGCCTGCACTCCGCACGCGAGATACCGCTGCGCGGAAAGCACGGAGAGGCGCTCGTCCGCACGATTGCGGAGGGAATGCAGACGAAGCCGCGCGAGCACCATATGACGGACGGGCACGCGAGCGAAAGCCGCCGCGGCATGAACAGGATAGGAGGATAACGGTATGGCACAGGTCCTTGCGGTCTGTATCAGCGAGAAAAAAGGGACAAAGAAGCATAAGGTGGAGCAGATTTCCCTGCGGCCGCACCACGGCATCGAGGGCGACGCGCACGCCGGCAACTGGCACCGGCAGGTGAGCCTGCTTGCAAACGAAAGCGTGGACCGGATGCGGCAGGAGGGCGTAACGCTCAACGCCGGGGACTTCGCGGAGAACATCCTCGCCGAGGGCATCACCCTGCGCACGCTCCCGGTCGGGACGGTGCTGCGCGCGGGCGAGGTTCGCCTTGAGGTCACGCAGATCGGCAAGGAGTGCCACAGCGACTGCGAGATACGGCGGCTGACCGGCATGTGCGTCATGCCGACCGACGGCATTTTCGCGGTCGTGCTGAACGAGGGCGTCATTCGCCCGGGCGATAAGATCGAGGTGGAAAACGCATGAAATGTATCCGAACAGAGGACGCGGTCGGCCATGTGCTGTGCCACGACATGACGCAGATCATCCCGGGCGTAAGCAAAGGCCCGCGCTTTCGCAAGGGGCACATCGTGACCGAGGAGGACATTCCGGTGCTGCTCTCGATGGGCAAGGAGAACCTGTTCGTATGGGAGATGGAACCGGGGTTCGTGCACGAAAACGACGCGGCGGAGCGTCTGGCGGCGCTCTGCGGCCGGGAAAACATGGCGTGGAGCGAAACCAAGGAGGGCAAAATCGAGCTGAAAAGCGAAATCGACGGCGTGTTTCTCGTGGACAGCGAGCGGCTTTTTGCGGTGAACAGCATCGATGAGCTGATGATTGCAACGCGGCGCGGCGGCGGACGGGTGCGTCACGGCGACAAGCTGGCAGGCACGCGCGTCATTCCGCTCGTTATCCGCGAGGAAAAGCTGCTTGCGGCCGAGCAGGCAGCAGGGGACGCGCCGCTGCTTGCGGTCCGCCCGTTTGCGCTGCGCACGGCGGCGGTCATCACGACCGGAAGCGAGGTCGCGAAGGGCCGCATTCCGGACAGCTTTACCCCGGTCGTCGAGCGCAAGCTCGCGGATTTCGGAATCCGCATGACCGAGCACGTACTGGTGGAGGACGGCCTCGAAAACGTCCGTGCGGCCATCGAGCGCATGAAGCAAACGCCGGTCGATATGATTTTATGCACCGGCGGCATGAGCGTGGACCCGGACGACTCGACCCCCGGCGCCATCAAGGCGAGCGGCGCGGACATCGTGACCTACGGTGCGCCTGTTCTGCCGGGGGCGATGTTCCTGCTCGGCTATTACGCGGACGGACGCCCGATTATGGGCCTGCCCGGCTGCGTGATGTACGCGAAGGCGACGATTTTCGACCTCGTTCTGCCCCGCATCGCGGCGGGCGTGCGCCTGAAAAAGCGTGACTTTACCGCGTTCGGCGAGGGCGGTCTGTGTCTCGGCTGCGACAGCTGCACCTATCCGCACTGCGGTTTCGGGAGGTGAGCGCGGTGTACACGGCGAAGGTCATCACGGTCAGCGACCGCTCCTATCGCGGTGAGCGTGAGGACGCAGGCGGTCCGGCGGTGCGTGCGCTGCTCCGGCAGGCAGGCTACGAGGTCGGCGCGGCCGAAATCGTCCCGGACGAGCGGGAGCGCATCGAAGCCGCACTGAAAAAAGCCTCCGACGAGGAGAAAATCGCCCTCATCGTCACGACCGGCGGCACCGGCTTTGCACCGCGCGACGTCACGCCCGAGGCGACGATGGCGGTCTGCGAAAAGCTCGCGCCCGGCATTCCCGAGGCCATGCGGGCGGCGTCTATGCGCATCACACCCAAGGCGTGCCTGTCCCGCGCCGCGGCCGGCATCCGCGGACGGAGCCTTATCATTAACCTCCCCGGCAGTCCCAAGGGCGCGTGCGAGAATCTGGAAGCGGTTCTGGAACCCCTCGCCCACGGTCTGTATATCCTGCGCGGAGGCAAAGAATAAAAAAAGCGGAGAGCACTTTTACCCGGTGCTCTCCGTTTCTGTCTGTCAGTGGAGTAAATTTTCAAATCAGCTTCGCGCGGGAGCGCACATAAAATAGACTTTGCTTTACAAAGTCAGAACACAGCTTGTCGGCGAAACTGTTGTTTCGCGACAGCCAGAAAAACAGAAACGGACCGGGAAATCGGTCCGCCGTTCTGCTGCGCCGCCGGAAAGGGAGTTCCGGTTTTGCAAAGAAAAAGAGTAAAAAGAAAGGAAAAAGAGAGGTGGTCTAAGTTAAAATTCTGCTGCGCAAGCCGCAGCTGCAAAGATAGGATTTTGTCCGGAAGAAGCGCTTGTTCTTCCTTTCGACAAGTTTAGTATAGCGCGAAAGTTGCACAAATGCAAGTTAAATAATTCGTCATTTCGCATAAAATTCCCGCTGGTTAGCGGAGACTTATTTGACGCCCGATAACTGTCATATGCAACAAAAATAAAGAGATAGCTTTGTGGAAAACGCCGTTTGTGAAATTTGAATAATGCGGCTGTCAGGGGTTGACAAGATGTGAATATTGTATATAATGAGTATATACAATAAACAGAGGAGGGAGAGCGTGAACATCATTCTTTCCAACACGGACAGCGCCCCGATCTACGAGCAGATCACGCGGCAGCTGCGTGCGAAAATCGTATCGGGCGAGCTTGCGCCGGGGGCGGCGCTGCCGTCCATGCGACTGCTGGCGAAGGAGCTGCGCATCAGCGTCATCACGACCAAACGCGCCTATGAGGAGCTGGAGCGCGAAGGTCTCATCGTCACGCAGACCGGGCGCGGCAGCTTCGTGGCCGAGGTAAGCGGCGAAAGACTGCGCGAGGAACAGCGCCGCGCGGTCGAAAAGCACCTCGCGGACGCGGTGCACGCGGCGAAAATGGGGGGACTGACCGCAGAAGAGTTCATCGAAATCGCGAAAACGGCCTTCGAGGAGGGAGAAAAATGACAAACGCACTGGAAATCAGAGGACTCTGCAAGCACTATGACGGCTTTTCACTGGAAAACATCGACCTGACCCTGGCGCGCGGCGCGGTGATGGGACTCATCGGCGAGAACGGCGCAGGCAAGACCACGCTTATCAAGACGGTGCTCGACCTTGTGCGCCCGGACAGCGGCGAGGTGCGTGTGCTCGGTGGCCGCACGGCGGATACGGCGGTGCGCGAACGGCTCGGTGTGGTGCTTGAGGACGGCGGCTTTCCGAGCCATATGAGCGCCGGGGAGGTAGACAGCCTGCTCGGGCGGGCGTACCGCGCGTGGGACAGCGAAGCGTTCGCCTCGTATCTCGACCGCTTCGGCATCGACCGGGGAAAGAAAATCAGTGCACTTTCCAAGGGCATGAAGATGAAGCTCGCCATCGCGGCGGCGCTCTCGCACGGGGCGGAGCTGCTTATCCTCGACGAGGCCACGAGCGGACTCGACCCTGTCGTGCGCGATGAGGTGCTCGACCTGCTTTACGACTTCATGCAGGACGAAACGCACGCCATCCTGCTGTCGAGCCACATCACGAGCGACCTCGACAAAATCGCGGACAGCGTGACCTTCGTGCATCGCGGCCGCGTGCTGCTCAGCGGCGAGCGGGATGAACTGCTCGACCGCCACGGCATTCTGCGCTGCACCGCCGAGCAGCTGAAAGCGCTCGACCCGGCGGCAGTTCGCGCGGTGAAAACCGGGGCGTTCGGCTGCGAAGCGCTGGTGCGCCGGGACGGCATTCCGGAAAACTGGCCGGTCGAGCAGGTCAGCATCGAACAGCTCATGCTCTTTTTGACGCGAGGGGAGGAAGTAAAATGAAAGCAATGCTTTATGCGGACTGGAGAAGCGTGCGGCGCTCGGTGAAGGCGATATTGTGGGTCGTTCTGGTGATGTCGGTCGCGGCGTCCGCGTTCGGCGGCGTGATGGTTGTGCCGTTCATGCTCACGATGCTGTCGCTGATGTTTCCGGCGACGCTCATGAACACCGACCACGCCTACGGGTGGGATAAGCTGAGCCTGACCCTGCCGGTGTCGCGGCGCGACGTCGTGGGAAGCAAGTTCACGGTGAGCCTGCTCGTCAATCTGGCGGCGTTCGCGCTCAGCACGGTGCTGATTCTGATTTTCACGGCGGTCAACCGCGACAGCTCGCTTGCGGAAAACCTGTTCAGCCTGATTGCGTGCGAGGCGGCGGGTCTGCTGCTGATGGGCGTGCAGTTCGTGCTCATCCTGAAATTCGGCACCGAACGCGGCCGCTATCTGCTCATGGGCGTCGTCTGGGTCCCGATCATCCTGATTAACGTTCTGAAAAACCACCCGGCGGCAAACAGCCTCGTGAAAGCCGTCGGCGGCATGGACAGCTGGCCGGTGACGCGGCTCGCAGGCTTTGCCGCAGGAATACTGCTGCTCTGCGCGGCGGCGTATGTCCTCTGCTGGAATATCGGAAACAGGATTTACGAGAAAAGGGAGTTTTGACCTCAATCCCGAGGTCGGGGGAGTTTCGCCCTCGGAGGGCGGGGCCTTTTTGCCGCCTCCGGCGGCGGGGAAAACTGCTGCCGGGCGGCAGCCGGCTTCTGCAAAAGGGGGTACAGGACACCCTATCCGGGTTTCCTATACCCCCTCTTGCGACTCCCCCTGACCTTCCGGTCTGCTGCTCAGCGGAGCTTCGCAGCTAAAAAGCGGGGGCCGCAATTAAGACCGCTCTGTCATCGAAGGCAGTTCGACGCCGTTTGGGGTTGGCTCGCCTTTGGCTTCGCGCTTGATTTCCGCGCATAACAGTGCGCGGCAGCGAGGTGAAAGGGGATAAACAGTTATCTGGGCGTCCCGTAGGGCG
>UQVU01000035.1 GCA_900544475.1 uncultured Butyricicoccus sp.
GAAAAACCGCGCCCTTCGGGCACATTTTTTCTTCCCTTGTATAAATTCCGTGATACATGCTCCCGGAATTTATGAATTTGCTGCGCAAATTCTATTTTATACGTGCTGTCGCACGAAGTATAAAGCGTAGGCTTGATACCGCGGTTTCGGGATTAGCGCCCCTCTCACACTGTTGCGATGCCCATGACCGAGCATCGGTAAATCGCAGCCCGCAGCCGGTCGCGGTCGCTTTTTTCGACCTCCGCCAGTGCGCCGTCCGAGCACGCGGACAGGAGAAGCTGTCCCTCGCGCTGTGTGAGCAGCTCGGCGGAAACGAGTGCTCGCGTCAGCCGCGCCGCGTCGTTCTGGCTCAGCCGGCCGCCGATGCCCCGCGCCGCTTCGAGCAGCGTGCGCTGTCTGTCATCGAGCAGGCGGATGATGCGGATGTAACCGCCGCCGCCGCGCTGGCTTTCTACCAGATAGCCGTTTTCCGGCGTGAACCGCGTTTCGATTACGTAGTTGATCTGACTCGGTACGCAGGAAAACCGGTCCGCGAGGCTTTTTCGCTGCAATTCCGCAACGCCGCCGCCGTCGGATAACATCTCACCGATGAAATCTGCTATCACATCGGACATTTTCATTTGGCTCACTTCCTTCTGTCGGTTCCGGTCTTACTGACCTTTCCTGACCTTTGACTGTATTATATAATTTTTGGTGTCTGAATGCAAGAGAAAAATCTGACCTTTTCTGACTAAAACGAAAAGTTATCGTAGACTAACACGGCGTTTTCTCGTGATTTCTCACGCAATCTCTTTTTTTCTTGAATTTTTGAAAAATTATGAAAACTGTGCACCTTGATAAAAGTTACCCAAAACTAACCACCTGTTTTTGTTGCTTTTTTCGTAACATGTGGTACAATATATTTGTAAAATACATTTGGAGGTGCAATACCAATGGCATATGTTATTTCTGGCGGCTGCATCATGTGCGGCTCTTGCGCGGGCGAGTGCCCGGTTGGCGCTATTTCTGAGGGCGACGGCAAGTACGAGATCAACGCAGACGCTTGTGTAGATTGCGGTACCTGTGCTGGCGCTTGCCCGGTAGGTGCTATCTCTCAGGGCTAATCTGAGAAAATCGAAAAAATTCCGTTCCGTCTGGGGCGGAATTTTTTTATGCTCTTTTCGGGGAGCTTTCCGGGGCAGGGCGCAGGCTTCGCGCACAATGCTCCGCGTGGGGCGGACGTATTAAGAAAACGTTAACCGTTGATGCGCCAAAACGTCAAAGAAACCACGAAAAAACAGTGAAATTCTGGTGTTTTGCCGTTGAAATCGCGGCGCGCACAAGAGTATAATAGTAGACCGAATGAAAAAATCAGGAAGCGTGCCGCAGGGGAAAGTTGATAAGGCACGCGGGAAAGGGGACTACTATTTATGAATTCCATGCAGATTATTTCTGTCGTGGTGTTTCTCATCGTCATGATCGCGCTCGTCACGGAAAAGGTGCACCGCACGGCGGCGGCGGTTTCCGGTGCGGTGCTGCTTCTGTGCCTGCGCGTGCTGACGGTAGATGAAGCGGTCGGCTACATCGACTTCGGCACGATCGGCGTGCTGCTCGGCATGATGCTGTTCGTTGCGGTCGTGCGCAACTCCGGCCTGTTCGAGTACATGGCCATCAAGTCGGCGAAGATCGCGAAGGGCAGCCCGTGGAAGATCATGCTGCTGTTCATGATCCTGACCGCCGTGCTCAGCGCCTTCCTCGATAACGTCACGACCGTCCTGCTCGTCGGCCCGATGGCGATTTCGATTGCGGGCATTCTGGGCATCGACCCGGTGCCGTTCCTGCTCACGCAGATTCTCGCCTCGAATATCGGCGGCACGGCGACCCTCATCGGTGACCCGCCGAATATCATGATTGGCTCCAAGGCGGGCCTCAGCTTCGCGGACTTCGTTGTGACTACCGGCCCGGCGGTTGTCATTATTATGATCGTCGTCTGCGCACTTTATTATATAGTATACGGCCGCCGCATGGTCGTCGCGCCCGAGCGCATGGAGGCGGTCATGGAGCTGGACGAAAAGCGTGCGGTTCAGGACGCGGGGCTGATGAAAAAGAGCCTTGTCATGATCGCGCTCATCGTTCTCGGCTTTGTCAGCCATTCCTCGCTCGGCGTTGAGTCCTGCGTTGTGGCGCTCGCGGCGGCGTCTGTCATGCTGCTCATCGGCCGTCAGGACATCGAAGAAATCGTTCTGGGCGTAGAATGGTCCACCATTCTGTTCTTCACCGGCCTGTTCGTTATCGTCGGCGGCATGGTCAAGTGCGGCGTCATCACCGCCCTCGGCAACGCGCTCGTTTCCGTCACCGGCGGCAACGTCAAGCTGCTGATGATTCTCATTCTGTGGGGTTCGGCTATCTTCTCGTCCGTTCTGGACAATATCCCGTTCGTCGCGACCATGATTCCGCTTATCCTGTCCATGCAGGCGGACGGCATGAACGTCACCTCGCTCTGGTGGGCGCTGTCGCTCGGCGCGTGCCTCGGCGGCAACGGTACGCTCATCGGCGCGTCCGCGAACGTTGTCCTGTCCGGCATCTCGGCCAAGCACGGTCATCCCATCACCTTCGGCCACTACCTGAAGGTCGGCTTCCCGACCATGGTGCTGTCGGTCGCGATTTCTACCGTTTATCTTCTTGTTCGTTTTCACTGATCTTAGAAAGAGGGAACCGATATGTTTACAACCACTTTTTCCGGTGAGCTGATCAACGTTGCGCTGCGCCAGCTGGGCGCGACCCGTATCAGCGAGACCCGCAACGGCATCATGTACAAGGTGGAGTTCAAGCTGTCCGACGAGCTTACCGTGACCTACGTGTTCGATGTGACCAAGCACGACAAGTATTATATCCAGCGCATCGCGCCGTATCCGATTTCGCACGGCGATTTCGCGAGCGCGGAGGAGGTCATCGAGTTCGTCCGCCGCGACATCACCAAGTTCCGCAACGCGATGCAGTCGCACAACTTCCCGAAGTTTCTCGACACCGCGAACTCCATGGTCATGTTCACCCACGCCATCGAGCTGCTGTTCCTGGAACGGAACATTCCGGAGTCCGACATGGATACGCTGCGTCAGAGCATCGAGAACAGCCTCGACAAGGTGCGCGAAATTTACGCCCGCACGCCCAAAATCGAAAAGGAATAATCGGAATATTATTTCGGACTTTGCGGCCTCGGCGGAACAATGTTTCTGCCGGGGCTGTTTTTTCATCTTAACGGCAGATTTCAAAAAAATGGCGGAAAACAGGCGGGGATAAGGTGCAGACGGAAAAAATGCACATATTCGGGCGGATTGGATTTGGCTTTTTTCGTACAAAACCACGGGCATTTTTCGCGTTTTTTAACGTGCTGTTTTGAAAAAAAGATGTATAATAGTATACGTGATTTAGGAGAGCGTCAGCGGCACAGGAGACTGCCGGTGCACCGCTCTCATGGTAAATGCACGGCCGAGAGAAACAAACAGGCTGTGCGCGAGTCGGCAGGCCGCAGAGGAACAGAGATGGCCCCGCCGATAGAATGGATAGAGAGGCAGACGGTTCACCGCCGCCGCTTCTCAGGCAGAAAGGTGGAAATACAATGTCATACGATTATCTTTTGACGATAGCAATTATTTTGCTGTGCACGAAAATTTTCGGTCTGACGAGCGAACGAGTTCACATGCCGCAGGTCGTCGGCGCACTGATTGCCGGTGTGCTGGTCGGCCCGAGCTGCCTTAACTGGGTCGGCGAGACCGACTTCCTGGTAAAGGCGGCCGAGCTTGGCGTTATCATCCTGATGTTCAACGCCGGCATGGATACCGACCTCGAGGAGCTGAAAAAGACCGGCTTCGCCTCGTTCATCATCGCCATGATCGGTGTTATCGTGCCGCTGCTCGGCGGTATGGGATGTTACCTGCTGTTCGACAACAACCCGACCGACCAGATGAACATGATCAAGGCTGCGTTTATCGGCGTCGTCCTGACCGCTACCTCGGTTTCGATCACGGTCGAGACCCTGCGTGAGATGGGCAAGCTGAAAAGCCGGGTCGGCACAGCGATACTGGGCGCGGCCGTCATCGACGATATTCTGGGCATCATCGTTCTGACCATTCTGAGCGCACTGACCGACCCCTCGGTCCGCCCGATGTTCGTTCTGGCGCGTATCGTGGCGTTCTTTGTATTCGTTGCGGTCGTCGGCCTTATCATGTACAAGGCGTTCCTCAAAATGGAGCAGAAGTGGCACAAGCATCGCCGCATTGCGATTTACGCGGTTGCGTTCGCGCTGCTGATGAGCTATGTCGCAGAGCGTTTCTTCGGCATCGCGGACATCACGGGTGCTTATTTCGCCGGCATCGTGCTCTGCTCGCTGGCTGACGTGCGCGACTACGTTGCAAGCAAGACCAACGTGCTCGGCTATATGCTGTTCTCCCCGCTGTTCTTCGCGTCCATCGGTATCAAGACCAACATGGAAGGTCTGACCGGTTCGATGATCGGCTTCGCGGTCGTTCTGACCATCATCGCTATCCTGACCAAGATCGTCGGCTGCGGCCTCGGCGCGAAGCTCATGGGCTTCCAGATGTACGATGCCTTCTCCATCGGCCTCGGCATGGTATCGCGCGGTGAGGTTGCGCTGATCGTTGCGCAGAAGGGCGAGCAGGCCGGTCTGATCGACCCGCATATGTTCCCGCCGATCGTCGTCGTCGTTATCGTTACTACGCTCGTCACGCCGATTCTGCTGAAATTCGGCATGAAGAAGCAGACCCCGGCGAACACCGAGTTCTCCGCACAGGAAGCGGCAAATATGCCGAAGAACAGCCGTTTCTAATTACCTGTCGCGAAACTACCGTTTCGCCGACAAGTGTGTTCTGACAGCGCACGGCGCCGCAGAACACGGACGTCCGAAAGTTCCCATGCGGAAACTTTCTCCCTCTAAAAGTATAAATTCCGAGGTACACGCCCCCGGAATTTATGAATTTGCTTCGCAAATTCTATTTTATGCGCGCTGACGCGCGAAAACGCAGAATATAACGACCGCTTTCCGGTCAAATGGGGGACCGCACATGATGTGCGGTCCTTTCTCTTTGCCTTGCCTGAAAGGCGAGAATGTGCTATACTGAACACGGTATCGTCTGCCGCGGGGTGCGGCGGAGAGGTGCGTAATAACAGGAGGAAAAACCTTATGAATAAAACCAAATTTCTGCCGCTCGCAGCGGCGGCGCTGGCCATTCCGGGCATCGGACTGCGTGCGCTGCATCTGCTGAACGGTTTCGACGTAGACACCGGCCTTCCGACGGCCGGCAGTCCGTGGGTCTGGGTCTGCACCGCGTTCTTTGCGCTGTGCGCCGTGCTGTACGGCGTGCTGGCGGCGCCGCTGCGCGAGCAGGAAAACACGCCGTTCGAGCGTCTTTTCGGCACGGAAAACACGCTGTTCCGCATGACAACGGTCATCGCGGCCATGCTTCTGATTGCGTGCAGCGCAGGCTATCTCTACTTCACCTTTACCGCCGACACGGATAATTTCTCGATGTGGGCGCGTATTCTGGAAATCGTCTACTCGCTCGCCGGCATCGGCAGCGGCGTGTGCATGATCGCCTTCACCAAGGCGCAGAGCGCGGCGCAGCTGACCTCGGAACCGGCGAAGTGCGTGCTGCTTCCGCTGTTCTGGAGTGCAATCCATCTGCTCGTCAACTACCGCATGACCTGCACCGACCCGCGTCTGCCGCTGTTCGGCTTCGGCCTGATTGCAGACGTTGTGCTCGTGCTCGCGGTCTACCACTTCGCCCGTATGCTCTACGGCCGTCCGCAGCCCATGCTGCTGGCGCTGTTCGGAGGCCTTGCGGTCACGATGTCGTTCTCCGACCTCGGCGGCTACGGCCTTGCGCGGCTGATGGGCGTGACTTCGGTCGGCTGGTCGGCGCAGATGCTCCTGCGCAGCGGCCTGTCGGCGGCGGCCTGCCTCTACGTGCTCGCGCAGCTGTTCGTGCTGTGCGCGGACCACACGGAACGCGCGAAATAAGGAGGGAAAACCATGCTTTTTGTCTGCTATCCCAAGTGTTCGACCTGTAAAAAGGCGAAAGACTGGCTCGAAACGCAGGGCGTTTCCTTCACCGAACGCGACATCAAGACCGACAACCCGACCGAAGCCGAGCTTCGCGAGTGGCACCGCCGCAGCGGCCTGCCGCTCAAGCGCTTTTTCAACACGAGCGGCCTCCAGTACAAGGCGCTCGGTCTCAAGGACCGCCTGCCCGGCATGACCGAGGACGAGCAGTACGCGCTTCTCGCGACCGATGGAATGCTCGTCAAGCGTCCGCTGCTTGTGGGGGAGGACTTCGCGCTCCCCGGCTTCAAGGAAAAGGAGTGGATAGAGAAGCTGAACGACTGATTTCGTGTGCATTCGGGGCAGGATAATCGAGTTCCAGAACAAATCGTTCTGCTCCGGGTATCGTAAAACCGTAGGGCGGGGTGCCCTCACCCCGCCGCGGATACGTTTTTCTTTTATGCAGATTTGCAAAAAAAGAGTTGACAAAGTGCGCTTGATACGGTATAATAAATCTTGCTTATCGGGCAAGACACGGAACGGTATCGAAGCGGTCATAACGAGGCGGTCTTGAAAACCGTTTGTCCGAAAGGGCGCGTGGGTTCGAATCCCACCCGTTCCGCCAAATTTTTCTACGGAAACAACGGGCAGGAGATTGAACGACAACTGCATAACTTGACATGGAGACGTACCCAAGCTGGTGAAGGGGCTCCCCTGCTAAGGGAGTAGGTCGAGAAATCGGCGCGAGAGTTCAAATCTCTCCGTCTCCGCCAAACTATCCTCGCAATCGAAAGGTTGCGGGGATTTTTATTTACCGGAAAACTGGCGTTTTCCCGGTAAATGTGCTCTGACGGCGCGTTGCGCCGCAGAACACGGACGGAGAAAAGTTCCTATGCAGAAACTTTTCTCCGTCTCAGGGTATAAAAAGTCAGGTACACGCCCCGACTTTTTATGACTTTGCGAAGCAAAGTCTATTTTATGCGTGCTGCCGCGCGGTCTGAGAAACCCATAGATTGGGAAAAGAGAGCATTTTTCTTTCGCAATATCGTCATTTAGACGAAAAATTCATCTGATTTCGTCAACTTGCGGAAAAAACGGGGGGAAGGACGGCAGCTTTTTGCCGCATTTCGGGGGCAGAGTGTCCGAAAAGTGCAGAAATCCCCGTCCGAACGGGAGAGAAGCCGCGCGGCTTTCGTCACTTTTCCACCGTCCGACTTTACACAAACTTGACATTTCAGCTTTTTTCCTGTATAATTTCGCACTTGTGGAAAGTAATTTTTGTCTTGCGAAATATGGGAGAAAGATATGAAAAAAATCATTTTATCCTTACGGGAAAGGGCGAAGCGCACCGCGCTCCGGCTGCGCGACGGCTGGGAAAAAACGAGCCGCCATAAGCGCGAGCGCATTCTGGTGTTCGTTCTGTCGCCGCTCACGGCGTTCTGGCTGATGCAGTTCTTCTTCGGCGCGATGCCGTGGGAAATCAGCGCGGGCGCGGCGGTCGCGAACTGGGTCTGCCTCGGCGCGTTCTACTGGCTCGCGTGCGGCCTGTGCGGCCATGTCGCGGTATGCAGCGTGCTGCTGCACCTGCTTGCCGGCGCGTGGGGCACGGCGAACTACTTCGTGTCCTCTTTCCGCGGCACGCCCATCCTGCCGTGGGATTTCTCGGCGCTCGGCACCGCCGCCGCCGTCGCGGACAGCTACCAGTTTACGGTCACGTGGGAAATGGCTGTGGGCATCGTCCTGCTTGTGCTGCTGGCGTGGAGTCTGCGCCACCAGTACCGCGAGGATCGCTTCCGCGCCGCGCCCGGCGGTTTCCGCCGCCGCATGATGATGCTCGTGGCAGGCGCGGTCTGCCTCATTCCGGTGCTGCATCCGCAGTTTCTCGGCCTGTTCGGCGTCAAGACCGACGTCTGGGACCAGACGAGCGTATACCGTTCGAGCGGCGCGGTGGCGGAGTTCCTGCGCAACACCGAGTTCATGGAGGTCGAGCAGCCGTCCGACACGACGCCGGAAACTGCCTCTGAAATCGCCCAGAGCGCCGCGCCCGACCCGGCTCCGGCGGCGTCCGTCGAGCACCCGAACATCCTTGCCATCATGAACGAATCGTGGGCGGATTTCGAGGATTTCGGCAACGTAACCCTCAGCGAAAGCACGATGGACTACATCAAGAGCCTGGATAACGCGGTGGTCGGCCACGCCTACGCCTCGGTGTTCGGCGCAGGTACGAGCGCAAGCGAATTTGAGTTCCTGACGGGCGATTCGATGGCGTTCCTGCCGTCCGGCAGCATCCCGTATCAGCAGTACATCCTCGGCCCCTCCGACTCGCTCGCGACCCTGCTCAAGGGGTATGGCTACGAAACCCGCGCGTTCCATCCGGGCGAAAAGACCTCGTGGCAGCGCAACGCCGCTTATCCGCGCCTCGGCTTCGACTCGTTCAAGTGCGGCGAGGAGATGGACGTTCCGCAGACCGAGGAGCACGGCTACGTGAGCGATGACTCGGACTTCAAGCAGGTCATCTGGGAGTTTGAGCACAAGCAGGAGGGCACGCCGCTCTTCCTCTTCAACGTCACCATCCAGAACCACGGCGCGTACACGGTCGAGGATTACCCGGCCGAGGTCACGGTCGAGGACGCACCGGGCGAGTTCCCCAAGGCGGAGCAGTATCTGACGCTCGCGAACAAGACCGACGAGTCCTTCCGCCAGCTCGTCGAGTATTTCGAGCAGCAGACCGAGCCGACCATCATCGTCATGTTCGGCGACCATCAGCCGTCGGTCGAACAGGAATTCCTCGATATGGCCTACGGCGTTTCCGAGGACGGCATGACCATGGAGCAGTATATGGATAAGTTCAAGGTGCCGTTCGTCATCTGGGCGAACTATCCGCTGACGGGCGAGCAGCCGGGCATCACGAGCCTGAACTTCCTTGCGCAGTACGTGCTGCGGGACGCAGGCATCCGGACGAGCGCGTTCGGCTCGTATCTCTGGGACTTCATGAAAACCATCCCGGCGATGACCTTTGCGGGCTACTTCGACAGCGAGGGCAACGCTTACAGCCACATGGAAACCAACGATTTCACCCCGAAAATCGACGCTTACCGCACGGTGCAGTATAACGAGCTGTTCGGCGGCGCTGACCGGCAGAGCAACCTGTTTGCGGCTCCGGTCTCATAAAGAAGGACCCCGCTGCGGTGCACAAAACCGCAGCGGGGTCTTTGCCTTTTCTGGCCCGGACTGAGACCGGAAAATGAAAAAGGGAGGTATTAGGTTAGGGTCAGGCTTCGAGATTGAGACCGGTTTCGGAGTCGAACAGGTGAGCGGTGCTGCCGCTGAAGGTGAACGAAACCGGGGAGCCGATGGAGTAGGCGTTTGCGTCCTCCAGCTCGGCGGTCGGCACGATGATGATGGTATCCGTGCCGCAGGCGGAGATGTGGAGGTGGACCGCGCTGCCCATCATTTCGCTGACGTCAACCTTGCCGCTGATCATGGAAGCCGGGTCGCCGGTGAGCAGCAGGTGCTCCGGACGCACGCCGAGTGTGACCGCGCCGGTCTTTACGTTGTTCTTCTTGAGGTTTGCCTGCTTTTCGTCCGAGAGGAAAACCTTGGCCTTGTCGAGGACGACGGCGTATCTTCCGTCTTCCTGCACAAGCTCGGCCTTGTAGAAGTTCATCTGCGGCATACCGATGAAGCCGGCAACGAACAGGTTCGCCGGGTGGTCAAAGACCTCCTGCGGCGTGCCGATCTGCTGAATGAGGCCGTCCTTCATGATAACGATGCGGTCGCCGAGCGTCATCGCCTCGGTCTGGTCGTGAGTAACGTAGATAAAGGTGGTGTCGATGCGCTGGCGCAGCTTGATGAGCTCGGCGCGCATCTGGTTGCGCAGCTTGGCGTCGAGGTTGGACAGAGGCTCGTCCATCAGCAGCACCTTCGGCTCGCGCACGATCGCGCGTCCGATGGCGACACGCTGACGCTGGCCGCCGGAGAGTGCCTTCGGCTTGCGGTCGAGGTACTCGGTGATGCCGAGGATGTTCGCCGCCTGTGCCACGCGTTGCGCGATCTCTTCCTTGGGGACCTTGCGCAGCTTGAGCGGGAACGCCATGTTCTCCGCGACCGTCATATGCGGATAGAGCGCGTAGTTCTGGAAAACCATCGCGATGTCGCGGTCCTTCGGGGCGACGTCGTTGACGAGCTGGCCGTCGATGTACAGCTCGCCGCCCGAGATCTCCTCGAGTCCTGCGACCATGCGCAGAGTGGTGGACTTGCCGCAGCCGGACGGGCCGACGAGAACGATAAATTCCTTGTCCTTGATGGAAAGATTGAAGTCATGCACAGCGAGTACGCCCTCATCGGTCACCGTGAGGTTGCTTTTTCGCTCCTCTGCGCCCTTTTTCTTCTTCTTTTTGGTATCCTGATGGGGATAGACCTTTTTGATGTTCTTGAGGATTACTTCAGCCATGTCTTGCTCCTTCTCTTGTACATCGGCGGACGAGGTTCGATTACGGCAGGTAACGGGCGCTTACGGCGCCGTCCGCACAGATGGTGAATTCAAGTGCCCGATGGGGCGGGATGGACTGACCGTCCACCGGGGGACAGTCGGAAAAGTAAAGTGCGGCGCCGCTTTCTTTCAGCAGGCGCATGGTTTCGGGGTGAGCGCTGTTGTAGCGGCGGTCGCTCGACGCGCAGCATACAGTGAACTTCGGCCGGACGCTTTGCAGCAGAGCCGCGTCCGCACCGTCGAGCTGGCCATGATGGCCGACCTTGAAAATGTCGGCGGCGAGCGCTTCGGGGGGAATGCCGCCGTAGCCTGCGCGGTTGGTGTCGCCCGGCAGCAGGATGCGGACCGAGCCGAACGTGAGGCGCAGCATCAGGCTGAAATTGTTCATTCCGCCGTCGAGCGCGTCCAGCTTTTCGCGAAACTCGGGTATGCCCTGCGGAGTGGCGTACAGGCCGCGCATTGCGGCGAGCAGGGCGTCCGCCCGCGTTTTCGTCGGGGCAAGCACCTCGGCCGTAAGGCCCGGCGCGAGCGTCAGGGTGTCGCCTGCGGCGTTCTGCTCGACAGAGCCGCCGTTCTGCTCGACGAGGGCGCACAGCCTGATGTGGTCGTCGAGCGCCGCGAGGAACTTGCGTTCGGAGGCGTTCTGCGCCGAGGCATCGCCGAGCGGATGCAGCGTCCGGTAAAAGCCGGGCGGCAGGGTCTGCCGCAGCACAGCCGGCGGATGGTCGCAGCAGACGCGGTACAGGCCGCAGAGGTGATCCTCGTGGATATGCGTGCTGACCGCGAGGTCGAGCCGCGGGAGAGAGGAGAGGAAAGCCTCCGCGCGGATGCGTCCGCTTGCGCCGTCGAGAAACTCGCTGTCCTCTGCGCTGCCGCCGTCGATCATCGCGTAGAACCGTCCGTCAGGCCGGTTTTCGTCCGGGGCGTCGATGAAAATCGCTTCCCCGTAGCCCACATTGATAAAGGTGAGCCGCATCTGGGTATCTTTTTTCATAGGCAGTCATGAGATCGCGCGTTTGATGTAAACGCTGGAGAGGATGAGCACCAGTACCGTCATGACGATCGCGCCGGCGCTGCCGAAGCCGAAGTCAAGCGACTTGATGCCGTAGTTGTAAAGATACTGCGTGATGGTGGAGGTCGTACCGGCCGGGCCGCCGCCGGTCAGGACGTTGACCTTTTCGAAGAGGCGGAACGTGTCGATGGTACGAAGCAGAGCACACAGCGCAAGGCTGTTTTTGATGTTCGGGATGGTGACGTACCAGAACTGCTGGAATGCGCCTGCGCCGTCGATACGGGCGGCTTCGTACTGTCCCTCGGGGACAGACTGGAGCGAGGCAAACAGCAGCAGGAATACGAACGGAACGTTCTGCCAGACGTCGATGACGAGTATCGTCCAGAAGGCGGTTCGTGTATCGAGAAACCAGTTGAAATAGGGAAGTCCGAGACCGGAAAGGAACTGATTGATGATGCCGTAGTTAGAGGAGAGCATCATGCGCCAGCTCAGCGCGACCGTGACCGCCGGGAGCAGATAGGGCAGCAGAAGCAGGGTACGCATGAATTTCTGCGCTTTTTTGAGGCTGTTGATGAACACTGCGATCATCAGTCCGAGCAGCATTTCAAGAATGACCGCACAGATGGTGAACTTGATGGTGTTGAGTACGGCCTGACGGAAGTAGTCGTTCTTAAACAGCTTGATGTAGTTTGCGAACATGACAAAGGATGCTTTTTTAGCTCCCTTGAGGTAATTGTAGTTGGTAAAGCTGTAAATAAAGGTGAAGATAAGCGGATATGCGGTCATGACGAGCAGGACCAGCATGGTAGGTGTCAGCATTTTAAGGCCGAAGAGTCGAGTCTGAGACTCAGCAGTTCTCGGCGTTTTCAGTTTTGATCTGGTCATATCTCAGCCCTCGCTGTTCGTTAGGATGGGAATAAGGGGTTCGGGACATCGAAAGGGGATGCCCCGAATCCGCTTTTCCGTAGGTCAGACCGTGAAAATCACAGCTCCAGTCTGTCGATAAAGTCAATTTTTCGGAAAACAGTGTTTCGCGCGGGAGCGCGCATGAAATAGATTTTGCAACGCAAAATCATAAAAACCGGGAGCATGTATCACGGTTTTTATACTCCCAGAGGGAGAAAGTTTCCGCATGGGAACTTTCGGACGTCCGTGTTTTGCAAAGTCAAAACACAGTTTATCGGAAAAACGTTAGTTTTTCGACAGGGTCAAAAGGATTTTTGCATTGTAATCGGCTGTTAAATAGCGTATAATGGTATCCGTATAAGTATGAGCAAGAAACCTTGGGAGGGCGTAACAGAAAATGAAACTGGCTGTGATATTCGGCGGCATTTCGAGCGAGCACGACATTTCGTGCCTTTCTGCCGCATCTATTCTACGCAATCTTGATAAATCGAAATATGAAATCCATGCGGTCGGCATCACCCGCGAGGGCAGATGGTTCTATCTGCCGACCTGCGACGCGGACCGCATCGAGTCCGGCGAGTGGGAGAAGATGGGCGACCTCGTTCCGGCGATGCTGCCGCCCGACCGCAGCATCCACGGTCTGGTACTGCTGCGCGAGGGCAAGGCCGAGTGCGTCCGCCTCGACTGCGCGTTCCCCGTGCTGCACGGCGTCGGCGGCGAGGACGGCACGATGCAGGGCGTTCTGGAGCTTGCCGGCATTCCGTATGTCGGCTGCGGCGTCGCGGCGAGCGCGAACACGATGGACAAGTCGCTGACCAAAAAGGTCGTCGAGGGCACGGGCGTGCGTCAGGCACGGTATTACCTCGCGCTTGCGTGCGACTTCGCATGCAACCCGGAGGGCGTTGTCCGCACCGCTGCCGAGCAGCTCGGCTCGTTCCCGGTATTCGTAAAGCCCTGCTCGCAGGGCTCGTCGGTCGGCGTGGCCAAGGCGACCAACATGACCGAGCTGGCCGAGGGCCTGACCGAGGCGTTCAAGATGGACAGCAAGGTGCTCGTCGAGGAGTTCATCGACGGCCACGAGGTCGAGTGCGCGGTCCTCGGCAACGAGCGCCCGCAGGCGTCCACGGTCGGTGAAATCGCCCCGACGCAGGAGTTCTACACCTTTGACGCGAAGTACAAGGACGAAAGCTCGCGTCTGTACATCCCGGCACACATCACCCCCGAGCAGCTCGAGACCGTGCGCCAGGACGCGCTTCGCGTCTATACCGCGCTCGGCTGCCGCGGCCTGTCGCGCGTGGACTTCTTCGTGACCCATGACGGCGGCGAGGTCGTGTTCAACGAGCTGAACGCCATTCCGGGCTTCACCTCGATCAGCATGTACCCCAAGCTGTTCGACTACGAGGGCATCCACTACGCCGAGCTGCTCGACCGGCTGATTGCGCTGGCACTGGAGGAGCATCATGGATAACCGCGCTCCGGACAACCGCTCGATCGGCGTGTTCGACTCGGGTATGGGCGGTCTGACGGCGGTGCGCCGCCTGCACGCGCTCATGCCGAAAGAGAACATCATCTACTTCGGCGACACGAGCCGTGTGCCCTACGGCACACGCGGCCGCGACACCATCATTAAATACGCGCGTCAGGACGTTGCTTTCCTGCGGCAGTTCGACCTCAAGGCCATCATCATCGCCTGCAACACGGTTTCGTCCGTGGCGCTCGACCTGCTCGCCGAGGAGAATAACATCCCCATCATCGGCACGGTCGAGCCGGCCTGCCGCCGCGCCATGACCATGACGAAAAACGGCCGGGTCGGCGTTATCGGCACCGCCGCGACCATGCGCTCGGGCGCATACGAAAAATATCTGCACAAAAAGGACGGCACACTCCGTCTGTTCACGCAGGCGTGTCCGCTGTTCGTGCCGCTCGTGGAGAACGGCAGAGTGCACCGCGGCGACATCGTGATCGAAACCGTAACGCGCGAATACCTCGCGCCGCTCAAAGACGCGGGCGTTGACACGCTCATCCTCGGCTGCACGCATTATCCGCTGCTTGAGGAGGTCATCGCGGACTTCATGGGTCCGGACGTGACCCTCATCGACTCGGGCGCCGAGGCCGCGAACCTTGCCTCGACCCAGTTCGACCCGAACGACGGCCCGGGCGGCACGCGCTACTACGTTTCCGACGACCCGGCAGGCTTCGACGCTCTCGCGGGACTGTTTTTGCAGGAAAACGTCGAAACACGCGCCGAGCTTATCGACATATCCAAGTTTTGAGCAGAATCAGGAGATAATCAAAGCATGAAGAAAGACGTCTGGCTGACCATCCGTTCGCGGCAGCATTTCGCCGGCTGCGACGAGGAGCGCGTCAACCTTGAAACCGCAGCAACGCTCTATGAGCGCGGCGGCAAATACTATATCGCCTATGAGGAGAGCGAGCTGACCGGCCTTGAGGGAACAAAGACCACCGTGAAGCTCGACGGCAAGACCGTCACCCTCATCCGCACGGGAACCTTTCCCTCGCATATGCTGTTTTCCGAGGACGAGCGCCATATCGGTCTGTACCAGACGCCCATCGGGCAGGACATGACCATCGCGACCCACACCTCGCGCGTCAGCAACACGGTCGGGGAAAACGGCGGACAGCTCATCATCGACTATACGGTCGAGGTGGACAACTCGCTGATGGGCGAACATCATTTCGAAATGGTAGTTTCTTAAAC
>UQVU01000036.1 GCA_900544475.1 uncultured Butyricicoccus sp.
CGGTTTTTTGAAAAAGTGCAGGAAAATCAGGTGTTTTGGTGAATTTCTGCACTCAAACCCCGTTTTCGCGATTTTCGTCGTAATCTCAAAAAGGTTCTTGCACTGGTACTGGCGTTTGCTTGCGCATTCACCATGTTCGCCGGTGCAGCGTTCACGGACTCGGCGGACATCAAGGCTACCGAAGCTGTGGACACTCTGTCTGCTCTGGGTGTAATCGACGGTTACACCGATGGCAGCTTCAAGCCGAACGGCACTGTAACCCGTGCTGAGATGGCGAAGATGATCTTCGTTGTCTGGAACGGCGGCAAGTCCGACGCTTCGGCATACCAGTCTATGAACAGTGCATTCGCTGACACTAAGAATCACTGGGCAGCAGGCTATGTAAACTTCTGCGCTTCCAACCACATCATCGCCGGCAAGAGCGCTACCAAGTTTGACCCGGACTCCACCGTTACCGGTCAGGAAGCAGCTAAGATGCTGCTGGTTGTTGCAGGTTACGACGCAGCTAAGGCTGGTCTGACCGGCGCAAACTGGGCTCAGAACACCATGTCCTACGCAGGTCTGGCTGGTCTGTTCAACGACGTTGACTCTCCGGTAGAGCAGGCTCTGCCGCGTCAGTACGCAGCTCAGATGCTCTACAACGCACTGGACGTAAACCGCGTTAAGTGGTCTACCGACTCCAACTCGTTCGACGACATCACTTCCTGGAGCGGCTCTACCTTCGTTAAGGAGACCGTTGGCGAGAAGTACATGAACCTGGCTCGTACCGGCAAGAACGTTAACGCTCCGCTGTATCTGATCGGCACCGAGAAGGAAGACGGCCGCGACACCTACTCCCTGAACACCTCTGGCGACACCTACATCCGCGTAAAGGGCGATTACTCTGACCTCGTTGGCCAGCGCATCGTCGTTATGCACGAGAAGGGCAAGACCGACAAGGTCTACGGCGTATCCGCATACGTTGACTCCAAGGTTCTGGCTTCCGGTTATGTTGGCCAGGTAGAGAAGGACGGCAACGACAAGATCAAGCTGGACGGCACTTCCTACAAGGTTTACAACAACAACGTTGATACCGTAGCTGTTGATTTCTTCGACAACGACAACACCGGCGTTAAGATGCGCAATCTGTTCGCAATGGCTAAGAACGACGGCACTGCTCTGCAGAACGACGTTGCTCGCTCCATCAAGCTGATCGACAACAACGGCGACGGCAAGGTAGACACCGTAGTATCCAGCCCGGTTAAGTTCGGCAAGGTTACCTACGTTGGTTCTTCTTCCATCACTGTTGATAATGGCGTTGGCTCCATCAAGTTTGATGACGCTACCGTTTACGACGGCGTTAAGAAGGACGACTACGTCTACTTCACCGACGACGCTTACAACTCTTCCGACAAGGACGTTGTTACCAAGGCTGACGTTACCTCCGCTGAGGTTAACGCTACCCGCGGCACCGTTGAGGCTCGCGTAGACGGCAAGTGGTACCGCCTGGCTAACGGCGTAACCGTTAAGAGCGGCTCTACTTACGATATGGTTCTCTGCGGCAAGTACATTCTGAACGCAGACGAGACCAAGGGTTCCCTCAAGGATGTTGCATTCCTGTACGAGGTTAAGACCAAGACTTCGGGTACTCCTGCTACCGTACACGCTGACATTGACACTGGTGTAGGCACCAAGAAGCACGAGGGCACCGTAAAGGCTCGCATGTACTTCGCTGATGGCACCGACGCTGAGGTCAAGCTGTCCAAGTACAACGGCAAGAAGCTGCTCGCAAGCGGCTACACTCCGGATGCTAACCAGGTTCTGGCTGACTCTGCCCTGCTGTCCGCTTCCCGCTCCATCAAGGGTCTTGTAACCTTCAGCAAGCTGTCCGATGGCACCTATGACATCGAGCTTGTAAGCAACACTAACAAGGCTGGCTGCGATAATTACTTCCCGACTGGCGCTGTTACCATCGACGATAAGAAGATTGGCAGCAAGCCGGTTAACGATGATGCTGTCATCTATGTTGAGGCTTCTACCGAGATCAAGGTTATCTCTGGTAAGTCCATCAAGAACTGGGACAACCAGAGCGCTACCAGCACCGATCTTCTGACCAATGAGAAGAATGGTCTGGACTATGTTGCAGCTGGTTATGTTCATGTTTCCACTTCTACTGTTCCGGGCGCAACCGCTGATACCAAGTACGGCTACCTGACCCGCGATGGCTACACTGTAACCATTAACGGCGAGAAGAAGGCTGCTTACGACGTATGGACCACCGAGGGCGCTAAGACCCTGACTCAGGATGTTTCTACTCCGGTTTCCGGCACCTCCACTGGCAAGGTTATCTCCTACACTCTGGATGGTGACTACGTCAAGGATGTAACTGTAGACGGCATTGACGCTGCTATCATCGGTACTGACCGTACCGTTAAGGGCACCGCTAAGATCGCTACCGGCGCAGTTGCTACCACCGGCACCTACTCCTTCGACGAGGATTGCGTATTCGTAGCAATCGACGACTCCGAGAACGAGGGCGCTGAGGGCGGCATCGAGGCTATCCCGACCGCTCAGAAGTGCCTGGTATCTGGCACCACTCAGAATTACGTTGCAAACGCTATCGTAGTTCTGAAGAACTACGGCACCGTAGCTACTCCGGATTACAAGATCGTTGCAGTATTCTACGATGTAGATAACATGCTGCATCGTACTGGTATTGGCACTACGACCGATTCTGTTGTAACCGACACTCACATCCACTTCGCAGGCTAATTCACTTAGCTTACAAGGGCAATCGGCCCCCCGAGAAATCGGGGGGCTTTTTGCGTCCTTTTTCCCTTTTTTCCCGTACCAAAATACACGCAATCTACATTGCGCGAAGGCGCGGACTCATGTATAATATTCACGGATGAAAATTATCTTCCGGAAACGAGGGAAATTATGCAACAAGTGACCCGAAGGACCCTGAGCGAGGGCGTCGCGCTGACCTGCGTGACAACGCCCCGCTTCAAACGCTCGGTGCTGCGTGCGGTGCTGCTGCTGCCGCTCGGCGGAGAGAACGCCGCGCTCCGCGCCTGTCTGCCGCAGGTTCTGCGCCGCGGAACCGCCGAATATACCAATCTGAACGCGCTCGGCGCGGCGCTCGACGAGCTTTACGGTGCGCGTATCGAGTCCGCCGTGCGCAAAGAGGGCGAAAACCTCTGCATCGGCTTTCTCGCGGACTGCATCGACGAGGCCTGCGTCCCCGATGCCGACGGCCTGACCGCCCGGCTCGTCCGCCTGCTCGCGAGCCTGCTCACCGACCCTTATCTCCCCGGCGGCGGCTTTTCCGCCGATTACGTCGAGGGCGAGAAAAACGCGCTCTGCGACCGGATTGCCGCCCTGCGGAACGACCCGAGCTCGTGGGCGGTGCGCCGCCTGACCGCCCTCATGTGCGACAGCGAGCGCTACGGCGCGTCTGCTTTCGGTACGGTAGAAAACGCGCGCGAAATTACCGCCGAAAAGCTGTTTGCGGCGTGGCGCGAGGCGCTTTCCACCGCGAAAATCGAGCTTTTTTACTGCGGAACCCACACCCCGGACGAAATCGAGGCCATGTGGCGCGAAACGCCGCTTGCCGCCCCGCGTCCCGGCGCAATCTATCAGCCGCACACCGAAGTCCTCGCTTCTCCGGCTTCCGCCCCGCGCGAAATCATCGAGGAGGAGCAGGTCACGCAGGGCAAGTTGTCGCTCGGCTTCCGTACCGGCGGCGCGTGGCTCGGAAGCGATAACGCCCCGGCGTACTGGCTGTTCCAGACCGCGTTCGGCGGCTCGACCAGCTCGCGGCTGTTCCTGAACGTGCGCGAAAAGAAGTCGCTCTGCTACTACGCAAGCGCCCAGTTCGTCACCTCGAAGGGTCTGCTGCTCGTCAATTCCGGCATCGAAAACGCGAATTTCGAGGTCGCCCGCGACGAAATCCTGCATCAGCTCGATGAATGCAGCGCGGGTGCGCTGACGGACGCCGAGCTTGATACCGCGCGGAAAACCCTCGCGAACGGCTGGCGCGCGATGCTCGACGACCCGCTGACGCTTGAGCGCTACTGGCTCGGTCAGGCGGCCGCCGGCCTGCTCATTCCGCCCGAAAAGCGCATTGAGCAGATTTCTGCCGTAACGCCCGAGCAGGTGACTGCCGCCGCGCAGCACACCGCGCTCGACACGGTTTATTTCATGAAGGGGGCGGCACGATGACCCGAAACTATCCCGAATTGCGCGAAAGCGTCCGCGAGCGCGTGCTCCCGAACGGCCTGCGCGTCTGCTATATCCCCAAAGACGGCTTTTCCAAGACGTTCGCCATTCTCGCGACCGATTTCGGCTCGGTCGATGCGTCCTTTACCTTCGAGGGACAGCGCTTCGACACCCCGGCCGGTGTCGCGCACTTCCTTGAGCACAAGATGTTCGAGGACGAGGACGGAAACGCCCTCCAGAAGTTCGCCCGCACCGGCGCAAGCCCGAACGCCTTTACGAGCCACACCATGACCGCGTATCACTTCTCCTGCACCGAACGCTTCGAGGAAAATCTCGAAATCCTGCTGAAATTCGTGTTTACGCCCTATTTTACCGAGGGAAACGTTGCAAAAGAGCGCGGCATCATCGGGCAGGAGATCCGCATGGTCGAGGACACCCCGAGCTGGCAGGTCTACTGCGGCCTGTTCCGGGCGCTCTACCGCGAGCATCCCGTGCGCGTGTCCATTCCCGGCAGCGAGGAGAGCATCGCGCGTATCACGCCCGAGCTGCTCTACACCTGCCACCGCGCGTTTTACAGCCCGAAAAACATGGCGCTCGTCGTGTGCGGCACGGCGGATTTCGAGCAGGTCTGCCGCATGGCGGAGCAGCTTTCTCCGGCAGACGCCCCGGAAATCGGTGAGCGGCACTATGGCACGCGCCGGAACGCCGTGAGCGAGCCGACCGTTACCCAGTTCATGCAGGTGTCGCGGCCGCAGTTCCTTGTCGGCTTCAAGGACGCGCCCGTGCAGCCGGGCGAGAGCCGCCTGAAGCGGATGCTGACGGGCGAGCTTGCCGTGCGGCTGCTGTGTGGCGACAACTCGCCGCTCTATACCGCGCTGTACGAAAAGCAGCTCATCGGCCGCGATTTCGACACGGATTACGCCATTATCCCGGACGGCGCGGCGGCTGTCCTCGGCGGCGAGAGCCGCGACCCGGAGACCGTGCGCGAGGCCATTCTCGCCGAGGTGCGGCGTCTTGCGCAGGACGGCGTGGACGAAGCGCTGTTCCACCGCATGAAACGCGCGATTTACGGCCTGCACCTGCGCGTGTGCGACGTACCGGACGCTTACGCCCGGCAGGAGGTCACGGCGCTGTTTTCCGGCGAGCACTACGCGGATTTCGCCTCGCTCCTTGCGAGCGTGACGCCCGCCGATGTGCAGACGGCGTTCCGCCGCTGGGCTCAGCCGGAATGCGCCGCCATGTCGGTCGTTCGACCCAAATAACCCAAAGGAAGCGAAGAAAAATGGAACATACGATTGGATTTCCGAACCTCGGACTGGAGTTTACGCTGAACCGCGTGGCCTGCACCGTGCTCGGAAAGGACATCTACTGGTACGGCATCATCATCTGCGCTGGCTTCATTCTGGCGGCGCTCTACGTGAGCTCGCGCACGAAGGAATTCGGCATCACCTCGGACAACCTGATGGACTGCCTCATCATCTGCGTGCCGCTCGGCATCATCTGCGCACGTATTTACTACGTGGTGTTCGAGTGGAGCTACTACGCCGAGCACCCGAGCGAAATCATCGCCATCTGGAAGGGCGGCATCGCCATCTACGGCGGCATTATCGGCACACTCATCGGCCTTTTCCTGTACAGCCGGGTCAAGAAGCTGTCGTTTGCGAGCCTGTGCGACCTTGCGGCGTTCGGCCTGCTCATCGGCCAGTGCATCGGCCGCTGGGGCAACTTCGTCAACGGCGAGGCGCACGGCGGCCCGACCATCCTGCCGTGGGGCATGACGATCGACGGCGGCTCGATGGTTCACCCGACGTTCTTCTACGAATCCCTCTGGAACCTCATCGGCTTCATCCTGCTGCATTTCTACTCGAAAAAACGCAAATTCAAGGGTGAAATGGCGCTTCTGTACGTCGCGTGGTACGGCGCGGGCCGCGCCTGGATCGAGGGTCTGCGCACGGACAGCCTGTACATCGGGCCGGTCCGCGTGTCCCAGCTGCTTGCAGTCATCAGCTGCCTCGCGGCGATTGCGGTTCTCGTGCGCCAGTACCGCCGCATCGCGGTTTCGAAGGCGTTTTACGTTCCGGAAGTTCCAAAAACCGAGGAAACTGACGAAAAATAAACATTTTCACATAAGGAGAGTTGCAACATGAGTGCAGTAAGAATGGACGGCAAGGCGCTGTCCGCGAAGGTGCGCGGCAGCATTCTCGCGGAGACCGAGGAGCTGAAAAAGAAGGGCGTCACGCCGGGTCTGGCGGTCATTATCGTCGGAAACGACGCCGCGAGCGAGATTTACGTCCGCAACAAGGAGCGCGCGTGCGAGCAGTGCGGCTTTTACAGCGAAAAATACGCGCTTCCCGAAGAAACCACGCAGGAAGAGCTGCTCGGCCTGATTGCGCAGCTGAACGAAAGCCCGCAGATTTCGGGCATTCTGTGCCAGATGCCGGTGCCGAAGCACATTTCCGAGCAGGCGGTCATCGACGCCATCGACCCGAAGAAGGACGTCGATGCGTTCCACCCGGTAAACGTCGGCAAAATCATGGTCGGCAACTTCGACTTCGTGCCCTGCACCCCGGCGGGCGTGATGGAGCTGCTCGACGAGTACAAAATCGACCCCAAGGGCAAGGAATGCGTGGTAGTCGGCCGCTCGAACATCGTCGGCAAGCCGATGAGCATGCTCCTGCTGCACCGCCACGGCACCGTGACCATCTGCCACAGCCGCACGCAGAACCTCGCCGAGGTCTGCCGCCGCGCGGACATTCTGGTGGCGGCGGTCGGCAAGGCCGGCTTCATCACCCCGGACATGGTAAAGGACGGCGCGGTCGTCATCGACGTCGGCATCAACCGCAACGCCGAGGGCAAGGTCTGCGGCGACGTCGCGCCCGAGGTTATGGAAAAGGCGTCGTTCATGACGCCGGTCCCGGGCGGCGCAGGCCCCATGACCATCACCATGCTGATGAAAAACACCCTCAAAGCCGCAAAATTACAGCATAATCTGTAATAAAAAGAGCAAAACGAAAGGGACTGCCTGAAACGGGCGGTCCCTCTTTTTGTGGGGCAAATGGGTAAAAGGAAAACCCCCCAGGTTTTCCTCGGGGGGTTTCTTTACTCACCTAATTTTGCAATTAAGCGATCGTTACGTTAGCGTTTGCAGAAACGTAAACCTGAACATTGGAGTGAGCCGGTACGGTAACAGAGGTATTACCGTCCTTATCCGTTGCATTGCCCAGAGTCAGAGTTACAGCAGTAGCGCCGTCGTTCTTGATGGTCAGAACTTCGTTAGCTACAACGTAGTCGCCAGCCTCAACAGCATCGCCGTTGCGGTCCTCTACGGTTACGGTAGCAGCAATGGAGGCAACCTTAGCAGCGTAGGTGTTCTTGATGACGTTAGCATCAACAACAATCGCCTCAATATCATCGCCGTCCAGCAGGTACAGAGCGTTCGGAACATACTTGGTGGAAGTACCAACCTTGTAATCGTCAGCCTCGAACAGCTCGGTGCCGGTCAGGCCGATCTCCTTGGTGTCCGCAGAAGAGTTTACATTCAGGATAACGGTATCCTTGGTCAGGTCGTACTCGTTAGCGCCGTCGATAGCAACCTTGCTGGAGGTAGAGCCGCTTACGCCGCCAACCTGCAGGGTGGTGCCTGCTACAGCCAGAGAGTAACGGGTTACATCCTTGATCTCCGGCAGTTCGCCTTCCTTGGTCTCGATGGTGCTGTAACCGATTACGTCACCCTTCAGACGAGCGTTCGTGCTGGTTTCAACAAAAGGAGTCGGATAGGTAACCTCCTCACGAACCTCTACGGTCTCAGTGCCGGTCCATACCTTGTATACGGAGTAATCGCCGTCCTTGTATGCGTCCTTAACAATGTAGCCGTAGTTGTCGTTGGTGTCGAAGTTGTTCGGCAGGTTCTTGCCGGTAGTCATGGTAACTACCAGGTAAGTAGCCTTAACCATGCCGTTAACCTTGGAAGTGTAGCCGTATGCATTGCTGGTAATATTACCAGAGGTCAGACCCAGGCTCTTCAGCTGCTTACCGGTGATCTTCTTAGCATCAGTTTCGTGAGCGCTGTATACCAGAACAACAGCGTTATCGTCGATCGGATTGCCATCGAACTTTTCGATCTTGTGAGAAGAGTCTTCAGTCAGGATCTTGTTCGAAACGTAGGTATAATCAACGTTGGTCTGCGGAGTCTCAAACTTGTACTTGCCATCCTTTACGGAGAACTCATACAGTGTGCCTGCCTGCAGAGGATTACCAGCCTCATCAACAGAACTATCAAGATCAACCGTCTTGATGGTGCCGTCAGCGAACATTACGCGAGCCTGCTTGAAGGAGCCAGACTCAACGAACAGTGCCATATCCGGCTCGCCGGAACCGGTGCCGGTGATCTTCTTAGCGTTAAATGCAACGCCGTTTGCTACGAACAGCTGAACAGTGTTGCCGGAAGAGATGCCGCTCATCAGAGTAGAAGTAGCTACGGAAGTCTTGTACCAGTTGTCTGCTACGCGAACTTCGCGAGACTTAACGCCATTGTAAGCGCCTTCAACAACGTCAGCCTTGGTGATGTCGTTGTTGTCGTTGAACAGGTTCGGAACAACTACAGCGTAGTCGTCCTTCTTCAGGCCGTCAACGATGTTGTCGTCAGCGAACTTGTAGGTCTTGCCGCCAGCAACGATGGAAGCGGAAGAAACAGAGGTAACCTTGCCTACGGTCGGCTTAGTTACAACTGCGGTGTCAAACTTGCCGTTGTCGCCGGTGTCGGAGAAGGTTACAACAGAACCGGTGTACTGGTAAGCGGACTTGAAAGCAGAAGCGGTCATAGCAACCGCAGTGTCTGCACCGTTCGCGTAAACATTAACGTTGTCACCCTGCAGGGAGTACTTGGTGCCGTCGATCTTGATCTTAGCGCCATCGGTACCAACGTCAGCGGTGTTAGCGGTTACAACAGAGTCATCCAGGGTGTAAACGCCCAGAACCTTGTCGTTCTTGCCGGTCATAACCTTAACGCGCTGATACATCATGTCAGACAGATCCTCAGAGAAGTCGAGGGTCTTCGGACCAGCCGGAGTAGACAGGCTGTTGTTGTTGATCTTCTTGATGTCGCTGATGATCATGTGATCCTTGGAAGTGCCCCACTTGCCGGTAGCAGTCAGGGTAGCTTCGTAGGTGGTCAGATCGAGGTACTTCTGGCCAACGGTCTCACGGTCGCCACCGCGGTCGGTGTACCAGTCAAAGCCGTTTGCATCGGTGGACCATACAACACGGTCTGCATTCAGGGTGTTGTAGATGACCTGTGCAGCGTACTGACGCGGCAGAGCGGAGTACAGGTCTGCATTAACATCGTCCAGCAGCTTGTTCTCGGAAGCCAGACCGATGGTCTTCTGATCCCAGCCTGCGCCGGTCAGACCAGCCTTGGCCGGCTGATAACCCATGGTTACAAGCAGCATCTTAGCCGCTTCAACACCGGTTACAGTAGCATCCGGATCGAACTTGGTGGCGGACTTACCAGCGATAATGCCATTAGCCTGGCAGTACTTTACAAAGCCTGCAGCCCAATGATTATTAACGTCGGTAAAGGAAGTGGTCGCAGACTTGTAGGAGTCTGCATTGGCGTTGCCCGTACGAGCAACATAGATCATTTTTGCCATCTGAGCGCGGGTAACGGTACCGTTCGGCTGGAAAGAGCCGTCTTCGAAACCGTCGATTACGCCGAGGGCAGTAAGAGTGTCCACAGCTTCGGTAGACTTAATGTCAGCCGAATCCGTGAACGCTGCACCAGCAAACATGGTGAATGCGCAAGCAAACGCCAGTACCAGTGCAAGAACCTTTTTGAGATTACGACGAAAATCGCGTTTCGCCGGGTTAAGTACCGAAAATCAGAGAACCAAGCCGAAAACGCGAACTTTTCGCGAAAATTCAATCGAGGCAATAAATGGGTATTTGCGGCAGAAAAATCCTGTCCACAATGGTTACGTGCGAGTCAGCAAAAATTTTATCATAGAAATTTTTCGTTGTCTACGGGGAAATTTCGCGCGAAACACCCAAAACAGACTTGTAATTTATCCCAAGACCTTGACTTTTTCTGAGAAAGGGACTATTCTAACTCATGTCTGCATGAAAATTCATCGGAATGATGGAATATCCATACAAACGGTGGTGCAGACGGAAAACCTTTCCACGAAAGAGGGAATAAAAATGAAGAAGAGAGTAGCCAGCCTTGCACTGGCGCTTTCCATGGCTCTGTCGTTCACCTGTCAGGCGGGCGCGGCCGAAGCCGCCGACACCGGCGCGTCAGACCAGACGCAGCTTTCTGCGGTCAAGAGCGTTCTGCTTGACGCGGGAATGCAGGAAAAGCAGTTCACGCAGGACAGCGACTACATCAACATGGCCAAGAGCCTCGGCATCATCGCGGACAGCGTCAAGGGGGACGAAGCCTGCAACGATAAGCAGACAGCGGAAATAAAGGCCAAAGCTGAGAAAATCGGTCTGGCGAACGCAATCAAAAACCAGACGCCGCTTTTCGTAAACGGCGAGGCACAGCCGATTTTCCCGTACACGAGCGGCGTACCGACCAAGGACGGTTACAGCAACGCAGACAGCGACATTATCCGCTACTCGGTTTACGTTGAAACCAACTACGACACTGATAACGACGGCAAACTCGACCTCGTAAAGGCGTTTATTCAGATTCCGAAGAGTCTGGCTGAAAGCAACGGTCAGGTAGCAACCATTTACGAAGCGCGCCCGTATATCACCGGCTGCACGGATAATGGCGCTTCCCGCGACTTTGATTATAAAACCGGCAACACGAAGTACAATCTGAACGCCATTTATGCACAGCCGGCAGCACGTACACCCAACGGCGAGGTCGTTTCGACCACCGATGCGGCAAAGAATGCGTCCGCTGACGACTGGTACTATGTCAGCCCGTATGAGAGCGACATGGAGAATGAGGATTATTTCTACGACTACGAGGACCTCGATTGGTACGACTACTTCCTCGTTCGCGGCTATGCGGTCGTTGAGGTAGCCGGTCTGGGTACGCGCGGTTCCGAGGGTCTGGAAACCTGCGGCGCAGACGTCGAAACCGATGCATTCAAGTGCGTTATCGAGTGGCTGACAGGCAAGCGCAACGCATACACCGATAAGGAAAACAATAATAAAATCGTAGCGAACTGGTCGAACGGCAACGTAGCCATGACCGGCCGTTCCTACGGCGGTACGACCGACTTCGCAGTTGCTTCTACCGGCGTTGAGGGCCTCAAGACCATCGTTCCGGTTGCAGGCATCGCAAGCTGGTATGAATACACCAATTCTCAGGGTATTGCGACCGATGGTGTTGCATACAGTGATGATCTTGCGCTTGAATGCGCAGGCCGCTACATTGACGAAGATGACTGGAACAGCATCAAAGACACCTATCAGGCATATCTCAACCGTATTTATAATGATCAGATTGAGCTGAACGGCGACTACGGCACGCACTGGGCAAACCGTGACTACACCGCAGGCAACTCGGGCAAGAAAACCGGGAGCGGTATTACTTATAATAACTTCAACTGTCCGGCACTTATCGTTCACGGTCTGAACGATGATAACGTCCGCACCAAGCAGTTCCAGATGATGTACGACACGCTCAAAGATGCCGGTCAGACCGTCAAGCTGCTCCTGCATCAGGGCGCACATATCACCCCGGACTATGACTCCCACAAGACCTCGCTGCTGATCGGCAAGGAAAGCTATGACAGCATTCTGAACAAGTGGTTCAGCTATTATCTGTATGGCGATACCGCAGCTAAAAAGTATGTTGACAATATGGCAGCCGTTACCGTTCAGAACAACACGGACGGCAGCTGGAGAACGCTGAACAGCTGGCCGACCTCTGATGAGGCGCAGGCTTATGCAAATACGCTGACGATGCGCAATACGGCAACCGGCACGACTACTATTAACAGCGATATGACCGGTATTGAAAACTGGCGCGATGCATTTACCGGCGGTTCCACCTCTGCAAGCACGATGTTCACCCGCGATGTCGCGAACGACACGATTATCAAGGGCACGGTCAAGGTAAATATCTCCGCTGCTCCCATTCAGCACCCGGGTTCGGACAACGCAGAGAGCCGTGACGCACTGATGATGAGCGCAATGCTCGTAGATGTTTCCGACACGCCGTTCTCGTCCTTTACCACTAGCAGAACGGAGGAGAAAACCGGCGAAACCAACTGGATCGGCGGCGGTGCGCAGGATTACGATGTTATCAATTTCAAAACCACCGACTCCACGTACAAGATCATTGCACGCGGCTGGATCGATCTTGCAAACCCGAACGCAGGTTTCAGCTCTGCATCTGCGGCAGCAGACAAGAAGATCACCCTCAAAGATGGCGTTTACCATGACTACACCGTATATCTCCAGCCGAACTATTACACCGTAAAGGCAGGTCATAAGCTGGCTCTGGTTGTTTACACCTACGAGCCGGGCAAGGCAGAGTATGATGAAAACTACGGTATTACCATCGACAACAGCAAGCTGAACGCTGTTATCCCGGTAGAAAACCGAGAGTGGTACGCGGATGCGGTGCAGTACGTTGCGGACAAGGGTCTGATGAGCGGCACGGGCAACGGCAGCTTCTCCCCGAACGCCCCGACCACCCGCGCGATGCTGATGACCGTTCTGGCGCGCTACGCAGGCGAGGACACCACCGGCGGCGCGACCTGGTACGAAAAGGGCATGAACTGGGCGAAGGCGAACGGCGTTTCCGACGGCACGGACCCGAACGCGAATATCACCCGTGAGCAGCTCGTCACCATGCTGTACCGCTGCGCAGACTCCCCGGCGGCGGACGGCAGCCTGACCGCTTTCGCGGACAACGCCACGGTAAACCCCTACGCGGTCTCCGCGATGCAGTGGGCGGCTGCAAACGGCATCGTCAACGGCTCGAACGGCCGTCTGAACCCGCAGAACAACGCAACCCGCGCCGAAGTCGCGGCAATCCTGATGCGTTTCTGTGAAATGAGCAAGTAAACCGCATAAAACAAAGCTCCTGTCCCCGTTTTCCGGGTGCACAGGAGCTTTTTCGCGCGAAAAGCCGCCGTCTGCGATTTTTACAGGCGGCGGCTTTACCTATTATATAGTAGTATACGGGTCGCGGGCGGGCGGCGCGGGTGTGAACGGCAGGCCGGTCAGGCGGCTGACCGCGACGGCGAGGGCAACGATAAAGTTTTTATTCGCGGGTTTCTCATGAAAAACCGGAAAAACGCCGCCGCCGGAGTCTTTCAGGAGTCCTTTGTCCCACGCGGTGTCGATGGTGTGGCGCATCGCGCGCTCGACCGCACCGGCGGTTGTGCTGCGGGCCTCGGCAACATTCGGGTAAATGACCTTGGTGATGCCGACCTCAACGGTAGCGATCAGGTATTCCACCACGGCGTCGCGCAGATGATGGAAGCCGCTCTGGCGGGGATTTAAGCCAATCCGCTGAAAATAAGGCAGAAGCTGGATATTCACCAACGAGGCGATGGACGCGATTTCTTTCGGGGAAAGCGACTTTTTATCTCGGAAATATGGCTGAGGAAACATACTTTTCACACCTCTCCATCCTGTAATTGCGGCATTTGCGCCTGTATTTGACATATTCAGTATAAACAGAAACCGCGCCATATGCAAGGGCAATCTGTAAAATTACATCGTCCCGTGAAATATTACACGGAATGTTACGCTTATATTACATATCGGTTCGGACGCTTGACCTTGGCGGATACCGTATGGGAAGTATGAATGAGACACTTGATATAGAGAAAAAATAATTTTGTACAATAGGCAGGAATGAACTTCCCGATATGGAAAAAAATAATTTTGCACAAGAGGCAGGAATGAACTTCCCGATATGGAAAAAATAATTTTGCACAAATGATAATAGGAACTAAGAGATAAGGAAATAACAGGAGAAAAGCACAGGATATGTTGAATCAGTTTTCAAGAACCCAGTTACTGCTGGGTTCAGATAATATGGAACGGCTTGCAAATGCAAAAGTTGCAGTTTTTGGAATCGGCGGAGTCGGCGGTTATGTGGTTGAGGCGCTTGCCAGGAGCGGAGTCGGTTCTTTTGTGATCGTGGATGATGACAAGGTATGTCTGACGAATATCAACCGTCAGATCATTGCGACCAGAAAAACGGTTGGAAAATATAAAGTTGATGTGATGACGGAGCGTATCTTAGAGATCAATCCGGATGCAAAAGTGGAAGCGAGAAAATGTTTTTATCTGCCGGAAAATGCGCATGAGTTTGATTTTTCTGAGTATGATTATGTCGTGGATGCAGTAGATACGGTCACTGCAAAATTAGAGATCATCATGCGCGCAAAAGAGTGCAATGTGCCTGTCATAAGCTGCATGGGAGCTGGCAATAAATTAGACCCGACCCAGTTTGAGGTGGCTGACATTTACAAGACGTCAGTCTGCCCGCTCGCGCGTGTCATGCGCCGTGAGTTAAAAAAACGCGGGGTCAAAAAATTAAAGGTCGTATATTCCAAAGAGCAGCCGACAAGACCGATCGAGGATATGAGTATCAGCTGCCGGTCACATTGCGTCTGCCCTCCGGGAACCGTCCACAAATGCACCGAGCGCCGTGATATCCCTGGAAGTATTGCGTTTGTGCCGTCTGTGGCAGGACTGATCCTTGCAGGAGAGGTCATCAAGGATCTTACAAAGTAATATTGACTGTATTTTTGCATGGATTTGTTGTTTTTAGTTACAAAACTCCAGTTTGAGAACTGCCCTCCAGAAGTTAGATGAAAAATCTAATGGCTGGAGGGCTTTTTTTCTTTATAGGATTAGGGTGTCAAAAGGTGGTTCATAACTTAGCGATTGTCAAATTGCACAAAGCCGAGACTGTTTTTCTTATTTTCGGA
>UQVU01000037.1 GCA_900544475.1 uncultured Butyricicoccus sp.
GCGGCGCACTTCCGACCGCCTTTGCGGGCTACGAAAACTTTACCGCCAAAACGACCTACACGGACGGCCGTTTTTCCGACGTTTCCACGGCGGACTGGTTCTATGAAAACGTCCGTGCGTCCTACGAATACGACCTGGTAAACGGCTTCAGCGACGGCAAATTTCACCCGAACGAGAACCTGACCATCGGTCAGGCGATCAAGCTGGCGGCGTGCCTCAACAGCCTGTACAGCAGCGGCACGGCGGATTTTGCGTCCTCGACGCCGTGGTATCAGACCTATGTGGACTACGCGCAGCGCAACGGCATCCTGACCCAGACGTTCGACAACTGCAACGCCCCGGCAACGCGCAGCGAGTTCGCGGCCGTTCTCGCGGGCGCTCTGCCGCGCGGTGCGCTCCAGCCCATCAACAGCATCGCGGACGGCGCGATTCCGGACGTTTCCGCCTCGGCGGAGAACGCGGACGCCATCTATCTGCTCTATCGGGCGGGCGTGCTGACCGGCTCGAACGGCGGCCGGTTCAAGCCGAACGACCCTATCCGCCGCAGCGAAGTCGCGGCCATTATCACCCGCATGGCGGTGCCGAGCCTGCGCCAGAGCGTCACCATCGACACGGACACGCCTGCGAAAAACGTGCTTTCCGCCGATGAAATCCTCGCAAAGTGCGGCCCGGCGGTGTTCAAGCTGACGAGCTACGACGCCCGCGGCAACCTGCTCGGCATGGGCAGCGGCGTGGTGCTCTCCGCGAACGGCGACGCCGTCACCTGCGGCCATCTGGTCAACGGCGTGGCGCGGCTCGTGGCGGAAATGGCGGACGGCACCAAGCGCGAGGTCAGCATCTACGCGCTCGACGCGGACTCCGACATCGCGCACATCCGCGTGGTCGGCACGGGTCTGCCGTATCTCGAAACCGCGAGCAGCCTTTCGACCGGCGACATCGTGTATGCGCTCGGCTATCCGGGCGGCGGCGCGGAAAAAGTGACCGAGGGCAAGGTGCTCGACGCCGCGAACGGCGACTACCTCGTGCCGATGATCGAAACCACGGCGAAGGTCGTCAGCGGCAACTCGGGCGGCGCTCTCATCGACGGACAGGGCCGCGTGGTCGCCGTCACGGTCAGCAGCCGCACGGGCGGCAGCAGCTCGTTCTCCGTGCCGCTTTCCGTCCTCGACAAGCTCGGGGGCGCTTCGGCCGTCACCCCGGCGGAATATTCGCGCACGCACAAGCCGGACGCGGATAAGTGCTACGACAACCTGTATCCGGTGCCGGATTTCGGTGAAATCAGCGGCGCGTCGCTCTTTGCGACCTCGCGCGACCGAGGCACGACCTGCTTCTACTACGCGCTGAGCGAGCTGCCCGACCTCGACCGCCAGCTGCTGCGCTACTACGCGGCGCTCGGCGAAAACACGTTCTACCAGTTCACGGAAAGCTCGTTCACCTCGTCGGCAGGCTATCTGCTGTCGGTCAAGCTGTACGAGACCACATGGGAGGGCATCGACGTCCTCGGCGTGTTCGTTTCGGGCATGCAGACGAGCTAAGCTGTCGCGAAACCACGGTTTTCGCCGACAAGCTGTGTTCTGACAGCGCGGGGCGCCGCAGAACACGGACGGAGAAAAGTTCCTATGCAGAATCTTTTCTCTCTCAGAGTATAAAAACCGAGGTACACGCCCCCGGTGCTTATGAATTTGCTTCGCAAATTCTATTTTATGCGCGCTTTCGCGCGGAACGGCGCGGTATAAACTTTCGCTATCGGAGGGCACAGGAAACTGCGCCCTCTTTTCTTATCTTTACAACCACGGCTTTTCTGTGCTATAATGATAAAAAGCTGAAAAAGAGTCGTTTCAACTTGTGCATGATAGACAAAAGGAGTGACCGTTATGGCAAACCGAATGTTCGGCAACTCGCAGATCCTCGCATGGCTGCAATACTACGCGGAAAACACGGAGATCGACCTTGAAAAGGTGAAAATTCTCGATATTACCCGCAAGAACAAAAACCTGATCCCGACCGTGGAATCCAATGACGCGGTTCTCGTGTTCACCGAGGCGGGTCATGCGGACATCTTCTACCGTATGTGGAGCGCCGGTCTGGGCGACTGCGACGTATGGTACAACACCGGTTCCGAGCCGTCCGGCCCGATCGAGCACAGCAAGCTCAAGAACATGATCGACCGCGGCATCAACGCCTCCGCCGCCATGCTCATCCTCAATCCGAACGCCCGCTCCACCTACAAGATCGGTATGCACAACACGAGCTTCTCGCGCGGCTCTATCCACTACGTCGGCAGCGAGATCCGCGCCGTCATCCTCAACAAGATGCACATGGCGTCCGACGACACGGTATGCGTGATTTCGGGCGAGTCTATCGCGGTCGAAGCCGCGCTCATCGCAGGGGAGGGCACGGTCATCGCGGTCGAGTACAACGGAAACGACCGCCGCACGATGGAGGAAAACATCGAGCAGTTCGGCCTCAACAACATTGCTATCATCGACCACGTAGACGACGAGAGCATGAAGGACCTGCCGGTTCCGTCGCTCGCCATGCTAGTCGCGAGCGCGAGCATGGAGCAGGAAATCGCCTGCCTGCTGCGCCTTAACCCGCACATGGAGTTCGTGATCTACACGCTCGACTTCCGCTGCGCCGCCGCGCTGCCCGACCTGTTCGCGAAGTTCGGCATCGGTGAGACCGAGGTCATTCAGATTTCGGTGTCCAAGATGAACGCCAAGCACAATTTCGAGGCTGAGCCTGCACCGTGGCTGATTACGGGCCGCGCCTGAGTTTGACACACAGAGTTTGACAAAAGCTTAACTTTGTCCGCCGTAGAAAAACATCTGTTTTTGTGCGAAATGACGATTGACAGTTTAAGGACATTTCCCTATAATTATGTACAGTGAAGCGCACCGCAAGAAAAACGGCGGAAAATGCGCATAACTCACAATTTCATCCACAAAAGATGATGATGGAGACAGTACGTTCCGAATGCCGAACGCGAAGCGAGCCGGGGTATGGTGCAAGCCCGGTGCAAGTAGGGCGGAGCCGAATATCACTCCGGAGTTGCAGCCCGAACTTTTTTCCGAGACAGTAGGTGCTGACGGCAGCTTTGCCGTTATCGAAGCCGCGTATGCCGGTACGCAGTAACGGGTGGTTAAACGAAGTGCTAATTTTACGAGCTTTCGTCCCTTTACGGGGATGAAGGCTCGTTTTTTGTTGTTCCGGCACGGATAACATAGGATACAGGAGGAAACAGCATGAAAAACATGGTCGAAATCCGCTGGCACGGCCGCGGCGGTCAGGGCGCAAAGACCGCGTGCCTGCTGCTCGCGGACGCGGCGTTCGCATCGGGCAAGTATGTACAGGGCTTCCCGGAGTACGGTCCGGAGCGCATGGGCGCACCGATCACCGCCTACAACCGCATTTCTGACGAGAGATGCACCATTCATTCCAACATCTACAACCCGGATTACGTCGTTGTCGTCGACGAGACGCTGCTCCAGTCGGTCGATGTCACCCACGGTCTGAACCCGGAGGGCGCTATCGTCATCAACACCCACAAGTCCCCGGACGAAGTCCGTCCGCTGCTGCGCGGCTACGAGGGCAAGGTGTTCACGCTGGACGCCCGTGCAATTTCCGAGCGTACCCTCGGCAAATACTTCCCGAACACCCCGATGCTCGCCGCCATCGTCAAGGTCAGCGGCGTGCTCGACCCGTGGCGCTTTGTTTCCGACATGGAAACCTCGTTCAAGCATAAGTTTGCGACCAAGCCGCAGGTTATCGCAGGTAATATGGAATGTCTGACCCAGTCGCTCAAGGAGGTGCGCGGATAATGGCAAAGTGTGCAAAGGATATCAATGAACAGTCCACGTGGCAGGAGCTGACCCCGGGCGGCGAAATCTACGAGGGCGGTACCGCCCGCATGACCATCACCGGCGAATGGCGTGCGAACATCCCGGTCTGGGACCCGCAGAAGTGCAAGCAGTGCCTGCTGTGCGCACCGTTCTGCCCGGACGCTTCCATCCCGGTAACGGACGGCAAGCGCGGCGAATTTGACTTCGACCACTGCAAGGGCTGCGGCATCTGCTGGAAGGTGTGCCCCTTCGGCGCGATCGACTTTGTAAAGGAGGAAAAGTGATGAGCATTCGTGAGCGTATTTCGGGCAACGAGGCAGTTGCCTACGCAATGCGTCAGATCAACCCGGACGTATTTGCGGCTTTCCCGATCACTCCCTCTACCGAAATCCCGCAGTATTTTGCGCAGTATGTCGCAAACGGTCAGGTAGACACCGAGTACGTCACGGTCGAGTCCGAGCACTCCTCCATGTCCACCTGCATCGGCGCGGAGGCGGCAGGCTGCCGCGCGGTAACGGCTACTTCCTCCTGCGGCCTCGCGTTCATGTACGAGCTGCTGTATGTCGCCTCGTCCTCCCGTCTGCCCATCACGCTTGCGTGCGTCAACCGTGCGCTGACCGGCCCGATCAACATCAACAACGACCACTCCGACTCCATGGGCGCGCGCGATGCCGGTTGGATTCAGCTGTACGCCGAGAACAACCAGGAGGCGTATGACAACTACCTTCAGGCGATGCGCATCGCAGAAACCCCGGACGTCCGCCTGCCGATCATGGTCTGTCAGGACGGCTTCATCACCTCGCACGCAGTCGAAAACATCGAGCTTGAAGAGGACGAGGCGGTCAAGAAGTTCGTCGGCGAGTATAACCCGGAGCACGCCCTCATCGGCCGCGACACGCCGCTCGCTGTCGGCCCGTACGACGTTTCTCCGTACTACATGGAGCACAAGGTGCAGCAGGCCGAGGCGATGAAGAACGCCAAGAAGGCAATTCTGGACGTTGCAGCCGACTTCGAAAAGACCTTCGGCCGCAAGTACGGCTTCTTCGAGGAGTACCGTATGGAGGACGCCGAGGTCGCTATCGTGCTCATCGGCTCGACCGCCGGTACGGCGAAGGCGTGCATCGACCAGCTCCGCGCCGCAGGCCGCAAGGTCGGCCTTGTCAAGCTGCGCGTGTTCCGTCCGTTCCCGGGCGAGGAGCTTGCAGCGGTGCTCAGCCACGTAAAGGCTGTCGCCGTCATGGACAAGAGCGAGGGCTTCTCCGCGTGCGGCGGCCCAATCTATGCCGAGACCTGCGCGGCGTGCTACGCGCTCGAAAACCGCCCGATCATGGTCAATATCGTCTACGGTCTGGGCGGCCGCGACGTCGCGACCGGCGACATCGCAAAGGTCTTTGACCATCTGTTCCTGCTTGTCAACAACGGCGGTCAGGGTCCGAAGTATATCCACATGGGTCAGCGCAGCAGCGCACCGGAGGTGTTCTGAAATGGCATATAATCACAAGGTTGAGCTTTCCAAGCCGGAGCGTTTCGTCGGCGGCCACCGTCTGTGCGCCGGCTGCGGCGCGGGTCTGGTCTGCCGCGGCATGATGCGCGCGCTCGACGAGGGCGACAAGGCGGTCATCTGCAACGCAACCTCCTGTCTCGAGGTTTCCTCGTTCCTCTATCCGTTTACCGCGTGGGAGGATTCCTACATCCACTCCGCTTTCGAGAACGCAGCTGCGACCTGCGGCGGCGTTGAGGCGGCGTACAACGTCATGAAGCGCCGCGGCAAAATCGACGACACCTACAAGTTCCTCGCCATCGGCGGCGACGGCGGCACCTACGACATTGGCTTCCAGTCGCTCTCCGGCGCGATGGAGCGCGGTCACGACATGGTGTACTTCTGCTACGACAACGAGGCGTACATGAACACCGGCATTCAGCGCTCGTCCTCGACGCCGCGCTTCGCGAGCGCGACCACCACGCCGTCCGGCTCCTGCTCAGTGGGCAAGAAGCAGAACAAGAAGGACCTGACCGAAATCATGGCGGCGCACAACATCCCGTATGTTGCCCAGACCACCTTCATCGGCAACTTCAAGGACTTCCACGAGAAGGCGCACCGCGCAATCTACACCGAAGGTCCGGCGTTCGTCAACGTCATGTCCCCGTGTCCGCGCGGCTGGCAGTACCCGACCGAAATGCTGCCGGAAATCTGCAAGATGGCAGTCGAAACCTGCGTCTGGCCGCTGTACGAGATCATCGACGGCGAATGGCATCTGAACTATATGCCGAAGAAGAAGCTGCCGGTCGAGGAGTTCATGAAGCTCCAGGGCCGCTTCAAGCACTGCTTCAAGCCGGGCAACGAGTGGACCATCGAGGCCGCCCAGCAGTATGTAGACGAGAAGTGGGAAAAGCTCCTCGCCCGCTGCGGCAAGTAAATACAAAAAAATAAAGGGCACGAGATAACTCGTGCCCTTTTCTGTGCTTCAAACGCGCGGCAGCGCGTATTAAAATAGCGTTTGCTGCGCAAACGCAAAAAACCGAGGACATGCGCCTCGGTTTTTTTACCCTGAGAGAGCAAAAAGTTTCTGCATAGGAACTTTTTGCCGTCCGTGTTATGCGGCGGGAACCGCCGTCAGAACACAGCTTGTCGGAAAAACGATAGTTTTTCGACAGCTTCCTTATGCCTTGCCGTTGCAGCCCAGAACGTTGATCAGCTTGTGGGTGACCATGTCCTTGACAGCCTGACGAGCCGGCTTCAGGTACTGACGCGGGTCGAAGTGCTCCGGATGCTCATCGAAGTACTCGCGGATGGTAGCAGTGATAGCAAGACGGATGTCGGAGTCGATGTTGATCTTGCAGACAGACAGCTGTGCAGCGTGACGCAGCTCGTCCTCCGGAATGCCGATTGCATCAGGCATCTTGCCGCCGTGAGCGTTGATCATGTCAACGAACTTCTGCGGAACGGAAGAAGAACCGTGCAGTACGATCGGGAAGCCCGGCAGACGCTTGGAAACTTCCTCGAGTACGTCGAAACGCAGCGGAGGCGGAACCAGAATGCCGTTCTCATTGCGGGTGCACTGATCCGGGGTGAACTTGTAAGCGCCGTGGGAGGTGCCGATTGCGATAGCCAGGGAGTCACAGCCGGTGCGGGTTACGAACTCCTCAACCTCTTCCGGATGGGTGTAGGAGGAATCCTCAGCGGAAACCTTTACGTCATCCTCAACGCCGGCCAGAGTGCCGAGCTCAGCCTCGACAACAACGCCGTGAGCGTGAGCGTACTCTACGACCTTCTTGGTCTCCTCAACGTTCTCGTCGAACGGACGGGAGGAGCAGTCGATCATGACGGAGGTGAAGCCGCCGTCGATGCAGGCCTTGCAGGTCTCGAAGTCCGGGCCGTGGTCCAGATGCAGAGCGATCGGAATGTCCGGGCACTCCTTGACAGCTGCCTCTACCATCTTTACGAGATAGGTGTGGTTAGCGTAAGCGCGTGCGCCCTTGGATACCTGAAGGACGACCGGAGCGTGCTGCTCCTGGCAGGCCTCGGTGATACCCTGAACGATCTCCATGTTGTTCACGTTGAAAGCGCCGACAGCATAGCCACCGTCGTAAGCCTTCTTGAACATCTCAGTAGTAGTAACTAAAGGCATGGGAAAACTTCCTTTCTGAATAAAAGCTGAATCTTAAAAATTCTGCTTTTATTTTAGCAGTAACACCCGCTAAAATCAAGTCTATATCGGAAAAATCCTGTTCTTTTTTCCACACCTTTCTCAAAAATCGTGAAAACTGCCGAAAAGTTTTGATTGTGATTGATTTTTTTCGCGTAATATGGTACTCTTTATACCTAAGTAAATGCAGTGGCGACTCTGTGTTTTAATTTGTTAGGAGGTTTATCATTATGAGCGAACTGAAAGGCGCTTGCGTCATCGGTCAGTCGGGCGGCCCGACTTCCGTAATCAACTCTTCTGTTCTGGGTGCGCTGGAGGCAGCGCTGGACAACCCGTCCATCACCCGCGTTTTCGGCATGGCACACGGCATCAAGGGCCTGCTGAACGACGACCTTTATGATATCGACAAGGAAGACCGCGAGGAGCTTAAGCTTCTGCGTTACACCCCGTCCTCTGCTCTCGGCTCCTGCCGTTACAAGCTGGCTGACCCGGACGTAGACGATACCGATTACAAGCGTATTCTTGAGATCTTCAAGAAGTACGACATCCGTTACTTCTTCTACAACGGCGGCAACGACTCCATGGATACCTGCAACAAGGTTTCCAAGTATATGATGAAGTCCGGCTACGAGTGCCGCGTCATGGGCATTCCGAAGACCATCGACAACGACCTGTTCGGCACCGACCACTGCCCGGGCTTCGCTTCCGCTGCGAAGTATATCGCTACTTCCTGCATGGAGATCTATCAGGACGCTCGCGTATACGACACCGGCATGGTCTGCGTCGTAGAGATCATGGGCCGTCACGCAGGCTGGCTGGCCGGCGCTGCTGGTCTTGCTACCGCTATGGGCGCAGGTCCGGACCTCGTTTACCTGCCGGAGACCGACTTCGACATGAAGAAGTTCCTGGCTGACGTAAAGCGCATCTATGACGAGAAGGGCAACTGCCTCGTTGCTGTATCCGAGGGTATCCACTACGCTGACGGCTCCTTCGTATCCGAGGCTAAGACCTCCGCTACCGACGGCTTCGGCCATGCACAGCTCGGCGGTCTGGCTTCCATGCTGGCAGACACCGTAAAGAACGAGCTGGGCTGCAAGGTTCGCGGCATCGAGCTGAGCCTGCTCCAGCGCTGCGCTGCACACTGCGCTTCCAAGACCGACGTAGACGAGTCCTATATGTCCGGCAAGGCTGCTGTTGAGAACGCAGTTGCAGGCAAGACCGACTACATGCCGGGCTTCAAGTGCACCCGCGACGAGAACGGCTACAAGTGCGAGATCGAGCTGCTCCCGCTGTCCGAGGTTGCTAACACCGAGAAGAAGGTTCCGCGCGAGTGGATCAACGAGGAAGGCAACGGCGTAACGCAGGAGTTCGTTGACTACGCTCTGCCGCTCATCAACGGCGAGAACGTAGGCCCGAAGGTATCCGGCCTGCCGCGCTTCGCTCAGCTGAAGAAGATCAAGGCTGAGGCATAAGACAAAACCGCCCAACTGAAGCGGAATTGCCATCAATCGCATAACTTCACACCATCATGCGGTGTGCGGTAGAATGGGCAGGGCCGCATGGCTCTGCCTGTTTGCCTTTTTTAAGGGAGAAATACAGAGAAATGGAAAAGAAAAAAGACGTAAAACGAATTTACACCGGAATCGCTCTTGTGCTTTGGGTGGTTGTCAGCCTCATCGGCACATTTTTCTATAAAGAGTTCGGCGGCGCCCTCGGCGACAGCCGCATCTTCCTCTGGCTCTATGCGCCGGTGCTGCTGCTGGCGACGCGCTTCGGCGAGTTCCGCCCGGAAAAATCCATCGGCCGCTGGGGGCAGGTCTTTGTGACCTTCGCGATCGGCGCGGCTGTCTATATCGGGCTGCTGCTTGGCTATAATCCGCTGTGCGACGCATGGGTCTGGGCCTGTATCATCATTCTGCTGTTCGCCTTTATCGTGAAAATCCTTGGACTGGAGTCCATGCTGCATCCGCATAAGGACTGCCTTGCATCGTATGTCATTATCCTGCTGTACAGTTCCTATCTCATCGCGCTTGTCGGCCTGTCGGTCGTTCTGCATCCGCTGAGCGTCCATCAGATCCGCGTTGTCGGCGAGGCCGAGGGCTACCAGTACATCGGCTGGGTGGACAGCAACCGCGACATCTGCCCGCTCGGCACCTATCTGTTCACCGATGCGCACGGCGACACCTACTATTATTATGATGTAACCTCGGGCAAGATCGCCGACCATCGGAATATCGGCCAGCTGCTCAACAGCCTCGACTATCAACGCTGAGAAAGGACAGAACGATGTTTGAAATCCGCAAAGACGCGAGCTTTTCTGAACGGAACATACCGCTCGGCGTGCTTGAGGTGAGCTATCCGGAAAACGGCTTCGACCGGGACGCGCTCCATGCGCTCATCGAGCGGGAGCTTGCGGCGCTGCGCGATAAGTACGCCGACTACGACCGCAAGGCGGTTTTCGGAGAAAATCCCTACTTCCGCTTTTTCCGCAAGTTCAAAAAGACCTATCCGGTCATGCAGCAGTTCGAAACCGTGATGTTCAAGGGACGCCCGTTCCCGGAGGACGACCCGGTGACGGCGCTGCCGTTCCTGCTCGAGCTTACGACCTTCGTCCTGTCCGGTACGCACGACATCGACCGCCTGGACGGCGCGCTCACGATTTTCACGCCGGACGCGAAGCTGCCGTTTGACGGAATGCGCGGCGACAGCACGCACACCTACCCGAACGACATCTGCGGCCGCGACGATACCGGCATCATTTTCAGCATGATTGCGGGCGCGGACAACCGCACCTGTGTTCATCCGGACAGCCGTCATGTGTTCTATCCGGTGTTCGGAACGCCGGATACCGAACCGAGCGTCATCGAAACCGCCCTCGAAACGCTTTCCGGCTTCGTCCGCACCGCCTGTCCCTCCGCCGCCGTCGAACGCGCGATGCTGTAACAGTTCCCAAAACAAAAAAACAGCCTGCACAGCTTTTACACTGTGCAGGCTGTTTGTATTATCGGAGCTTACTCCGCCTTTTCGGTCTTGGTATCGGTGTCCTTGGCCTTGAGGACCAGCTTATCGTTCTCGGCATCGAGTACGACCTCGCTGCCCTTTGCGATCTTGCCCTCGAGGGATTCCTCGGCGACAAGGTCCTCGACCTCGTTCGTGACGGCGCGGCGCAGCGGGCGTGCACCGTAAACCGGGTCGAAGCCTGCCTGTGCGAGGTGCTTCTTCGCGGCATCGGTCCAGGTCATGGTGATTTCCATGTCCTTCATGCGCTCTGCGACCTTGCGCAGCATACCGTCCGCAATCTGGGCGATTTCGTCCTCGTTCAGACGGTTGAACACGATGATGTCATCAATACGGTTGAGGAACTCCGGACGAACTGCGTTCTTCAGCTCGCCCATGACGTCCTCCTTGATCTGCTCAAAGGTGCGCTCAGTGGTGTCCTCCGGCTTGCCGTCGGCGAAGCCGAGCGACTTGCGGCCGGCGCCGGTGATCTTCTGTGCACCGATGTTGGAGGTCATGATGATGATGGTGTTCTTGAAGTCTACGTGGCGGCCCTGACCGTCGGTCAGAATGCCGTCCTCAAGGATTTGCAGCAGGATGTTGAACACATCGGGGTGCGCCTTCTCGATCTCATCGAACAGAACGACCGAGTACGGGTGACGGCGAACCTTTTCGGAGAGCTGGCCGCCCTCATCGTAGCCGACATATCCCGGAGGCGAACCGATCATACGGGAAACGGCGTGCTTCTCCATGTATTCGGACATATCGATACGGATAAGCGCGTTCTCGTCGCCGAACATCGCTTCCGCAAGCGCCTTGCTCAGCTCGGTCTTACCGACACCGGTCGGGCCGAGGAACAGGAACGAACCGATCGGACGCTTCGGGTCGCGCAGACCGACACGGCTGCGGCGGATTGCCTTGGAAACTGCGGTTACGGCTTCGCTCTGGCCGATGACGCGCTTGTGCAGCGTATCTTCGAGGTGCAGCAGGCGCTGACCCTCGTCCTCGGTCATCTGAGCGACCGGAACACCGGTCCAGCCGGAGATAACGGCTGCAATATCGTCCTCGGTGACAGAGCCGTGGGACTTGCTCTGCTGGTCGGCCCACTCCTTCTTGCGAGCCTCCAGAGCTTCGCGCTTGGATTTCTCCTCGTCGCGCAGCTTTGCGGCGTTCTCGTAGTCCTGACCCTTGACGGCTTCCTCCTTCTTCGCAGCGACGGCGGCGATTTCGTCCTCCATCTGCTTAAGGTCCGGGGGCGCGGTCAGCGTGGACAGGCGGACGCGCGAGCAGGCTTCATCAATAACATCGATTGCCTTATCCGGCAGGTAACGGCCGGTTACGTAGCGGACGGACATCTTGACAGCGGCCTCGATGGCCTCATCCGGAATCTTGATGCGGTGATGCGCTTCATACTTGTCACGCAGACCCTTCAGGATTTCGACCGCGTCCTCAGCGGACGGCTCGCCGACCTGAACCGGCTGGAAACGACGCTCGAGCGCTGCATCCTTCTCGATGTTCTTGCGGTATTCGTCGAGCGTGGTCGCGCCGATGACCTGTACCTCGCCGCGGCTCAGCGCAGGCTTCAGAATGTTTGCAGCGTCTGCTGCGCCTTCGGCTGCGCCTGCGCCCATCAGCATGTGCATCTCATCGATGAACAGGATGGTGTCCTTCTTGGCGGTCAGCTCTTCGATGACTTTCTTGATGCGCTCCTCGAACTCGCCGCGATACTTGGTGCCGGCGATCATGCCAGTCAGGTCGAGCGAGATGATGCGCTTGCCCTTGAGGGTCTCCGGAACATCGCCGGAAACGATCTTCTGAGCCAGACCCTCGACGACGGCGGTCTTGCCGACGCCCGGATCACCGATCAGCGCCGGGTTGTTCTTGGTGCGGCGGGACAGGATCTGGATAACACGCTGGATTTCCTTGGCACGGCCGATGACCGGGTCGAGCTTGCCCTCCTTGGCTGCGGCGGTCAGGTCGCGGCCGAACTGGGCGAGGGCGTCCTTGGAGTCCGCGCCGCCGGGAGCCGCGGTGCCGTTCTCGCCGGAAACGCTGTCCTGCACGCCGCCGAGCGCCTCGTTCAGCTTGCGGACCAGGATTTCGGGGGTGACGCGCAGATTAGCCAGTGCAGTCAGGCCGACGTTCTGACCCTCGCGCAGAATGCCGAGGAGCAGATGCTCGGTGCCGACATAGCCGGTGCCCATTTCGTTGGCGGACTGTACGGACAGCTCGACGATGCGCTTGGTGCGCGGGGTCATGCCCTGCGGCGCAGTAGCGTCGGGCGTACCGCGGCCGGAAAGCTCCTCGATCTGCTTGACGAGCGCTTCGTCGGTCACGCCTGCGGCTGCGAGAGCCTTGGCGGCCGGGCCGCCGCCCTCACGCAGCAGGCCGAGCAGCAGGTGCTCCGAGCCGATGTAGCTGTGGCCGAAAGAGCCGGCAGCTTCCTGCGCAAGCGTCAGTGCCTGACGGGCACGCTCGGTAAAACGATTCTGATAGAACATAAGTCAACACTCCTTTCAGAGCAGGTAAAAATACTGATTTCATGTTCGCCTCTCGCAGAGGCGGACCGGCACACCGACGGGGGAAAGGGCTGATGTGCTCGTCCGCCCTTGCGGGCGGCAGTAATTATGCGAACTGGATGGAACGCGCCGCTTCACGCAGCATTTCCGCGCGCTTGATGTCGCGGTCCTGCGGAGCGCCGGTCAGCATGGCCGGGCGGATATGTTCCTCAAGCAGATACAGCTTCTGTGCGTCCGTGCCGGACAGGAAGCCCATCTGGAGACCGATCAGCACATCGGAAATGCACTGCACCGCTTCGTTCGTGTCGATGAGGTAGGCGCTCTTCATCGTGCCGGCAGCGCGGCAGATGCGGTCGCGCAGACCGGGTTCGTTCCGGGTGCGAACCTGTTCACGCGCCTTTTTCTCGGCGTCGATGATGGTGGTCGCGGTTTCGACCAGTTTGTCGGTCAGCTCTGCGGCAGACGCACCGAGAGTGACCTGATTGGAAACCTGATAGAAGCCGCCGACGGCCTGCGAGCCTTCGCCGTAGGCGCCGCGCACCGCACAGCCGCGGCTGCCTGCGTAGCCGATGATGCGCTCCATCTGCTCGGTTGCGGTCAGCATGGGCAGATGCAGCATGATGGAGGCGCGGAGACCGGTGCCGATGTTGGTCGGGCAGGCGGTCAGGTAGCCGAGCCGCTCGTCATAGGCGAACGGAAGCGCGGACTCGATGAGCGAGGCAACGCGGTTCGCCGTGTCCAGACATTCCTTCGGGCAGAGGCCGGTGCCGATGACCTGCAAACGGAGGTGGTCCTCCTCGCCGATCATGATGGAAACGCCGCCGTCCTTCGAAACGATGAGCCAGCCGCCGTTTTGCGCAAGCTCCGGGGAGATGAGGTGCTCCTCAACCAGCTGAGAGGCTTCGGTCGAGCGGGGGATGATCTGCTTCTTCTCAAACTCCGGCCCGATGGTCGGATTTTCGGTGAGCGCGGCGAAAACCTTGTCCGCAACTTCGCTCTGCTGCTGTTGGGTCAGGCGGAACGGATAACCCTTGATATTACGTGCCAGACGCACGCGGCTGGACGCTGCCAGACCGGTAAAACCGCCATGGATTTCAAACATACTCATTTCTGTTCGCCCTCCATTCTGCGGATCTCATCGCGCAGGCTTGCCGCGCGTTCGTAATCTTCGCTTTCAACGGCCGACTTCAGCTGTGCCTTCAAATCGGCGACCGGGTCGGTCTTGGGCTGTTCGGGAGCCGCCGGAGCGGTACCGATGTGGCGCGTCGCGCCGTGGATCTTCTGCACGTACGGATTGAGAATGTCCGCGAACGTGGAGTAGCAGTCCGGGCAGCCGACGCGGCCGGTGCGGCGAAGCTCGCTTTCGGTCATGCCGCAGGTCGGGCACTTGCGCTCGGTGCCGAGCATGGTAGCGGTCGGAGCCGCCTCGCCGAGCATATCGTTCCACAGGCTGCCGAAGCCGCCGCCGAGGAACGAGTGGAACGGGTCGCTCCAGAAGTGGTTCATCGACTGAAACGCATCATTAAACGCGCCGCCGATGTTTTCCTTCTGTGCGCACTCCGGGCACAGGTGCATTTCGCGGGTGACACCGTTTACGGTTTCCTTATAATACATGGTTGCTTCATTCTTGCCGCATTTTTCGCATTTCATAAGTCAAAACTCCTCTCCGAGAGAATAACTGCTTCTCGCTCGAAAGCACGCTTTCGAGCGAATACTGAAGAAAAACCGCGCCCTTCGGGCACATTTTTTCT
>UQVU01000038.1 GCA_900544475.1 uncultured Butyricicoccus sp.
GGGGGCGTACTGGATTGCTTCTCCGGCATGATCAGTGAGCGAAATGACGGTGCTTCCATCGCAGAGGTTACCGGCAAGTACCTCGGTCACACCATGCAGAATATCATGCGTGTGTTCTCAGTTGTACTGTTGATCATGGTCGGTACGGTATTTGCAGTCGGCCCGGCCGGTTTGATCGTTACGCTATGCAAGAGCAACGGTGTGTCCGGTGTGCTTTCGACCACGCTGTTCTGGCTGATCGTCATCCTGGTTTACTACTTTATTGCAACCTTTATTTCGATTGATAAGATCATCGGCAAGGTATACCCGCTGTTCGGCATGTGCCTGATCATCATGGCGGTCGGCGTTATCATCGGTATCTTCACAAACCCGAACTACACTATTCCGGAAATCTGGACGCATCTGTACAATATGCACCCGTCCGGCACGCCGGTATGGAGCTTCATGTTCATCACGGTCGCGTGCGGCGCGATTTCCGGCTTCCATTCCACGCAGTCGCCGTTGATGGCGCGCTGCATGAAGGACGAGAAGCAGGGTCACTTCGTATTCTACGGCGCATAAGATGCAGCCGGCCGTTCGTTCTGTTCGACCGGCTGCAATCATCCGCAGAAGTAATTGAGGTGACGGAAAATGATGTTCAAACCTTATCCGCTCGGTTCCGGGCGCATAGATGACGCGGCGCTCGCCGAGGATAAAAAAAGCTGCCGGAAAATCGGCCCGTGCGGCATGGGCGAAAAGGCGCTGTACCTCAACAGCTTTTTCATTGACCGCCGGTACTACGTGCCGTTTTCCGCCGTTACGCGCGTCTACAAGCGCGTCGCCATGAGCCGCGGCGGCTTCACCGGCAAGGGAATTTTCGCCAGTATGGCGTATCTGGTCGTGGAGTTCGAGGGCGGCCGCCGGAAAGCCTGCAACTTCAAGTACGAGGCGCAGGTCGATGAGTTTCTCAGCGCCATGCGTGCCGCGCATCCGTCTATTCCGTGCGTGAGCGAGGCGGCAGAGCAGCGCATCGCGGAGGAAAAGGCACGCCGCGAGGAAGAGGAGCGCCGCCGTCCCCCGATGAGCGAGGCGGCAGAAAAGACCGTGCGTCTTTTAGATAACGCCATCGACTACCTCGATGAGCGCCCCGAGCTGACCGAGGGCCTGAGCATGGCGGCAAAGCGCCGCCGCAATTATCAGTGCACGAACGGAAGCTACCGTTGGGCGGCGATGGTGATCACCATGCTCGGCTTTGCGGCTCTCGCTTTCGGCATCTTCGCCTTCACGCAGCATAATTCGTTCGCGGTTTACTTTACGCTGTTCGGCCTTGCCGCGATTTTCACCTTCGCCGGCTTCAGCGTGCTCCCGACCGCACGCAACAACCGCACCGCCATCATGAAAAACGATGCGCAGGCGCAGGAGAAAATGCAGGCGTACCTGTCGGACTACCTGAACTTTCCGCTTCCGGCCCGCTACGCGCATCCGGTTGTGCTGCGCCGTATGCAGCGTGCCATTCTGGACGGCCGCGCGGTCACGGCAGAGCAGGCGCTCGCTGTCGTCAAGGACGACCTCAAGGCGCTGAACGCCGACGTGCAGGTGTCGCAGGAGGAATATGACGAGGTGGTCGCCATCAAGCCGATGTTCCTCAACGCAGATTATCAGTAAAAAGCAGAAATCCCCCGTGGAGCAACGTGAAATGTGCTCCGACGGGGGATTGGTGTTTTTCGGGGGTTATCTGTCCGTCCACGGGCGGCGCTTGCCGTGCCAGCCGGCCTTCTCCCACGAGGAAAAGTCGGGTTCGGAACGCGCGGAATGCAGGTGGGCAAAGCGGATGAGGTGAAACCACCGCTTGGCGCGGCGGTTGTATCCGGTTTTTCCTGCGCCGCTTTGAATGCGCCGGGCCATGCGGCCGGTCTGCGCATGAATGCGCTCCTGAATACGCGGCGGAACCTCGGCGGGGCGGGACGCCTGCACGCCGAACGTCAGGCGGTATACCTTGCGGACGCCCCACATTTCAAGGCTGTCCGCGATGTCCTTCGCGGTGCTTTTCAGACCGCCGCCCGCCGCCGTCGCGATTACGACCGCCTGCTTGTGCGCCATTTCCGGGCGCGGACGGTGAACGACCCACCATGTCCCGAAATGGTCGAGAAAGCTCATCATCTGGCCGGTGGCGTGATAGACATAGACCGGACTTGCGAAAATCAGCAGGTCGGCCGCGAGAATGGCGTCCGCGAGCGGCTTCAAGCGGCCGTAATGCGGACAGTGCGTCAGGTCGGTCCGGAAGCAGGTATAGCAGCCGAGGCAGGGCGCGTCGAAGTCGCGCGGCAGAAAAAACTCCTGCGTTTCGCCGCCGACCTTGTGCGCCAGCTCACGCGCCGCCAGACAGGTGCTTCCCTCGTGGCTCTGCCCGTGAATGATGACCGTTCTCATGAAAATACGCCTTCCTTTCGCGCTGCCGGATGCCGGAACGCTTCCCGGCGTCCGGATGTTTCCCATCTGCTGTTCTCTCTGTTTGTGGTACGTTCAGCATAGCAGAGAAACGCCAAAAATACAAGGGCAACACCGCACAATTAAAGCTGCGGCGCTTTGCGGAAATTTTGTGCCCTGACTTTGTTGCGATTTCACGGTAATACGTCAAGTATTACCGCAAAACCGCGCCTCGTCAGTACGCAAAATTTACTCGCAAATCGCTCTTGTCCAATTATGCGGTATTGCCTTCAACTGGCGCAGCATTTCGCGAATGCTCGAACTGAAAAAACTGCTCCTCACCGCCATCGAGGAGCATCGGGAGCTGCCGGAGACCGAGCGCGGCAATCTTCTGGGCGAGTGCGACCTTATCATGAGCTTTCTCTGCTACAACGACATCAGCGCGATGAGCCGCCTGCACCGCAGCGCAAGCAGCCGGAACAGCTGAAAACTTCACAGAAACAGGCTCAAGGGTCTGCCGCAGTTTTTATCCTGCGGCAGACCCTCATTTTTGGCGGTATAACGGTATTGCCTTAAACGATGGTCATGAACCACTCGCCCGTCTTGGGGTCGTAGTGCGGGAAGAACAGGCTTTCGCCATGTCCTCGGCGGTCAGCGTGAAGTCGAACAGGTCGAAGTTCTGCTGCATACGCTCCTTGTAGACCGACTTCGGGATAACGACAACACCGCTCTGCATGAGGAAGCGGAGCGCGGTCTGTGCGGCGGTCTTGCCGCATTTCGCGCCGATTAGAGAAGGGACGCGCCTCTCTGCAAAAAACTGATAAATCAGACGAAAAAACTGCCCATTCGCGCCGTTTTCCCTTGTACTTCCAGAAAAATGATGATAAAATAAAAATGTATAAGTCTTTTCAACAAAAGCCGACTGTATCTGGCTCAAGGGGGAAACGAAATGAGCAGGATAAAGACAACAGCACGAAACGGGTATCTGTGCATCGCAATGTGCCTGTGCTTTCTTTTTACACTGCTGCCTGCGGCCGGCGCCGCGCCGGATAACAGGACGAAAACCATCCGCGCCGCATGGTACGAGGATTCCGACCATATTACCGGCGAAAAGGGCGAGCGCAGCGGCTATGGCTACGAATACGAGCAGGCGGTCGCCTCCTACACCGGCTGGCGCTATGACTACGTAAAGGGCGACTGGTCCGAGCTGCCGATGGGCGAGGAGAAGTGTTACCTCTACGCCGACCTGACGGACGGGAAAATCTCGCCCTCCGACCTTTCGACACTCAACGGCAAAAAAATCGTTGTCTTAGAGGGCAGCGTGCAGGGCGAGCAGTTCATCGAGTGGGAGCAGATCCACGGCATCCGGACGCAGCATATTGAGATTCACAGCATGGAGAAGGCTATCGCTCTCGCGCAGCGGCACAAAATCGACGGCGTTATCTACAGCGAAACGCCGAAGTGGCCGGCGGCCGGTATGTCCGCCATCACGCAGATCGGCGGGTCGGATGTTTATTTCGCGATCAACCCCAATCGCCCCGACCTGAAAGAAGAGCTCGACAACGCCATGCGCAAGATGTCGAACGATATGCCGTTCTACGCGGACGAGCTGTACAAGCGCTACCTCAGCGCGACTTCGACCGCCGTCCTCGACAGCACGGAAAAGGACTGGCTCGCACAGCACGGCGACATCCGCGTCGGCTGGCTGATTGACGACATCGGTTACAGCAACTTCGAGCCGGGCGTTCCCGGCAAGCTGACCGGCATCATCACGGACTACATCGTTTATGCGAAGGACTGCCTGGGCGAAAATACGCTGAGCTTCCTTCTGAAGGGGTTCGATTCGCAGGAGGAGCAGCTTCAGGCACTCAAAAACGGGGAGATCGACATGATTTTCCACGCGGCGCAGAACCCGTACATGGCCGAACGGAACGACCTTATTCTGTCGAACACCGTCATGAAAGTGTCTCTTGCGGCGGTCACGACGCAGAAATCCCTCTATGAGGACAAAGCGTGCAGCGTTGCGGTCGTAAGCGACGATCTTGTGCTGCAATGGTACATCTCGTATTACCATCCGACGTGGCAGGTCGTCGCGTGCGACTCGCAGCAAACGGCGGAGGAAATCGTGCGCAGCGGCGGGGCGGACTGCTTCCTCGTGGAGAACGGACGGCTCAATCAGTACATGGAGGACAACCGCTACCGCTGCGTGTTTCTGACGCAGCCGCAGGAGCTTTCGTTCGCGGTGCGCCGCGACAATCCGGTGCTGCTCGCTATCCTGAATAAAACGCTCAAAACCATGCAGTCCTCCATGCTGACCGGTGCGCTGTCGCTCTATGACAGCTCCGCGCAGCGCGTCACCCTCGCGAGCTTCGTCAAGGATAATCTGCTTCCTGTCGCGAGCGGATTTCTCGCGTTCTTCCTGATGATCCTGCTCGTCATTCTCGGCTTTCTGCGCAAGTCACGCATGGCCGAGGCAACCGCACGAGAAGCTGCCGCGCAGTCGCTTGAGCTGAACCGGCAGCTCCAGAAAAGCCAGCAGGAGCTTCAGGCCGCGCTCATTCAGGCGGAAAGCGCAAACGCCGCGAAAACGACCTTTCTTTCCAATATGTCGCACGACATCCGCACCCCGATGAACGCCATCGTGGGCATCACACGGCTGATGGAGCACGAAAACGGACTGACCGACCGCCTGCGCGGCTACATTCACAAAGTACAGTCATCGAGCCGCCATCTGCTCGGCCTTATCAACGATATTCTGGATATGAGCCGCATCGAGTCGCGCGAGGTCAAGCTGAAAACGGAGGAGGTCAGCCTCGCCGAGCAGGTGGGTCAGGTGGACAGCATCATCCGCGCACAGGCGAACGAACGCAAACAGAATTTTGTCATCTGCAGCAAGGACATTGTGCACGAAAACCTCATCTGCGACGGCGTGCACCTGCGGCAGGTTTTCCTCAACCTGCTTTCGAACGCGGTCAAGTATACGCCCGAGGGCGGTGATATTGAGTTTGAGCTGAGCGAGCTGCCGTGCAGCATTTACGGCTACGCGAAGTTCGCCTTTACCGTGACCGATACCGGCTACGGCATGACGCCCGAGTTTGTGGGGCACATCTTCGAGCCGTTCACCCGCGCGGAAAATTCCATGACGAACAAGGTGCAGGGCACCGGCCTCGGCATGGCGATTACGAAAAACATCGTTGACCTGATGGGCGGCGAAATTAGGGTCGAAAGCGAGGTCGGAAAGGGCAGCCGCTTTACGGTCACGCTGACGCTGCGGCTCAACGAGCGGGCCGACCGCACGAACGGCGCGGAGCACGTGCTGCTGATTTCTGAGGACGAGCGCCTCATCCGCAACACCCGTGCGGCGCTGAGCGAAACCGATACCGCGTTCGAGGCGGCACACTTTGACGAGGCGGAAAAGCGCCTGCGCGAGGGCACGACCGACGTTATCATGCTGACCGGCGCACTGCCGGGGAAAACGCTCAAGGAAACGGTCAGCCTGTGCCGCGAGCTTGCGAAAAACGCCGTGCTCATTTTCTTTGTGGACTATCAGCAGGAGGAGAAAACGCAGGCGGAGCTCACCGAGAGCGGCGTGGACGGCATGATACCGCGTCCGTTCTTCCTGTCGCATCTCGCAAGCGCTATCGCCTCGACCCGCGCCCGCACGGTTTCGAGCAGTCCGAACCGCACCATTCTCTACGGAAAGCGCTTCCTGTGCGCCGAGGACAACGAGCTGAACGCGGAAATCCTGAAAGAGCTGCTGCATATGTACGGCGCGGAATGCACCATCTATCCGGACGGCAAGCAGCTGACGGAAGCCTTCAAAACGCTGAAACCCGGCGAGTATGACGCTATCCTGATGGACGTACAGATGCCCGTGATGAACGGCCTTGACGCGACCCGCGCTGTCCGTAGCGGCGGCAATCCGCTTGGCCGCACGATACCGATTATCGCCATGACGGCGAACGCCTTTTCCGAGGACGTTCAGAACTGCCTGGACGCCGGCATGGACGCGCATATCGCGAAGCCGCTCGATATTGCGCTTCTCGAAAAAACGCTCCGCAGCCTGCTGCACAAGAGATAACCAAAAATACCTCCCTGCACCGCCGTGAAAGGCTTTGTGCAGGGAGGTTTTCGTAGGTCTGAATGTGTTTGCCGGGCGCTTGCCGCGCAGAAGACAACGAAACTCTGGTTTAATTGTGCGGTGTTGCCTTTTTTCCGTGCAGCATTTTCGGGGGCGGGATTGTATCTCTGATGAAGACGATAAAACACCAACGCATTTGCCGGAAACGGCACGCTCATGGTGCCGGTCCGCGCACTCGGCGAGGAAAACTACTTCGCCTATACCGCCATCCCGGACGCTGTCGGCCTGACCGAGGCACAGCTCGAGGCGGCGCTGAAATAACGGGCGCAATGGTTTCCTTTTGGTAACTACGGCACAATATTGTGCGTACTTTACGGATGGCTAAAGCCGTGGTATTGTTATATCAACAAAGAAAAACACCGCAAAACACGCGGAAATAATATTTCTGGAGGTCAATATCATGAGCAAAGTCGTAGAATTCCTGAACGCAAATCCGGTACAGTATCTCGCAACCGTAGGCCGTGACGGCAAGGCAAAGTGCCGCCCGTTTATGTTCTCCGGTGAGATGGATGGCAAGCTGTGGTTCTGCACCAACAGCACCAAGGACGTTTACAAGGATATGCAGGCAAACCCGGAGATCGAGATTTCGGTTTCCAGCCCGGAGTACGCATGGATCCGCCTGCACGGCAAGGCTGTTTTCGAGAACAACATGGCAGCCAAGGAGATGTGCATTGCCAACCCGATCGTAAAGGGTCAGTACGGCGAGGCGACCAACCCGATTTTCGAGGTGTTCTATCTGGAAAATCCGCACGGCGCAATCGCTGACTTCTCCGGCAAGCCGCCGTACGAGTTCTAAGGCAATACCGCATAATGAAAGCTGCGGCGCTTTGCGGAAATTTCGTGCCCTGACTTTGTTGCGATTTCACGGTAATATGTCAAGTATTACCGCAAAATCTCGCCTCGTCAGTACGCAGAATTTACTCGCAAATCGCTCTTGTCCAATTATGCGGTATTGCCCTAAAAATGAGGAGGGAAAAAGATGACGCACAAAATGCAGCGCAGATACCTGATAGAAGAATTATTGAAAGAGAATCGTCAATACAGCGGAATGAAGATTCCAACCGATGAGAATGAGCAAAAAGCTCTTCTACGAGCTTTAATGAATGTTCGTCTGCCGAAAGCGGTTCCCCCTCGTTTTTTGGAAATTCAGGATGAATACTTACAGGAAGAAATACGTCGTGGAGCTATTGTCGATGCCGATTCTCTGCCGCCTGTTCCGGGAGATTGCCGCATTGCGCTGTGGCAGGGGGATATGACCACGTTGCGAGTGGATGCAATCGTAAATCCTGCCAACAGCGGCATGTGTGGGTGTTTCCAACCTTTACACAACTGTTTAGATAATATCATTCACAGCAAAAGCGGAATTGCTCTGCGGCTGTACTGTGCAGATATGATGAAGAAACAGGGCCACGAAGAGCCGACCGGGCAAGCAAAAATCACACCGGGTTTCAATTTGCCCTGCAAGTACATTATCCATACAGTCGGCCCGATCATCTATGACCGGGTAAGACAAGAGGATGAACAGCTGCTTGCGTCCTGCTATCGCTCCTGCTTGAAGCTGGCTGATGAAAATGGTGTCCGGAGCATTGCCCTTTGCTGCATTTCCACCGGAGTGTTTCGATTTCCGAATGATCGTGCAGCAGAGATTGCGGTTCAGACTGTGCGAGAATATTTGAATGGGGACACGGGGATAAGAAAGGTGATATTTAATGTTTTCAAGGATATTGACAAGGAAATCTATACAAAGCTCCTTGGGACAGGCTGAAAAGCTCCGTTCGGCACTTCAAGGTGCAGATGCTGTGGTTGTTGGTGCGGGAGCAGGTCTGTCCACCTCGGCCGGATTTGTTTATAATGGTGAACGATTTCAACAATATTTCTGTGACTTCGCTTCAAAGTATGGCTTCAGTGATATGTACTCCGGTGGTTTTTATCCTTATGCGACATTGGAAGAATACTGGGCGTACTGGAGCCGCTATATCTGGATCAACCGCTACACGCCCGCACCGAAACCGGTGTACAGCGACCTGTTGGCACTGGTCAAGGATAAGGATTATTTTGTTCTGACCACGAATGTCGACCATCAATTCCAGAAAGCCGGGTTCGACAAGCACCGCCTGTTCTACACGCAAGGCGATTACGGGCTGTTCCAGTGCAGTCAGCCATGCTGTCAGAAAACCTACGACAACGAAGAAATCGTCCGTCAGATGGTCGAGCAGCAACGCAATATGCGCGTGCCAAGCGAGCTTGTGCCGCGCTGCCCGGTCTGCGGCAGACCGATGACAATAAATTTGCGCTGCGATGATACCTTTGTCGAGGACGAGGGGTGGCATCGGGCGGCAGAGCGGTATTCGGAGTTTCTGCGGCGGCACAAGGGGCTGAAAACGCTGTTTCTGGACTTGGGTACCGGAATGAATACGCCGACAATCGTAAAGTTTTCTTTCTGGCGTATGGCGAACGAGTGGCCGGATGCTGCTTATGCCTGCATCAACTTGGGCGAAGCCTATGCACCGAAAGAGATCAAAGCAAAGTCTATCTGCATCGATGCAGATATTGGAAGTGTGTTGAATCAAATCTGAACCGTATCTGCAACCGGCACAGGCTGATAAGAGCCGGAAAGGATACGCAAATGGAAAAGTCAATTATTGTGCGGTGTTGCCCTATCTTGCAGAAACTGAAGATTTCTCCTATAATGAGATTTGAGGGGGGAGCTGCCCATGAAGAACAAACGAATGCGCTATATCTCGATAACGGCGGCTATCCTGCTGGTTTTTGTGCTGCTGATGCTGCTGTTTTCCAACCGATCGGGCGATTTCAGCGCAATGGAAGCGCAGAACGGCGTGCTGGATGCAACATCAGCGGACTTTTCGTCGGCGCTATATGAGATAGACGGTGAATGGGCGTTCTATCCTGAGGTACTCGGCAGCGGCGCAGAGCTGAGCACGGCCCAACCGGGAGAACGCAATGAATCCATTCCATACGGCTCATACCGGCTGCAAATACACGCGCAGCCGAAACAATACCTGACACTTGGCGGCTACTCATTCGATTACAGCACGCGCGTGCTGGTAAACGGCAGTGAAGTGCTCGAAATCGGCAAGGTGGGGGCGTCCGCGGCGGAGTCTGAGCCGCGCATCGACTATATGCTCATACCGATTTACACCAGCGAGGATGGCACGGTCGAGGTGGTCTGCCAGTACGCGAATTTCGTGCATCGCGAAGGCGGCGGTCTGACGCAGATGCATCTTTCTGCCGCGGAGAACATCGACCGCATGCGCCGAAGCCAGAATTTGTATTCCTTAGTGCTTGGCGGTTCGCTGTGCCTGTTCGGCATGTATTTTCTGCTGTTTGCGGTCTTTCAGGGCGAGAGCAAGTATGTTTTCCTCGCGGTCATCTGCGCGCTGCTCGGTCTGCGTGACCAGAATTTCTATGTGCTGCATCTGCTGCCTGCAAGCTACAACTGGGCAGTCGCATATCGGTTTCTGGTGCTGATGATTACGCTGCAGCCGTGTTTTCTGCTGCTTTTGCTGCAAAGCCTGTACGAAAAGCTGGCGAAGCCGATCGTTGTGCGGTGCTATGCGGCGCTGTATACCGTGCTGGCGGCGGCGCATTTTATCCTGCCGACGCAGGATATCGCACCGCTGAGTAAAATCGGGTACTATCTCTCGATACCGTTTTTCCTGTATCTGGTTGTACAGCTGATTCGGCGGTTCTGGCGTATCCGGCGGTTTGAATGGGACGATGTGCTTGTTCTGCTCGGCTATCTGCTGTTGTTCGGCTCGAACGTGTACGAGGCGGTATTTGGCCGCATCGTGACGACCATCACGCGCCACGGAGCAGCGCCGCCGTATCTGCTGGTGTTCGTGTTCCTGATTGCGGGAGCCATCAGCCTGAAGATCAACCGCCGGGAACAGGAGCTGTCCGAGAGCCGCCGTCAGCGTGAGGTGCTGACCCAGCTCAACCGGCAGAAAAGCGAATTTCTGCACCAGATGGCGCATGAACTGAAAACGCCGCTCACGGTTATGAGCGGCTACGCGCAGCTGACCGACTGGCAGCTTAGCACCGGAGCGGTCGGCGCGAGCGCGCATGAACACATGCAGACCATTTCGTCCGAAGCGCAGCGGCTTTCTGCGCTCGTATCGCGGCTGATCGACCTCGCCAACGGCGGTTCACCCGATATTGAGATGGGCGTCATTGACGCGGCGCAGCTGCTGTCCGGCGCGGTGGATGTGTGCCGTCCGATGCTGGAAAAGAAGCACAACCGGCTGGAAAGCGACAGTGGAGAGGGCATTACGCTCTGGGGCAATACGGAAATGCTGCTGCAGGTGCTCATCAACCTGACGGTCAATGCCAATCGCTACACGGAGAACGGCGTGATCGCCTACCGCATTGCGGACGAGGGTGAGCGGGTGTGCCTGCGCGTGAGCGACACCGGCAGCGGCATTGCGCCCGACCTGCTGCCGCATATCTTTGAGAAGGGCTGCAGCGGCGACGGCGGCAGCGGTATCGGCCTGACGATCTGCGCGGACGCGATGAGGATTCACCACGGCTCGCTCGAGGTGGAGCATACCGATGCAGACGGCACGGTGTTCCGGCTCGAATTGCCGAAAAAGCCGCTCAAAACACAAGGAGAGAACGATTGTGGAAGATAAACTGATTTTGCTGGTGGAGGACAATCCGCACATTATGGCGATCAACGACGCGGCACTGCATATGCGCGGTTACCGCACCCTGCAGGCAGAAACCGCGCACAAGTGCCGGGAGCTGCTGTGCTTTCACGCGGTGGACCTGATCGTGCTGGATATTCTTCTGCCGGACGGCGACGGCGTGGCGCTGTGCCGCGAGATCAAGCAGGAATATGACGTGCCGATCCTGTTCCTGACCGCTATGGGCGAAAACGAGGATATCGTCAAGGGACTGACCGCAGGCGGAGACGATTATCTGACAAAGCCGTATGATCTGGAGGTGTTCATGGCCCGCGTGGAAGCGCGTCTGCGTGCGGCGCACCCGAAGGAACGCGCAGTACGGTTTGGACCGCTGCAGATGAATCTGCTGAGCGGACGCGCGTACATCGGAGAGACCGACCTGAATCTGACGCAGAAGGAGTTTGCGGCGCTGCTGTATCTGGCGCGGAACCCGAACCGCAGCGTCAGCGCGCAGGAGCTGTACGAGGCGGTCTGGCAGCAGCCGATGGGAGCCGACCCGCATGCCGTACGCATGACGATCTCGCGGCTTAAGCAGAAGCTCGGCGGAGAGGATGCGAGGGTCACGGTCAATTCGTACCGCAGCAGCGGCTATCGGCTCGAGGAGCAATAATTGAATATTTACAGCGGACGGCGAAGGTAACAAATTTGATACCTTCGCCGTTCGCTGTCTTTTTGCCTTTATACTGAAAGTACGGTGAAATACCTGTATCCTCGGACGGTGCGCCGCAGTAAAGCAAGGGGAAAACCGTGGAAACCGTTTATTTCATAAGGCAAGGAGGAAGAAAGATGAAAAAACGAATTTGCAGTTTGCTGCTGATATGCAGTATGCTGGCAGGTCTGCTGCCGCAGATCGTGCTGCCGCAGGCGGCGGCTGCGGATACTGCAGCAGCAAGAGACGGCTTTGGTCTGCCCACGGAAGAAAAAACGGGCATGACAGACGAAGCCACACTTCGTAATAACCCATACGGCACGCTGGGATGGGTTCCGCTGTTCCAGAACCACGAGCTGGTTGTAGCCGGCGTGGACTCGGATGAGTTCCAGACGACATACGAGGGCGCAGCCAACGGAAAGGGCAATCAGATGTCTACGTTTCGGTGGAGCAACTCGACGGATGTCGGCAATGCCGAGCGCATTGCGACTGTGGCATTTGACCCGAACGGCACCGGCAAGGACGAGTACATTGCGAATCTGGTATTTGATAAAAGTAAGGCACGGCTTCGCCTGTATGTGACGAACAAGGACCGCAAGGTGTCTGGTGTTATGGATGTTTGCGGTGGCGACAGTGAGTACATCAAGAACCTGAAATTCTATCAGACCCGCGCTATGCTGTGTCTGACCGCAGGCGACTTTGACGGCGACGGCAAGGATACCCTGATGGTCTACACGCAGGGCAATAACCAGAATACGGATACGGTAGACAGCATTAAGGAGTATACGTTCAGCGGCGGCAAACTGGATGAGGGTAAGCGCGTTATCAACCTCGGTGACGTCATTGACGGCGGCCGAGATGCGCTGAAAGCAATGCTGTACCACGACGGCAACGGCGATAACGAGCTGCGCGCGCATCTGAGCGTTGATATGGAAGTCGGCGACGTGGATATGGACGGTATCGACGAGCTGGCAATGACGGTCAACGTCAACGACCTGAAACAGAGCGAATACAAGCTGGATGGTAAAAAATATACCGACTTTGAAAAGTCTTATCTGACGGTTTACGACTACAACGACAAGAACAGTTGGAATCAGAAGCTGAACGAAAAGCTGCTGAACGAGGATGGCGGCGCAAGCGGCCGTGCCCGTTTTGCAGGCGTGACCATCGGTTATATCAGTGATAAGCCGAGCGGCAGTATGCCGCCGGAAGTTGTTGCGGTAGGCTACTACGATAAGAATGGTGATTATCAGGACTGCGAGTTTGACAGGAGCAAGCTGCTGGCATACAGCTATCAGTACAGCACGAAGGATAATTCGTGGACAGAGAAATGCAAGGCGACAGAAGTTGTCACCAACGGCTTTACCAATACCGGCACCAAGGGTGACGATGTGCAGAATCCGATCGCGGTAGCGGCTGTTGCGGCGGACGGCGTCAACACCAAGGAATATCTGTTCATTTCCGGCAGTATGTATCAGATTGGCACGGTGGACGGCAATCAGCGGCTGTCTATCCTGGAAGGCTCGAATAAGGGCCATGACCGCTGGCTGGGCGGCCGTCTCATCAACAACAGCGGTATTCTGGACTATGCCGTCGGCAATTTTAACGGCAACAAGCAGGGCATGGAACAGGTATACTACGTTGAGTACCGCAAGCAGGAGACCTTCGACAAGCAGTTTTTGAAGATTGGTCAGCTTTATAAAAAATCGAGTACGAGCACCTCGGGCGGTCAGACAACGGTTACGCCGGACAGCACGTTCAGCCGCTGGGAGGATGACTGGACATACTATGACAAGAGCAACTGTAATCTGGCGCTTACAACGGCAGATGTAAACAACGATGCCATGCTCGCGAAGATCAAAAGCGTCAGCACCGGCTACACCGATCCGAAGGTAATGGCGATTCTGGAAGCGTCGCCGCATTTCGCTGAGGTGAATGACGGCGATATCGGAAACTCCGCGACGTCGATCGGCAAGAGCAAGGAGGAAGGTTTTAATGCGACCGTATCCGGCTCGTTTGGTTTTGATATTATGGCGGGCTTTGAATATGTCGCGCCGCTCATCGAGACTGGCGGCGGTGTGGAGTTCAATACCAGTCATACCTTTACGGCGGGTACAACACAGTCTGCCAGCCGCACGATAGAGGTTGTTTATTCCAACTCTACGAATGAAAACATGGTGGTCATGTATGCAACGCCGATGACTTACTATGAGTACGAGGTGAAATATCCGGACAATACAAAGAAGGGAAATTCGCCGAAGCTGACCAGTGCCATGACGCTGGCGGTTCCGGGTAATCCTTCGATGAACATGGTTTCGGTGGATACCTATAACGAGGCCGCATCGGCGTACGAGGGTATGCAGCAGATTGGCAGCAACCTGCATCTGGGTACGCCCGGTCAGCCGAATACCTATCGTTCCAGTTTGCCGAGTGGTAAACTTTCGTGGGCTTCTGAGGCTAAAGACGCAGGTCACTACAGGGACAGCGGCACAAAGACACAGCGCATTACCACTTCCACAGGCAGCAGCCTGAACTTTGAGTATTCCTATGAAGGCTCGGTGCAGATGTACGGCGTCGTAGGCGGCTTCAAGGCAGGCGGCGGCTATCACTGGGGTGCAAGCGTCGGTACGGAAAAAGTTAATACCACCAGCATT
>UQVU01000039.1 GCA_900544475.1 uncultured Butyricicoccus sp.
TAAAACAGTATACTACAAGTAATCATTCTTTGTCAACTGATTTTTGCAGCAAAAGCGTATTTTATTGTTTTTGCCGCAGCTCTTCCCTTTTGTCTATAAATACGATATACTGTTTATACCTGTATAACGCATAAAAAAGAAAAGGAACTTTACTTTGAGAGAATATTATATCACAAAAAACGACAGCGGGCAACGCCTGAATAAATTTTTGGAAAAAGCCGTGCCGAATCTTTCGGGCGGCATGATGCACAAGTACCTGCGTCTCAAGCGCATCAAGCTCAACGGCAAGCGCACCGAGGCCTCTTGCAAGCTCGCCGAGGGCGACCTGCTCCAGCTCTACATCAACGACGAATACTTCGAAACCGTGCGCGAGGAGGAGGCGTTCCGCCGCATCAAGACGCCGCGCCTCGCCGTCGTCTACGAGGACGAGAATATTCTGCTCGCGGACAAGGCGCCCGGCATGGTCGTGCACGCGGACGAAAAGGGCGACACCGACACGCTCATCGCCCACATTCAGGCGTATCTCTATCAGTCGGGCGCGTGGGACCCGGAGGACGCGGCTTCGTTCGCTCCGGCACTCTGCAACCGCATCGACCGCAACACCGGCGGCATCGTCATCGCCGCGAAAACCGCCGAGGCGCTGCGCATCCTGAACGACAAGATCAAGGAGCACGAGCTGAAAAAGAAATACGTCTGCGTGGTACTCGGCAGACCCGAGCCGCCGCGCGGCCGCATCGAAAACTTCCTGCGCCGCGACGAAAAGCGCAAGCAGGTCACGCTCCACGACCGTCCGGTTCCGGGCGCCAAGACCGCGAAAACCATCTACCGCACGCTCGCCTCGACAAAGGAGCTGTCGCTCGTCGAGTGCACGCTGCTCACCGGCCGCACGCACCAGATCCGCGCCCACATGGCGTCCATCGGCTGTCCCCTGCTCGGCGACGGCAAGTACGGCCGCGGCGACCGCAACCGCGCCTTCGGCGAAAGCGGCCAGCTGCTCTATTCCTACGAGCTGACCTTCGCGTTCGAGAGCGACGCCGGGGCGCTGCAATACCTCAACGGAAAGACCTTCCGGGTGAAGGATATTGCGTTCGTCAAGAAATATTTCCCGAATTACCGCTTCTAAAGAGAAAAACCGCTTCGATGCTTATCTGTTCGCATCGAAGCGGTTTCTTTCTGTCTTGTTACGTGAACTCAGCCGGCGAATAGGTGCCGTCCTGAATTTCCTGTGCGACCTTGCTGCTCAGGCCGTTGTAGACCACGCCCGGTTCGAGCGTGATGCCGTGAATTGCGGCCAGCTGCGAAACCGTAACGAACGCATAGGTCTTGTCCGTGCGTGCCTGAAGCTCGTCGATCGCGGCGAGTGCGCCCTTCACCGAAGTCGGGTACAGGTCGTGCATCAGAACAACATCGCCGTCGCCTGCCTGCTCCACGATGACCTGCTTTACGTGCTCAGCATCGCGGTACTTCCAGTCCTCGGTGTCCACGCTCCAGTTGATGATCGGGTAGCCGAGCTCCTTTGCGATCTCCTTGACGTCCGAGTTGACGCCGCCGCCGACCGGACGCAGCACCTGCGGCGCCTGTCCCGCGATGGCCTTGATGGCCTCGGTCGCGTCATTGATCTGGCTGCGGATGCCGTCCTGATCCAAACCGGTCAGGTGGCTCATCGGATGGGTCATCGTGTGGTTGCCAAGCTCGTGACCCTCGCTGACCATGCGCGGCAGGGCATCCGAAACCTCGGATACGCGGTTGCCGACCATGAGGAAGGTCGCCTTTGCGCCGCGCTCCTTGAGTCCGTCGAGCAGATAGTTGGTCAGGCCGTTCGGATAGTTTTCGCTCTTGCCGGTCGGGCCGTCGTCGAAGGTCAGCGCGATATAAACGTCCGCCTCCGGAATATCGCCGTCCACCGCGTCGCTCAGACTGCTGCGCAGCGAGTCGAGGTAGTTCTTCTGGCTGTCCAGACCGTCAAGCGAGAGGGTCGTGAACGCGAACGTGCCGTCGCCCAGATCGGTGTAGTACCGGCCGATGATTTTCGCGAACGCCGGCGCGGAAACGTAGAAGCGATCCTTGTCGGTGTCGAGCCATACCGTGATGTCGTCGCCCTTGACGCGGCTGCCGCCGATCTTGAAGCGGCCCTTGGTCGAAACCGTGGACTCGGTGTCGTTGTAGTTCACCGTCCAGACCTTGTTGCCGTCAAACTCCGCCGTGCCGCCGAGCGCCGTGATGGCCGCCTTGAGCGGCACATACTTGGTGCCGTTCTGCTCCATGACGCCCTCGCCCAGCTTTTCGCCGTCCGCCGCCATGGTCTTGGTCTCCCCGGCAACGAGCGCCTTATCCGAGTCGGTGCGCATGAGGATGCTGTCGCTCGTGACCTGCTTTTCGGACGGGCCGAGCACGCTCGTGACCTCATCCGTTATCTGCGTGACCTTTTCCTCGGTCAGCTCGTCCTTCTGCGAAATAATGAGGAAATCGCCCTGTTCCTCTGCCGTTTCGGCGGTCTGCCACGAGAACGCCTCGCAGAAGCCCTTCGCCGGAACGTAAACCACGCCGTCCTTTACCGCGGGCGCGGCCGACATTTCCTTGTTTTCCTCGCCCATCTGCACCTTGGTGCTCGACGCCTTGATTTCGGCGGTCTGCTTGTTCCATGTCGCCGTGCCGCTCTTAGTCGCCTCGTCCCATGTCAGGTCGAGCTGGAGCTGGTCGCAGAGCGACTGAAGCGGTGCAAACAGATTGCCGCTGCGGTCGCGGTAGGGCGCTCCCTCAAGGTCGAACGTTTTTCCGTCACAGTAGCCGAGCGCGTTGTCCACCTGATAGACAATCTCGTGGCTGCCGCTTTTGCTGAACGCCGCGCTGACCGCCGTGGTCACGAGTTTGACCGCCAGCGCAATCAGCGCGATCAGAAGCACGATCACCAGCACCAGCACGCCGTAATGGCTTTTTCGTTTCCGGCGGCGTCGGCGGGGTCGCGCATAGCTGTTCGCCGTATCATATGCCATTTTGAATTCTTCCCTTCCTGCCTTCTGTATCCCCGGTAATGCGGTGTATATTTTACACGGGGTTCACCTGCAATTTGCAGGCTTATTTACTTACCTATTATAGCATCAAACAACGGGAATGCAGGTTACATTCCTGTTACTTTTTCGATTTTTGTCGTCTTACAGCTCCTCGCCCGCGCTCCAGTTGATGAGATTGGGGTTTTTCTCCTGTCTGCGCTCCCCCGGCGGCGTGACCTTGACGCCGAAAAAGTCGTACCACTGGCCGCAGCGATCGCACTGCCACGCAGTCGCCTCGGTTTCGTCCATGATGTAGATTTCGTTGCCGCATTCGCACGTGAGAATGGTCATGTTTTTCACCTCCCGGCAGTTCGATTTCTTCTGTGATATAATATTATACTACATCCGCCGCGCAAAGTCCATTTCTGCCGCGCAGAAAAGCGGCGCACCGACCGCAAAAAGCCGATGCGCCGCCAATCAGGTCAGGTTTCGAGCAGACCTGCCGCGCGGAGATTTGCGAGCAGCGCATTAAACTGCTCCACGATGTCTACCGTGCCGGTCGAGTCCGCCACCGCCGCCGCCGCTGTGGTCGGTCCAGTCGGGCCGGTTGCTCCCGTTGCACCGTCTGCGCCTGCGGGGCCGGTCGGGCCGGTTGCTCCCGCTGCGCCATCTGCACCTGCCGGGCCGGTCGGGCCGGTTGCTCCCGTTGCACCAACCGCGCCTGCGGGGCCAGTCGGGCCGGTCGGGCCGGTTGCGCCAACCGCGCCTGCGGGGCCGGTCGGGCCGGTTGCTCCCGTTGCACCGTCTGCGCCTGCGGGGCCGGTTGCTCCCGTTGCGCCGTCTGCGCCTGCGGGGCCGGTCGGGCCGGTTGCTCCTGTTGCACCAACCGCGCCTGCGGGGCCGGTCGGGCCGGTTGCTCCCGTTGCGCCGTCTGCACCTGCGGGGCCGGTCATTCCCGGAAATCCCGGAGGACCGGGCATCCCCGGCACGCCGCGCGGCCCCATCGGACCGCGTTCACCACGCATTCCCCGAGGGCCGGGAGGTCCCGGAGGCCCCGGAGGGCCGACAGGGCCGCGCCGTTCGCAGTCGCAGCCGCAGTCCGTGCCGCACAGCCGCTCCGCCCAGTCCGCCGAACGCCGTCCGTCCCGGTTCGCGCCGCACGGAGGAAGGTCATACATCGCACTCATCCTTTCCTCGTTTTCTCGCCGGTTTTCCCGGCAGTTCATTCTATTCCCCGCCCCGGCCTTGCGTGACTGCTTCGGCGTGCTATAATAAGGTAGAGAAGGTGAGAAAATGAAGAAATCGAACGACGAATTTGCGTGCAGTGTGCTGTCTGCCGTGCGGTGCATTCCGCCCGGCCGGGTCACGACCTACGGGCAGCTTGCGTGCATGGTCGGACATCCGGGCCGGGCGCGGCTCGTTGCGCGCGTGCTTTCGCACGCCGAGGAGTACGGCAGTTTTCCCTGTCACCGAGTCGTGAATCACGCCGGCCGCATTGCGCCGTGCTGGCCGGAGCAAGCACAGCTGCTGCGCGAAGAAGGCGTAACTTTTCGGAATGAAACTCATGTTGAACTGCGCTTGTCGCTTTGGTCAGGCGAGGTGTGAACGCTCTCCCCTTTTTCTGCGAAATACTTGCGGTTGAAAGCAACCGCAGCTGATGCCGGGCGAAACGCCGCCGCGCACTCGTTCCACCTTGCGGCCTCCGCCGTTTTCCCCAGTCGGTCGAAGCAGACACACAGTCCGAGGCAGGGCGTAAAGCCGCTGTCGTCGCGACAGACGAACGCGCCGCCTTTCTCATCGACTGGCAGATTCAGTGCAAGCGAATACCAAAAAACCGCCTGTTTCACGTTATTTTCCGCGAGTTCTATCCCTGCCAGTTCACAGCAGACCGAGGGACGCGGTATGTCCTCCGCAAAGGAGCGAAGGAGCGCGGCTTTTGCGTCGTGGCCTTTTCCCTGCCCCGCAAGGCAGGCCGCCAGTCCCTGGCACGCCTCGATGCGGTTCTCGCGCCAGCCGCCCTCTCTCCCGAGAAATCCCTCGAATTCCCGCTGCGCCTGTGAAAACCGCTCATGCGTCAGCAGCTCCCGCGCGTAATAAAACTGCTCTCGCGGCGTGAATTTATGACCGTTTTCCTTTAAGTTTTCGTAAATGTTCAGGTTGCGCAGACTGCGCTCTCGACCGAGCGGATGATGCTCGACCGCCGCCCTGCCGTACACGATGTTTCCGCGCAGTGTAATGCACTCGTGCACCGCGCCCTCCCACCGGAAGCCTGCCGCGCGGCGGAGAATGCGCTCGCGGAAGTAGGTGAACACCGGCTTTCCCTGCTCGTCGAACGCCGTATGGTACGGCAGCATAATGACGTCCTGCGTGCCGTCGAGCCGCTCTTTCAGACGAAAAAGTTCGGATTTTTCGCTTTCTTGTACTACATCGTCCGCGTCGAGCCACAGGATATAGTCGCCGTTTGCGTGCGCGAAGGAAAAATTTCGCGCAGCAGAAAAATCATCGCACCACGTGAAATCAACCACGTGCCCGTAATTTGTTGCAATTTCCCTTGTTTTATCCGTTGAACCGGTGTCGCATACCACAATTTCGTCCGCAAAATCGCGCACACTCTCCAAACACCGCGCGAGCACTTTTTCCTCATTTTTGACAATCATGCACAAACTGACCGTCTGCATGACGCTCCCCTCCCTCGCATCAGCCTATGCCGGGGAGGGATTTTTCGTGCCTGAATGCAAAAAAGCGTGCACCTGAACGCAGCTGCGCCGGGTACACGCTTTTTCTTTGTTTCCGCCGATTACACGCCGTTCTGCATGGTCGTGCAGACGAGCGCCATGTCGCTGTTATACTTGGTTCGGATTGCAATATCCGTGTAAAGCAGCTCTTTTTCTGGCATTTTCTTGTGCAGAAGGTACTCGTACAGCAGAAACGGCGGGCGGTATCCCTGCTCGAAAGCCTCCTGATCGAGCACGAAGCTCAGGCTGTCCGATCGGAGCAGCTCCATGTTCGGCTCGTTGAGGTCGAACGCCACGACCTTGATGCGGCCCTTGAGGCCGGCCTCCTCGATGGCCTGGCACACGCCCTGCTGGCCGTTGGACGCGACGTAAATCGCCGCAAGGTCGGGGTTCGCCTTGAGCGCGTGCTGCGTGATTTCGTGCGAATAGTCGTCGCGGTCGAAGCACGGCTGAAACGCCAGCGTGCTGATTTCGTCCGCATAATTCGCGTTTACCGTATCAAGAAAGCCGTTTAAGCGGTTATTATGTGCGGTATTGTTCAAGTGCCCGGCGAGCGGCAGAACGGTTCCGCCCTCCGGCATCATCAGCCGCAGCAGGCAGGCCGCCGTCTGACCGGCGCGGTAGTTGTCCATGCCGATGAAGCACAGGCGTTTGCTGCCGGGTGCATCTGCGTTCAGCGTGATGACCGGGATGCCCCTTGCGTGCAGTTCATCAATGCACTGCCGCACCTCCGGCGCGGTATCCGGCGTCAGCGCGATGCCCTGCACGCCCATCGACACCAGCTCTTCTATATATTCGAGCATCAATTCGGTATCAAGGCCCTGAAAATCGCGAAGAACGACCTCTACACCCGAGCCTGCAAGCTCCTCGGTGGCTTGCTGCACGCCTGCACGCACGATCTGCATGGTCGGGGTTTCGTTCGACTGAATGATAACGCCCAGCTTGAAGTTCTGGCGAGTTCGCACGAGCGCCTGACCAATCAGATTCGGCTTATATCCCAGTTCTGCGGCGATTTTCTGTATTTTTTCCTTGACTTCCGGGCTGACGCGGCCGCGGTTGTGCAGCGCCCGGTCCACCGTTCCGCGCGACACACCGGCCAGATCCGCAATCTGTTGAGCGGTGACTGCCATGTTGTTTTTCCTCCTGTTGGTTTTTCATCTGTATATAGTATAACATAATGCACGCAACTTGCAACCCATTTTTTGAAAAAATGCACGCATGCCCGCAAATTTTCACTTCTACCCCCTGTAATACCGCGCACGCAGAGCATTTCGGCTGTATGCGTGCATTTCTGACGCATTTTCTGCGATTTTGACGCTTTTCCGCGCATTTTTCGCCTTTCTACGCATTCCTGTATTTCCCATTTTCCCGTTCTCTCGACGCAATGCACAATCAAAAGTGCGTTTCGTTGGCGATTTTTCACAGTTATTCGCACGCATCTGCACGCATTTTCCACGCCGACGCGATTGATTTCAACAAATCTGGGTTTCGATATTTGTATCAATTTCCGAAAATGCCTTATCTTCACTTTTCCCTATTGCAAACTGCAAAACAACGTGATAATCTATATTCATCCAAACAAATTCCCCACGAAAACCAATCAGACGGCACAAGGGAGAACGTGCCGCGGCGCTCTCGGGAATTATTTTTTGAGGGACAGCGTTCACGAGAACGCACACATTACAAAAATGGGGGTTACTCAAATGACATTCTTCTCCTCACTCGCATGGACAGGCATATCGTTTGTACTGTTCACCGCCCTCGTCGCGATTATTTCCGCATGGAAAACGCGCGACGAACAGCTCGATACCGCCGAGGGTTACTTCCTCGCAGGCCGCGGCCTGCCCGGTGTGGTCATCGCAGGCTCGCTTCTGCTGACCAACCTTTCTGCGGAACAGCTCGTCGGCCTGAACGGCCAGAGCTGGAAAACCAACATGGGCCCGATCGCATGGGAGGTCGGCTCGATGTTCACTCTGCTGGTTCTGGCGTACTACTTCCTGCCGAAGTACCTGAAAATGGGCGCCATGACCATCCCGTCTCTGATGGAGGAGCGCTACGGCAGAGGCACCAAGACGATGTTCTCGGTCGTAATCGTCGTTATGTACTCCATCCTCAACCTGCCGGTCATCCTCTACTCGGGCGCCGTTGTTTTCGAGCAGATCTTTGACATCTCCGGCATCATGGGCACCAGCAAATTCGTCGCTGTCGCAATCCTCTGCGTTATCATCGGCATCATCGGCGGCTGCTACGCGATCTTCGGCGGTCTGAAGGCCGTTGCAGTTTCGGATACCATCAACGGCATCGGCCTGATCATCGGCGGTCTGATGATCCCGTTCCTCGGCTTCGCGGCGCTGTCCGCAGCAACCGGCGGTCACGGCATTCTCGACGGCGTAAAGTACATGATCGAGGCTGATCCGGCCAAAATGAACGCCATCAACGCATGGAATGCACCGGAACCGGAAGTTCCGTGGCCGCTTATCATCACCGGTATGTTCTTCAACAACCTCTATTGGTGGTGCACCAACCAGTCCTTCGTTCAGCGTTCGCTCGCCGCAAAGAGCCTCAAGGAAGGCCAGAAGGGCGCTATTTTCTGTGGCTTCCTCAAGTGCCTCGGCCCTCTGTACCTCGTTATTCCGGGCATTATCGCGTTCTACCTGCCGTCCATTCAGGACAAGCTGGCTGCGGCCGGTTCGTCCGCTATCGACTTCGCATATCCGGCGCTGATTGCGGAAATCGTTCCGAAGCCGGTCATGGGCTTCTTCGCCGCCGTCATGTTCGGTGCGATCCTGTCCTCCTTCAACTCGGTACTGAACTCCGCTTCCACCATGTTCACCCTTGACCTGTACCGTTCGTCCATCAATCCCAAGGCTTCGGACACCAAGTGCGTCAAGATCGGCAAGATCTACGGCACCATCGCAGGCTGCATCTCGATCGTCATCGCTCCGTTCATCATGAACGCAGGCGGCATCACCACCTTCCTGAACTCGATGAGCCAGTTCGTTTCTCTGCCGGTTCTGTGCACCATCCTCGGCATCTTCATGTTCAAGCGCATCCCGAAGTACATGCCCAAGGTCATCACCGCGTTCCACGTGGTATGCTACGGCGCATTCCTGCTCATCAAGCCCTGCTACCCCGGCTCTTCCAACCCGATTCACTACCTGTACGCCATGGCTGTTCTGTTCCCGATCGAGCTGCTCATCATGTGGTATCTGAACAAGTATCGCCCGGCTGAGGAGTACGAAATTCAGGACGTCGGCGCGGTAGACCTGACCCCGTGGAAGTACCGCCACGTGGTATCCATCATCGGCCTCATCCTCGCGGTTGCCATCTATATCTTCTTCTCTCCCCTCGGCATCGCCGCATAACACACCTTTTCTTTCCCCTGCGGAACGGCGGCGTGAAGCACCGGCTTTTGCGAAAAAGTGCTGTCACGCCGTCCCGACCGCAAAATTTTTCTGATTTTTTTCGAAATTTCCTCTTGCGTTCTCGTGAACGCAGAGGTATAATCATCTCGTCAAATGAAAAGCGAAGTGCACGCAAGACTGCACGAGCGAAAAACCGACAGGCGTGCATTTGACGCAGACAGCTACAGCAAATCACAAAATTCCATTCATTATTTCATATTTACTTATCCAAGGAGGAACTCATCATGGAAAACCTGAACATTGCACTGATCGGCTGCGGCATGATCGGCCGTGAACACATTGAGCGTATCCAGAACCGCATCCGCAACGCAAAGGTCGTTGCAGTCTGCGACGTATTCGAGGAGGGCGCAAAGAAGGGCGCTGAGATCGCAGGCGCCGGCACCAAGGTCTACACCGACTTCAACGACGCTATCAACGACCCGGACGTAAACGCTGTCGTTGTCACCACTCCGGGCCAGTTCCACAAGGGTCCGGTTCTGGCAGCCATCAAGGCTGGCAAGCCGGTATTCTCCGAGAAGCCGCTCGCAAACACCGCCGCTGACGGCAAGGAAATCGTCGAGGCCGAGATGGCAGGCGGCAAGCACCTCGTACAGGTCGGCTTCATGCGCCGCTACGACCGCGGCTACCGTCAGGTCAAGGAGCTGCTTGACTCCGGCAAGTTCGGCGCACCGATGGTCATCAAGTGCACCCACCGTGCAGACGGCGTTGCTGACGACTACACCACCGCAATGGCTGTTACCGACACCGCAATCCACGAGATCGACGTTCTGCCGTGGCTCGTAAACGATGAGTGGGACGAGGTTCAGTGCATCATGCCCAAGACCAACTCCAAGGTCAAGAACGCCCTCAAGGACCCGCAGATTATGATCATGAAGACCAAGGGCGGCATCATTAACATGCTCGAGGTCAACGTAAACTGCGGCTTCGGCTACGACATCAACTGTGAGGTCGTCTGCGAGAACGGCGTTGTAAACCTGCCGTGCCCGTCCTTCCCGACCGTTCGCTATGCAAACGAGGTCGCTACCAAGATCGAGAACAACTGGATCCTGCGCTTCATCGACTCCTACGACGTCGAGATCCAGGACTGGGTCGACCACGCGCTCAAGGGCGAGACCGGCGGCTCCTCCGCATGGGACGGCTACGTTGCTTCCATCACCGCAGACGCTCTCGTAAAGAGCCAGACCTCCGGCGTTCCGGAGAAGGTCGTTACCGGCGGCACCCCGGATTTCTACAAGAAGTAAGACCATATCACCTGCGGAGCGGACAGCGATACCACTCCTGCCCGCTCTGCATATCACCTTGATGAAAGATAAGAAAGAATAAAGGAGTTTCCCATCATGAAAATCGGTTTTAACGAAGGCTGCAACCGTTTCTGCGAAAATCACTCCGTACTCGAGGATCTCGACCTGTGCGAGAAGTACGGCGTTGACTACATCGACATCCAGTCCGAGTGCCTCGACCGCGAAATCGCGGCAGGCAAGTACACCATCGACGATCTCGCTGCGTGGTTCGCTGACCCGAAGCACCATCTGAAGATGCTGTCCTACAACGCCCTGATCTTCTTCAACATGAAGCAGACCCAGGAGGAAAAGGACGCCGTCATGGCAAAGCTCGACCAGATTATCGAGGACTGCAACAAGCTCGGCTGCAAGATGATCGTTGTCGTTCCGTCTATGGACCTTACCGTTCCGGCTACCCTCGATGAAATCAAGGCGGATGCTGTTGCCGTTCTCAAGGAGATGGTAAAGAAGACCGAGCCGCACGGCATCAAGCTGTCCATCGAGTTCTGCGGCTGCCCGACCATGTCCATCAACCGCTTCGAGGACGCTTACGCTATCGTTTCCGAGGTAAATCATCCGCTCGTCGGCATCACTCTCGACCAGTACCACTTCCACGCAATGGCTTCCTCTTTCGAGGCGCTCGAAAAGGCGGACGGCAAGAAGATTTTCGTATGGCACCTGAACGGCATGGAGAATATGCCCTGCGGCGCAGCTTACAACAACGACGAGAAGCGTCTGTGGCCGGGCGAGCCGGGCGACTGCCTCGACCACAAGCGTTACGCCGACACCCTCAAGAAGATCGGCTTCGAGGGCGACGTCTGCACCATGGAGGTGTTCCGTCCGGACTACTACAAGCTGTCCAACGAGGAGAACATCAAGAAGGCCGCTGAGGTCACCCGCGCTCACGTTGCAAAATACTGGGGCGAATAAAACAAAGATATTCCTTTCTGATACCCATGTGATAGAGAAAGACCGCTTCTGTAAGTTGAAGCGGTCTTTTTCGTTACTTTCTCACCTTGTAGCCGCGCTGATAGGGAGCGGGCCAGTCGTAGTCCACATCGAGTGCGCGTGCGGCGTTCATCACCCAGTACGGCTCGCGCAGCAGCGCCCGGCCGAGCGCCACCAGATCGGCGCGGTCGTTCGAAAGGATTTCCTCCGCGTGGTGCGGCTCGGTGATGAGGCCGACCGTGATGGTCGGCAGGCCGGTCTGTCGTTTGAGCTCTTCCGCGATTTTCACCTGATAGCCGGGATAGAGCGCCGGAGGCGGCGTCGGTACCACACCGCCCGTGCTCACGTCGAGCACATCGACATACGGCTTTACGAGGTTCACGATTTTCGCCATTTCCTCGGCGTGCATTCCGTCCGGCTTGTAGTCCTCGGCGGAAACGCGCAGCAGCACCGGCTTCTCCGCCGGCCAGACCTCGTGGACCGCTTTCAGCACCTCAAGCAGCAGGCGGCAGCGGTTTTCGGTCGAGCCGCCGTAGGCGTCCGTTCTGCGGTTTGTCAGCGGCGACAGAAACTCGCTCAGCAGGTAGCCGTGCGCGGCGTGGATTTCCACCGCGTCAAAACCGGCCTCGTCCGCACGCTTTGCTGCCGCCCGAAAGGCATTCACGACCTCGCGCATATCGTTTTCGTCCATTTCGCGCGGCGTCCGCGACTTTTCGTCGAACGGAATGGCGCTCGGCGCAAGGATAACCGGCTCGTCCGCCTCGCACTTGCGGCCCGCGTGATTGAGCTGAACCGCGACCTTCGCGCCAAGGCGCTGACACTCCGAAACGATTCCCGCGAGAGCGTCGCGCTGCTTATCGTTCCACAGACCCAGACAGTGGTCGGAGATACGGCCGTTCGGCTGCACGCCGGTCGCCTCAACGATGATAAGGCCGACGCCGCCCACGGCGCGGGAGGTGTAGTGCGTGAAGTGAAACGCATTCGGCATGCCGTTCTCCGCGCTGTACATGCACATCGGCGGCATGACAGTGCGGTTCCGCAGCGACATATTCTTTACCTGAAAAGAGGAAAACAGCTTCATTTAGATTGTCCTTTCCGCGCCGGGCGCGTCCTGTTTTTCCTATTGTAACGCAGAAAAGGGCGTAAAGTCAACGTGTCTTTCGAAAATCAAGCATTCTCCCGCCACTGCGTGTCGGCGGCGGGGTGAGGTCACCCCGTCCTACGGTTACCCGATGATTTCAAAAAAACGCTTTGCAGATAAAACAAGGGCCCGGAGATAACTCTCCGAGCCCCTTAAAGCATCTATATTAAGATTACTTAGCCATGGAAGCAACTTCTGCTGCGAAGTCGTCCTGCTTCTTCTCGATGCCCTCGCCCTTTTCGAAACGAACGCACTTGACCAGCTTGATCTCGCCGCCCAGTTCCTTAGCAACAGCCTTGATGTGGTTCTCAACGGAAACCTTGTTTTCCTTAACGAAAGCCTGCTGCAGGAGGCAGTTCTCCTCGTAGTACTTGCCGATACGGCCGTCAACCATCTTGTGGATGATCTGCTCCGGCTTCGGCTTAGCAGCGGTCTTGTTCTCCTCGAGTGCCTGGATGAGGAGGATCTCCTTCTCCTTTGCGAGGGTAGCCTCGTCAACGTCGGACTTGTCGAGGAAGGACGGATTCATAGCAGCAGCCTGCATGCCGATGTCCTTGCCCAGCTCCTTAACGGTTTCGTTGTCCTTCAGGTTGTCAGAAACCTCCAGAGCAACCAGAACGCCGATTACGCCGCCCATGTGGTTGTAGGCAACGTTAACGGTGGAGTCGTCGAAACGCTCGAAGCGGCGGATCTGCAGGTTCTCGCCGATGGTCAGAACCTTCTCCTGCAGAGCGTCCTGAACGGTGCCTTCGCCCATCTTGCAAGCCTTGAGAGCCTCAACGTCAGCCGGAGCGTCCTTGATAACAACGTTAGCCAGATCGGAAACGAACTGCTGGAAGTCAGCGTTCTTTGCAACGAAGTCGGTCTCGGAGTTAACCTCGATGATAGCGCCTACGCCGCACTTGTCGCATACGGTAGCCTTGACCAGACCCTCAGCAGCGATGCGGTCAGCCTTCTTAGCAGCCTTAGCCAGGCCCTTCTCGCGGAGCAGTTCGATTGCCTTGTCGAAGTCGCCGTCAGCCTCGGTCAGCGCCTTCTTGCAGTCCATCATGCCTACGCTGGTCATTTCGCGGAGCTTCTTTACGTCAGCAGCGGTAAAAGCCATTTTAAATTCCTCCAATTTTGTATTTGTACGATAAAAAACGTAGGGCACAACGACCACGGCGCGCCGGGTCGTCGCGCCCTACGAACAACTCACTTGAATTTATATAGAGTTATGAATTACTCAGCCTTTGCGTCGTCAGCCTTAGCCTCGACCTCGAGCTGCTCGCCCTGCTTGCCTTCCAGAACAGCGTTAGCCATGGTCTGGGAGATGAGCTTGATCGCGCGGATAGCGTCGTCGTTGCCCGGGATAACGTAGTCGATCTCGTCCGGATCGCAGTTGGTATCAACGATTGCAACAATCGGGATGTTCAGCTTGCGAGCCTCAGCGATCGCGTTCTTCTCCTTGCGGGAGTCAACAACGAACAGAGCGCCCGGCAGCTTCTTCATTTCCTTAACGCCGCCCAGGTACTTCTCGAGCTTTGCGATCTCGAGCTGGAGCTTGATAACTTCCTTCTTCGGGAGCAGATCGAAGGTGCCGTCCTCCTGCATCTTCTGCAGCTGGTTCAGACGAGCGATACGGGTGCGCATGGTCTTGAAGTTGGTCAGCATACCGCCCAGCCAGCGAGCGTTGACAAAGAACTGACCGCAGCGCTCAGCCTCTTCCTTGATTGCGTCCTGAGCCTGCTTCTTGGTGCCGACAAACAGGATGGACTCGCCGGAAGCTGCCATGTCGCGAACGAAGAAGTATGCTTCCTCAAGCTTCTTTACAGTCTTCTGGAG
>UQVU01000040.1 GCA_900544475.1 uncultured Butyricicoccus sp.
GCTGTACCTCCGTCCGGAGACCGCACAGGGTATCTTTGTCAACTTCCAGAATATTCAGCGCACCACCCGCAAGAAGGTTCCGTTCGGCGTCGGCCAGATCGGCAAGTCCTTCCGCAACGAGATCACCCCGGGCAACTTCACCTTCCGTACCCGCGAGTTCGAGCAGATGGAGCTTGAGTTCTTCTGCAAGCCGGGCACCGACCTGGAATGGTTCGCATACTGGAAGGATTACTGCCACAAGTTCCTGCTGTCCCTCGGCATGAAGGACGAGAACCTGCGCCTGCGCGACCACGAGCCGGAGGAGCTGTCGCACTACTCCAAGGCGACCACCGACTTCGAGTTCCTGTTCCCGTTCGGCTGGGGCGAGCTGTGGGGCATCGCAGACCGCACCGACTTCGACCTGACCCAGCACCAGAAGACCTCGGGCGTTTCCATGGAATACTTCGATCAGGAAGCAAACGAGAAGTACATCCCGTACGTTATCGAGCCGTCGCTCGGCGCTGACCGCGTTGCACTGGCGTTCCTCATTGACGCATACGACGAGGAAGTAGTCGGTCAGGACAAGAACGGCAAGGATGATGTCCGCGTTGTTCTGCGTCTGCATCCGGCTCTCGCTCCGTTCAAGGCTGCTGTACTGCCGCTGTCCAAGAAGCTGACCGACAAGGCTATGCCGATCTGGCATGAGCTGGCAAAGCAGTTCCCGGTTGACTTCGACGACGCAGGCTCCATCGGCAAGCGCTACCGCCGCGAGGACGAAATCGGTACTCCGTTCTGCGTCACCGTTGACTTCGAGACCGAGCAGGACGGCTGCGTAACCGTCCGCGATCGCGACACGATGCAGCAGGAGCGCATCAAGATCGAGGACGTTGCCGCTTATATCGCAAAGAAGATCGAATTCTAATTTTCGCTGTTTATAGCAGTTCAGATAAATAATGTTGTATGCGCGCACTTGGTGCAGTATTTGTCTGAATTGTCATTTTATGCCGCACTTCATTTTCTGAGGTGCGGCATTTTTTTGTTTTTCGAGGTATAAAAGCGCAGAGAAGCCGCCATACTAACCGGGAAATCTCAAAAGGAGGTCCTTCTCATGGACAAGAATCATTGCAACACCGCCATTCACTGCACCGTTGACCAGTGCGCGAACCACTGCTCGAGCGCGGAATACTGCGCCCTCGACAGCATCCATGTTGGCACGCATGAAGCTGCTCCCTCGATGGATCAGTGCACCGACTGCATGAGCTTCAAGCGCAAGTAAAAACAGAAAAGAGCGCAGTGCAGACGGAAAATAACCGCGCACTGCGCTCTGTTTTTATTGTGCCGCGAAAAGCGCTGCGCCGGCAGCAGCCTCTTCCCTGCCCTCTATCAAGGTGATCGGCGTGCCGAACGCCCGCGAGAAGCAGTCGCAGAGGAACGGATTGCGCCGCAGTCCGCCGCCCGAGCCGGTCAGCTGTCTGGGTAAGCCGCCCGCCGCAAGATACGCCCGGTACATCTGCGCAAGCTCCTGCGCCATGCCCTCCATCATGCCCCAGATGAGGTGGAGTGGCGTAAAGTTTTCCGCCGTCAGACCGGTAATGGCGGCGGTTCGGCTGCTGTCCTGCCGCGTGCCCTCAAACAGGGGCAGGACGTCCGGAATGCTCTCCGGGCGGGGACTGCTGCGCAGCAGCCGCTCCATCGCACCGTAGACGTCGGACGGCTCGCTTCCCATCATGCGTACAGTCTGCGCGAAAAACTCAGCCAGCAGCGCATACGCGCGTCCGCCGCAGAGCGATGCGCCAACCAGAAGCCAGCCGCCGCCCGGCATGGGACGGGTTTCCAGTCCCTCTGCCTGCATGCAGCGCTCCGAAAATACCGAAAACTGACTGCCGGTGCCGACGTTGACGAGCATTTCCGCGTTGCGGTCCTTGACTGAGGCGAGAAAGCTCGCCTGATTGTCACCGATCGCAACCGAAACGCCGACCGTGTTGCGGAAGCGGCCGATGAGCGGCGTCAGGGCAATCGGCGGCGCAACCATCGGGTCGATGCCGACCTGACGCAGCGCCGCATAGTCGAACATCCGCGTTTTCAGCGAGAAAAAGCCGAGGCTCGCGGCATTGCTGGCAGCCATGACCGGTGCAGCACCACCGCACAGCTTCATGGCGATATAGTCGCCGATGGTACACAGATACGCCGTTTCGGGCGGCACGAGTCCGTGCGCGAGGTTGTAAGCGTGCGTCACGAAACCATACCCCGTCGGCACAGAGAGCCCGGTCTCCCGGGAAAGATATTCGCTCCAGCTTGCACCGTCGGCGCTCTTTTCGCACGGCGCGTCGCCGCGTGCGTCCTGCCATGTGTAAAGCGGACTGAGCGCGTTGCCCCGGCGGTCAACATACAGAATGCCGTGCATCTGCCCGGTCACACCGATGCGCTTGAGGTCCGGGTGCCGCAAAAGCGCCGCGTCGAGCGCCCGGTTTACGGTTTCTTCTATCGCGCCGATGTCCTGCGCGCGCTCTCCCGGCAGGCTCGGTGGCAGAAAGCAGCCGTTTTCCCATGTTTCGCTGTCGATGACGGCGCCGTTTTCAACAACAGCCGTGCTGATGGTTGTCGTTCCGATGTCAATTCCCAGACTTTTCATAAAATCGGTTCCTTCCGAGGTATTCTGCTTTCATTATAGAAAAACCGGGCGCAGAAATCAAGCCGAAGTCAGACGCTCTCTGTAAAAATCAATTAAAGCCTGTAAGGCGGGCGAGCGCCACTTGTTTTTGTGAATGAGCAGCTGCGTCCAGACGGATACCTCACAGTCGGTCACGGGCAGATAGCGAAGCCGGCCGGTCTCAACGAAACTGCGCGTGATGAAATCGGGCAGGAACGCGAGCATCTCGCTTTTTGCCGCAAGGCTGCAAAGCTGTGTCGGGTTGCCGACCTCGATGAGCGGCGTGATGGCCGCCGAACGGGCCGCCAGACGTTCATCCAAAATGCGGCGGTAGCTCATCCCCTTTTCGGTCAGGACGAACGGCTCGTGCACGATGTCGCAAAGCCGGAGTGACTCCGCCGCGGTGAGCGGATTGGAGGCAGACGCCACGAAGTGCACCTGCTCCTCCTGCTCAGCGCAGATTTCGAACTCCGGGTCGTAAATGTGCGTATCGAGAGTAAAGACGAGGTCAGCCTCGTTCTTGCGCAGCATACTGAACATCCGCTTGGTATCCGCCTCTGTGATGGTCAGGCGGACCTCGGGAAAGCGCCGCTGAAAGTCGATGAAATCGTCGTCGAAATACCGGGCGCAGACCGAACTCGACATCGCAAGATGCAGCTCGCCGGTCACGTTTTCCGCGTGATGCAGGTCATTCATCAGCTTTTCCTGCGCAGAAAGCACATCACGGGCGTACCGCAGCACCCGGCTTCCCTCCTGCGTCAGCACAATGCGGTGGTAAAACCGGTCGAACAGCGTCGCGCCAAGCTCCTTTTCGAGCTGTTTGATCTGCGAGGACACGGTGGACTGGGTATAGCCGAGTTTCTCCCCGGCGGCGGAAAAACCGGAGTATTCGCACACAGCGACAAACGTCCGAAGTACATTGAGATCCATAGTGCTTTCCCTTTCATATAAACGATATTTTCGTTATTATACCATGCTATTATCAATTTTACAAATGCTGTTTTGCAGGGTATTATTTACTATAAGAGTATTATGAGAGGAAGCGCTCGGCTTCTTCGGAAAGTGTGAAAAAAATGAAACGCGAACGTCTTGGAAGCCGTATGGGCTTCATCATGCTGTCGGCCGGCTGTGCGATCGGCTGCGGCAACGTCTGGAAATTTCCGTGGATGTGCGGCCAGAACGGCGGCGGCAGCTTTATGCTGGTCTACATTCTGTGCCTCATCCTGCTCGGCATTCCGGCCATGGTCATGGAATTTTCGGTCGGCCGGGCCGCGCAGACCAGTCCGGTGCGGATGTACCGCAAGCTGGAAAAACCGGGCACGAAATGGCATCTCTGGGGCAGCATCTGCCTGCTCGGCAATATTGCACTGATGGCGTTTTACAGCGTTGTGACCGGCTGGATCATCTATTACTTTGTCAAGTTCCTCACCGGTCAGAACAGCTCATTCGGCTTTGCGGAAATGATCACGAACCCCTCGGTCAACGTGATTTTCCTCTTTGTCACGGTCGCAGTAGCCTTCCTCATCCTGAGCACCGACATTCAGAAGGGGCTGGAGCGCATCACGAAGTACATGATGAGTGCCCTTCTCGTGCTTATGCTCGTGCTCGCGGTGCACAGCGTCCTGCTTGACGGCGCGGCGGAAGGTCTGGCGTTCTACCTCACGCCGGATTTCTCCAAAATCAACGGTTCGGTCATTGTCGGTGCGATGAATCAGGCGTTCTTTACGCTCTCGACCGGCATGGGCGGCATGGCGATTTTCGGCAGCTACATCGACAAGGATCATTCCCTGATGGGTGAGTCGGTCAATGTTATCGCGCTCGATACCTTTGTTGCCATTCTGGCCGGCTTTATCATCTTCCCGGCCTGCTCCACCTACGGTCTGGAAGTAAACGCAGGCCCGAGTCTGCTGTTCGATACGATGGCGAGCGTGTTCAACCACATGGCTGGCGGCCGTATCTGGGGTACGCTGTTCTTCCTGTTCATGATTTTCGCCGCACTGTCCACCGTGCTCGGTGTGTGCGAGAATATTCTGGCGATGGTCCGCGAACTGACCGGCTGGTCTCGCCCCAAGGGCTGCATCATTTGCGGCACGGGCATTTTCCTGCTCGCGCTGACGACCGCGCTGGGTTACAGCGTGCTGCATTTTCAGCCGTTCGCAGAGGGTACGGCGTGGCTCGACCTTTGGGACTTTATCGTTTCGACGAACATCCTGCCTCTCGGCTCGCTCGTGCTGACACTGTTCTGCTGCAATAAATTCGGCTGGGGCTGGGACAACTTCGTTGCGGAGGCGAACACCGGCAAGGGCCTGAAAATCCGTCCGTGGATGCGCCCGATTTTCCGGTATGTCGCGCCGCTCGTCATTGCCTTTATCTATATCTACGGCATGGCAACCTTCCAGTGGCGGTAAAAAGTGAATATTTTGGGGAGTGTAGACTTTTCGGTCTGCGCTCCTTTTTTACGTTTTTTATTGCGCACCGCCGCTAAAGTATGGTACTATAATACAGAAAACAGACAAATATTTACCGCCGCAGGGCGGCACGATACGGAAAGGGACTGATTATCTATGCAGAAAGGCGATACCGTCAAGCTGAAGCTGCTGCTGACCGGCATTTCGGCGCGAATGACAAAGAACCGCGACTATTTCGTGAAAGCGGTCTGCACGTTCACCTCAGGCAAGAAAAAGTTTGACGCGGAGCTTTCGCGCGACGGTGACGCATGGCGTCTGCGCTTTCAGGGCAGCGTTTCGGACACGGATGCCGCATCGTTCTGCGCGTTCTTCGCGTCCGAGGCCGAGAAGTTCGACGAGAGCGTTCTCGTCTACACCGAGCGCAGCGCAGTCGTAACGCTCTCCGTCACCGCACGCGGCGTCCAGATGAAGCAGGCCGAGCGCGAGGCAAGCGAGGAGGAAAAGGCGCTTGCGTCCAATCCTCTGCTCGACAGCGGCCGTCAGTACCTGATCCGCGTCGATCAGGCGGCGGCGCTCCTGCGCGAGATCGGAATTCTGACCGCAGACGGCAAGCTGAAGAACGACATGATCCGCAAGTACAACCAGATCGACCACTACGTTGAACTGGTCGCGCCGATGTTCGAGTAGGACGACAGTGACGAAATCGTGCTGCTTGACTGCGCGTGCGGCAAGTCCTACCTCAGCTTTGTCATGAACTATTACCTGCACGAGGTCCTGCACCGCCGCTGCCGCGTGATCGGCGTGGACATCAACGAGCACGTCATCGAGGAGAGCCGCGCCATGGCGAAGCGCCTCGGCTACCACAACATGACCTTCCAGTGCGCCGACCTGCGTGTCTATCAGCCGCCGAAGAACGTCACCGCCGTCATTTCGCTCCATGCCTGTGACATCGCGACCGACCTTGCGCTCGCGACGGCTATCCGCGGCCGGGCGAAATATATCGCCTGCGTCCCCTGCTGCCACAAGGAGCTGCTCGACCAGTACACCCTGCCCGGTCTGGAGCCGCTCACCCGCCACGGCGTATTCAAGGCGCGCTTCAACGATGTGCTGACCGACAGCATGCGTGCGCTCAAGCTGGAGGCTGAAGGCTACAAGGTCTCGGTCGTGGAGTACATCTCGCCGCTCGACACCCCGAAGAACCTGCTCATCCGCGCGGTGCGCACCGGCAAGGAAAACCACCGTGCACGGGCGGATTATGAGGCTGTCCGCCGCACGCTCGGCACGACTTCCGAGCTTGACCGCCGCTGCATGGAAATGGATAACGAATTTTTTGTCACCGACGACGATCTGAGAATGTAACGCAGAAAATCCCTCCGGAATACACTGATAATGCAGGCGGCAACGCCGAAACGCTGCCTGCGCAAATCATGTGATCCGGAGGGATATTTCATGGCTGATAAAGTCTGCTGCCCCGGTCCTCTCAGCAATCAGGGCGGCGCAACCGCATCCGGCGGCGCGTTCCGTGAGGCCGTGTGCGTACACACGAGCAAGGTCTACGACTCCTGCCGCAGCAAGGAATGCCTGCGCGACATCCGCGTTTACCTGACGCGCGAGGCGCAGGATATGCTCAATTCCGGCGGCATCGCATCCGTAAAGCCGCGTGCGGCCGACCTGCTCTGCGTCAAGATCGACGTCGAGCCGGTGCAGTTCAACCGCGGTCTGTACAGCGTTGACAGCCGCTTCTTCTATCGCATCGAGTGCGAGGTCAGCTGCGCGGTCGGCCGGCCGCGTATCATCGACGGTCTGGCCGTGTTTGACAAGCGCGTTATGCTGTTCGGCGGCGAGGGCGGCGCACGCATCTTCTCCTCGCGTTATATCGAGGACGGCTCGGACGTACAGCTGCGCCCGAACAGCAACCGCCCGACAGCCGTCGTAGAGGTCGTAGACCCCATCATGCTCGACGCGCGTGTAGTCGAGCCGGAAGCCAGCTGTAACTGCTGCTGCTGTGCTCTTCGCGATGTGCCTCGCCCGCTGTGCTCGTGCTTCGGCGGCGATGAGCTTGTGCTGACAAACGACGGCTACCAGCTGTTCGTTACCCTCGGCCAGTTCTCCATCATCCGCCTCGAACGCGACATTCAGCTGCTCATGCCGGCCTACGACATCTGCCTGCCGCGCCGCGACTGCTCGAACAGCAACATCGGCGGCGAAACCGACCCGTGCGAGGTATTCTCGAACTTCGACTTCCCCATCGACGCCTTTTTCCCGCCGCGCGGTGAGCGTGCGGATTGCCTGTTTACCGGCGCCGCCGGTGTAAACGGCGCATCGACCGGCTGCGGCTGCCGCTCGAACAATGGCAGCGGCTGCAACGGCTCCGCCAGATAACAGAACCTGACAAAAAAACGGCATGGATGCTTTTCTCCATGCCGTTTTCTGCTGCATTGCGGTGTTGCCTTAATTTAGTAAGCGATGACCGTCATGACGTCGGAGACCTCCGGCTTAGTGGAGATCAGACCCTCGTCATACATCCAGTCGATGTTCTCCTGCCAGCACTCCTCGGTCTGGGAAAGGAACTTCGCGTCAGCCGTTTCCATGAGCGGGAGCAGCGTCTCGCAGGACTTCTTCTCTACGTCCGGATCGAGCGCGAAGTTCGCCTCGTCCTGATTGTCGAGCAGAACCTGAAGCACCTCGTCGGTGTTGTTCTTGAAGTCCTCGAAGCCCTTGCTGCACGCGGTCAGGAAACCGGCCAGAACGTCCGGCTCGTTCTCGATCATCGAGTCGCTTGCAAGGAAAATGCCCTCGTAGTACTTCGGAACGCCGTGATCGTCCGGGAAGAAGTAGTTGACCTCGAAGCCTCCTTTCTCCATCTGCGGCACCTCGTGGTTGACCAGACAGCCGATGGTAGCGTCAACGTTGCCGGTGGTCATCGAGCTCATCAGGTCGAAGCCGACGTCAACGAGGTTTACGCTGTCCGGGTCTGCGCCGGAGTGCTTCATGATGCTGCGCACGAGCGCCTCGGAAAGCTCGGTGCCGGCGTAGCCGACCGTCTTGCCCTCAAGGTCCTTCGGAGAGGTGATATTCTTCTCCTTGAGCGAGAGGATAATGTTGAGCGGGCCCTGCACGACAGCGCCGATCGACTTGATCGGCACGTTCTGCTCAGCGCGCGCCTGGATGACATCCTGCTGATAATACAGGCCGATGTCTGCCTTGCCGGCGGCTACCATGCTCATGGCGTCGTTTACGCCCGCCGGGGACTGAATGTCGACATCCAGACCCTGCTCAGCAAAGTATCCCTTCTCCTGTGCTTCATACAGAAATGCGTGCAGAGCATTCGGATACCAGTCGAGCACAACGGTCAGATGGTGCAGATTATCCTCCGCGCCGCCGTCTCCGCCTGCTTCGGCATTGCTGTTTGCAGCGCCCTGTGCGCCGCAGCCGGTCAGCAGCAGCGCGCCTGCCGCGAGAAGTGCCAGAATTCGCTTTTTCATATGTAATTTTCTCCTTAGATAGTTCAAAAATAGGTTTTTATCTGTTCTGTAAGCCTTACAGGCTGCTTCGCCACGTAACGATTTTCTTTTCAAGCCACGACACGATACCGACCGCAATCATCGCGACTGCGCTCAGCAGAACGATAGGCGCGAAAACGCCTGCGCCGTCGAGCTGCGTCATCATGCGGCGGCTGAAATAGCCGAGACCCGCCTGTGCGCCGAGCCATTCGCCGATGGCCGCGCCGATGATCGACATCGGAATTGCCATCTTGATGGCCGAGAAAAAGTACGGCAGCGCCGCCGGGAGCTTGAGCTTGAGGAAAATCTCCTTGCGTCCTGCGCCGAACGTTTTCAGCATATCCACCATGTCGGTCTTGGCCGAGCGGAAGCCGTCAAACACGGTCATCGCAATCGGGAAGAACGTGATGAGCACGGTGACGAGCACCTTGCTCCAGATGGTGTAGCCGAACCAGAGCACGAAAAGCGGTGCGAGTGCCGTCGTCGGGATGGTCTGCGAGGCGATAATGAGCGGATAGAGCATTCGCTCCGCCGCCGGGCTTGCGTCCATGACGATGGCAAGCAGCAGACCGAGCGCGACCGAAATTGCAAGACCGACACCCGTGCACAGCATGGTGGCCGGAAGATGCGCGGTGAAAAGCGGTTTACGCAGCTCCCACAGGCGGACTAAAATCTGCGTCGGCGACGGCAGGATATACGCGGCGTTCATGCCCATCGCACCGGCCTGCCAGATGATCAGCAGCGCAAAGGTGAAAATCAGAACGGGCAGATTTGCATTCTTTTTCATGCCTGCACCTCCCGCCGCAGCAGCGAAATCAAATTTTCGCGCAGTTCGAGCATCTTCGGGTCGGTAAGGCACGCACGGGTGCGCGGATAGGGCGCGGGAACCGTGAACGAATGCAGCTTCCGGATGGGCGTTTCCTCGACCACGAGTACGCGGCCGGACAGGAAAATCGCCTCCTCGACGTCGTGCGTGATGAAGAGCACGGTCTTGTGGTCGTGCTCCCACTGGTCGAGCAGCCATTCCTGCATGGTGATGCGCGTCAGAAAGTCGAGCGCGGAAAACGGCTCGTCGAGCAGCAGAAGCTCGGAGCCGGTGAGCAGCGTCCGCGCAAACGCAGCGCGCTGCCGCATACCGCCCGAAAGCTCCTCCGGACGCTTGTCGCCCCAGCCGGCGAGGCCTACGTGCTCAAGCGTTTCGGCGGTTCGTCTGTCCATCTCGGCGCGCGGAATGCCGCCGCGGATTTCCATCGGCAGACGGAGATTTTCGTTTACCGTGCGCCACGGAAACAGCAGGTCGCGCTGCGGCATATAACCGCAGTAGCCGCGCCGTCCGTCGATGCTCTCGCCATCCACCAGAATATCGCCGCTCTTGCGGTCGAGAAGCTGGTTCGTCAGGCGGAAAATCGTCGATTTGCCGCAGCCGGACGGGCCGATGACCGAAACGAACTCCCCTTTTTCGATATGAAACGAGAGGTCGTCGATGATATTGAAGTCCTCAATGTCGTACTGAAAGGTAACGTTACGAAACTCGAGCATTTACATTTCCTCGTTCCATGCCATGTCCCAGAACATTCCTTCGTAGCGCGAGCAGGCAACGAAAATGTCGATCAGGTGCGCAAGCTGCGCCTCGGTGTAATGCTCCGCGAGCCGCTCCATGTAGGCGATGAGCTTGCGGTTGTCCGCGGCGTAGCTTTCGGAGGCATAGCCCTGCACCCATTCGCCGTAGAACTCGTGCTTGTCGGCGTCCGGGTAGTTCGCGACGATCCATTTTGCGATGTACTCGTAGCTGAGTGCACAGGACAGCACGGCCGCCATGATCTCCGCCGGGCCTTCCTCGGCCGCAACGGCACGCATATAGGCGGTGTACGAGCTGTTCGAGAGCGACGGCTGCACGCGGGCGGCGTCCTCCTCGGAAATGTCAAGGCGCTTCATGTAGCCGCGATGGATTTCCATCTCGCCGCCCAGAATGGCAGCGACATAGCCTGCGAACACCCGCATGATCTCCGGGTCGCGGGACTTGACAACGCCCTGCGCGAATACCTTCGCGTAGTCGAACAGGTAAACGTAGTCCTGAAGCAGATAAAAACGAAATTTTTGAATTGCGAGGCTGCCGTCGGCAATACCGCGGACGAACGGGTGCTTCAGATAGCCTTCCCAGATCTCCTGCGTCGCTTTGAGCAGTCTTTCGGTGGTTGTGTTGTTCAAGGTGGTACCCCCAATGAATGGTTTGTTTTTGTGTCCTAAGACTGACGGCGTGTGCGCCGACAGCACTTTTCGCCCGTTACAGCAGTTGCAGACGGGCGTTCGATGCGATTTCCTCCGCGTCAAGCAGACTTACCGCGTCGATCAGGCGTGTACGAAAGGAAGCGGTGCCCTCCATCTCTTTACGCACACGCGCCTCGGCTTGTTCTCCGCAATGCTTCATCACCTCCGATGCCGTGACTGCGGCTTCCAGTAATTTATCGGGAACCGCGCCGCAGTACACGCCGGTGAGCGAGGTGAGCATGCACCCCGCGCCGGTAATGCGGCGGAGCAGCTCGCTGCCGCCGGAAAGTACCGCAGTGCGTTTTCCATCGGTAATAACATCTATCGCGCCGGTCAGCTGAACCACTGTGCCGGTGCGGCGGGCAAAGTCGCGCAGCCATGCCGCGGACTCTGCAAGATTGTGTTCGTTGATTTGGTCATGCAGGTCTGCCTCTACGCCGCTCTCCTGCCCTGCCCCGGCGGCCAGCGCCCGCACCTCGGATGCGTTGCCGCGGATGACCGAAATCAGGCCCTCCGCGAGCAGCCGGGCGCACATATCGCCGCGCAGGCGGCTTGCACCGGCCGCGACCGGGTCGAGAATGACCGGATGGCCGAGCTTTTTCGCCATCCGCGCTGCGCGAAGCATGGCCTCCTGCGCACGGACAGCGCCCATGTTGAGCACGAGCGACTGCGCGTGGGCGGTGATCTCCTCGACCTCGCGCTCGTCCTGCGCCATGATGGCGGTGCCGCCTGCCGCGAGAATGATGTTCGCGCAGTCGTTGACCGTCACCGGATTTGTGATGCAATGCGTCATCGGGCGGTGCGAGACCGTGCTCTCAATTACTTTTTTGAGCTGTTCCCTCAACGGTCTGCTCCCTCAAGGCTGCCCAGAACGTGCGTGCGCTTGAGCGCGGACAGCACGAGCACCGAGATAGCTGCGCCGACAGCGGTCGAAACCAGAAAGCTCGGTACGAAGGTGAAGAGCGCCGCCTTGGTGTTGCCCATGAGGACAGCGGCGATCGGATAGGACGCCAGACCGCCCAGAATGCCGGTGCCGAAAACCTCGCCGGCGTAAGCGGCCGGGAGCTTCGGGCACAGCTTGTAGGCCACGCCGCACAGCAGTGCGCCGATCATCGAGCCGGGGAACGCAAGCAGGCTGCCGAGACCGAGCAGATTGCGGATGAGCGCGGCGGCGAACGCCATGCCGACCGCGTAGCCCGGACCGAGCAGGACTGCGCCGAGCACATTTACCATGTGCTGCACCGGCGAGCACTTCGCGCCGAGAACCGGAACGGAAAACAGGCTGCCTACAACGGCAACAGCGACGAGCACGCCTGCGATGGTCAGTTTACGGATATTTTTCCCTTTCATTTCAAGTCACTCCTATCAAAAATACGGCAGAAATGGTCAAGCGGGCCGCAGCCGTGTCCGAGACCGGGCGCGCGACGGATGGCGTCGGTCACGTACTCCTTGGCAAGGCGGACAGCCTCGGGAACGCTCTTTCCGAGCGCGAGGTTGGACGCGATAGCGGAGGACAGCGTGCAGCCGGTGCCGTGGGTCGAGGTGCTGTCGAGCTGCTCGATTTCGAGGTGGTGGCATATTTCGCCGTCAAACAGGACGTCTACCGCACCCTCGATGTTCTTGCCGCCCTTGACGAGAACGTTCCGGCAGCCGAGCGCACCGATTTTGCGTGCGGCCTGCTCCATGTCCTCCGGCGTGCGAATCTCCATATCTGCGAGATACTGCGCTTCCGGCACGTTGGGCGTCAGCACATCGGCAAACGGCAGAACGGTCTCGATGAGCGCACCGACAGACGCCGGGTCCATGAGCGCATCGCCGTTTTTCGCGAACATTACGGGGTCGATGACAACGTTCGCCGGGTGATACTGCCGCAGCTTGTCGGCCACCGCCTTCATGCACGCGGGCGAGGACAGCATACCGATTTTGACCGCATCGGGCACGATGTCCTCGAATACGGCGTCGATCTGCTCCTCGATCATCTTCGGACTGATGTCCTGAATGTCAATCACACGCGCGGTGTTCTCGGCAACGACCGACACGATAACGCTCATACCGAATACGCCGTGCGCCGCCATGGTTTTCAGGTCGGCCTGCACGCCTGCACCGCCGGAGCAGTCCGAACCCGCGATTGTCAGCACTTTTTTCATGCTTTTTCCTCTTTTCCCGGGCGGTTCGGTCAAACTGCGCCCGTTTTCTGCGTTGGTATTTCCATAAAAAAACCGCGGTCCTCATTCTTCAACGAAAACCGCGGCATTGATATTCCGATGCGACAGCTCCCTACGATGGTCTTAGCCAACAGGTTCAAAAGGTTGGGGGTATTCCCTCTCAGCCGCTCACGGCGGCACCCTTGCTTCTCTGTAAGTATAGACCTCCTGCAAGGCGTTTGTCAAGCCTGTTGTTCTTCCCCGCTCTCATGGGAAAGCAGCTTCCGATAAGTCATATCCATGCCGAAGGCGCCGAGGGGCGCGGTAATCAGGATGGCGAGCACCGCAACGGAAAGCACGATTTCGCCGCACGGCAGGCCGAGCGCGAGCGGCACCGAGCCGATGGCCGCCTGAACGGTCGCCTTGGGCAGATAGGCAATCACGCAGAACAGCCGCTCCTTTCGGTCGAGCTTCGTGCCTGCAAGGCACAGGATAACGCCGACCGCGCGGAAAACAAGCGCCGCGAAAATCATCAGCACGGCCGCAAAGCCGGCCTCTGCGGTGTAGCGGATATCGACCGCCGCGCCCACCAGAACGAACAGCAGAAGCTCCGCCGCAAGCCACAGCTTGCCGAATTTCTCGCTGAGGCGTGTGCGGACGTTCCCCGGCATCCGACGCGCCAGAACGCACGCCATGCTCGTTACGGCGAGCAGACCGGAGACCGCGAGACGCCCCTTGAGCGCGTTTTCCAGCGCGACAAGCAGGAAGGATACACTCAGTATAATAATGACTTTCAGACTGCCGCGCAACCGGTATCCGTGCCTGAAAATCGTCTCAAAAAAGCAGGATAGTATATATCCCACAATCGCGCCGACCAGAATGCCGAGCAGCACCGAGACCGGTATATTCAGAAAATCCGAGACCTTCGCGCTGCCGCCCTGCGCGATGCCGGTGAAGGTAGTGAACAGCACGATAACGTAAATGTCGTCGCAGGACGCGCCCGCGAGAATCATCTGCGGAATGCTTTTCGCCGTGCCCCAGCGGTTTTCCATCAACGAAACCATGCGCGGTACAACGACCGCAGGCGAAACCGCCGCGAGAACTGCGCCCATAACGGCGGCCTCGATGCGGCTGACGCCGAGCAGGTATGGCGCAAGCAGAACATACCCGGCAAGCTCGCAGGTCGCAGGCAGGCAGGACAGCAGCACCGCCGGGCGTCCAACCTGACGGAGGTCGGAGAGGTCGAGCGACAGACCGGCCTTGATGAGAATGATGATGAGCGCCATCTGCCGGAGGTCGGCCGAAATTGACAAAATCGAGTCGACGAGCAGATTCAGGCAGTGCGGGCCGAGCAGGATGCCGACGAG
>UQVU01000041.1 GCA_900544475.1 uncultured Butyricicoccus sp.
GTACAGGAGCGAGGCTCCCGATACCGCGAGGCACAGAGAGATTCATGCCCCGCATAAACCTATGATAAAAAGCCCGCATGGCCTTTTATAAAATTTTTGATTGGAGATGTTCAACTATGGCTATGGATGCTTTCAGCGCGTCCCTGATGAAGGACAAGAGAGAGATCGTCATCGCCCCGACTATTTACAAGTTTGATACTTTCGATGCATTTGCAGAGGAGTTTCAGCTTGGCGAGCGCGACGTCGTTCTGACCAACGAGTTCATTTACAAGCCGTTCATGGAGAAGCTCGGTCTGAAGAGCAACTTCGTATTCCAGGAGACGTTCGGCGCAGGCGAGCCGAGCGAGGCTATGATCGAGACCATGTACGAAGCAATTCCGTACGACTCCTACGACCGCGTAATCGCAGTAGGCGGCGGCGCAATCATGGACCTTTGCAAGCTGCTCGGCTGCAAGCGCCCGTCCTCCGTACATGAGCTGTACTTCAAGCGCGAGCCTGTTGTACACGAGAAGGAAGTTATCGCTATCCCGACCACCTGCGGCACCGGTTCCGAGGTCACCAACATTTCCGTTGCTATCGTCAAGGACGAGAAGGACGGCAAGCTGACCGGCGGCGACACCAAGCTGGGTCTGGTTTCCGACGACATCATCCCGAACAAGGTATGCCTGGTTCCGGACCTGCTCAAGACCCTGCCGTACAAGCCGTTTGCAGCATCCGCTATCGATGCTCTGATCCACGCTACCGAGTCTTTCCTCTCTCCGCATCGTAAGACCGTTACCTCCGAGATGTTCTCCGTAAAGGCTATGGAGATGATCCTCGAGGGCTTCCGCCGCATCGCTCTGGAAGGCCCGGACGCTCGCATCGATTACCTCGGCGAGTTCGTTCACGCTTCCCTGTTCGCAGGCATCGCTTTCCTGAAGGCTGGCTGCGCTACCGTACACGGCATGTCCTTCCCGCTCGGCGGCACCTACCACGTTCCGCACGGCGAGTCCAACTACGCTCTGTTCGGCAAGATCCTCGAGATGTACGACGAGTACGAGCCGGCTGGCGAGCTGGGCAAGTTCAAGGAGATCGTTGCTCGCTGCCTCGGCTGCACCAAGGACGACGCTCTGCGCACCCTGAACGTAACCCTCGAGAAGGTTCTGCCGCTCAAGCCGCTGCATGAGTACGGCTTCAAGGAAGAGGATGTCAAGGCATTCGCTCTGTCCGTTGATGCAAACCAGCAGCGTCTGATCACCAACTCCTACCGTCCGTGGAGCATCGAGCTCAGCGAGCGCGTTTACAAGGAGTGCTTCTAAGCGAACGCTTAAAGGCGTAATAAGCGAACTAAACGTCTGATAGGGCGGGGAGCCCCGCCTCCCTGCCCTGTTTTCGTTTTTTCGGCCTGTTTTCACAGGCTGCGTTCCTGTCCGGTGCGTCCATAGCGGCTGCACCGAAAACCAAAAAAGAAAGGATACCAAACGCTATGATGACCAAAGAGCAGTATATTGAGTCTCTTCGCAAGCTGCATCTGAACCTTTACATGTTCGGCAAGAAGATCGAGAACCCGGTTGACGACCCGGTTATCCGCCCGTCGCTCAACTCCTTCGCCGCTACCTACGAGCTGGCAGAGGACCCGCAGTACGAAGATCTGATGACCGCTACTTCCCACATCTCCGGCAAGAAGATCAACCGATTCACCCACATGCATCAGTCCACCGACGACCTGATCAAGAAGGTCAAGATGCAGCGTCTGCTCGGCCAGAAGACCGCAGCATGCTTCCAGCGCTGCGTAGGCATGGACGCTATGAACGCTGTATTCTCCTCCACCTACGAGATCGACGAGGCTTGCGGCACCAAGTACCACGAGAACTTCCTCAAGTTCCTGACCCGCGTACAGGACGAGGATCTCGCAGTTGACGGCGCTATGACCGACGTTAAGGGCGACCGCTCTCTGGCTCCGTCCAAGCAGGCTGACCCGGATCTGTTCCTGCACGTTGTTGAGCGCACCCCGGACGGCGTTTACGTTACCGGCGCGAAGGCTCACCAGACCGGCTTCGTAAACTCTCACGAAGTTCTGGTCATGCCGACCATCTCCATGCGTGAGGGCGACGAGGACTACGCGATCTCCTTCGCGGTACCGACCGACGCTGAGGGCATCACCCTGATCTACGGCCGTCAGTCCTGCGACACCCGCAAGCTCGAGGAGTACAACGACATCGACGTTGGCAACAAGGTATACGGCGGCCACGAAGTTCTCGTTATCTTCGACCGCGTATTCGTTCCGAACGACCGCATCTTCCTCAACGGCGAAGTTAAGTTTGCCGGCATGATCGTAGAGCGTTTCGCAGGCTATCACCGTCAGTCTTACGGCGGCTGCAAGGTCGGCGTAGGCGACGTTCTGATCGGCGCTACCGCTCTGGCAGGCGACATGGCAGGCTCCTCCAAGGCTTCCCACGTCAAGGACAAGCTCATCGAGATGACTCATCTGAACGAGACCCTGTACTGCTGCGGTATTGCTTGCTCTTCTCAGGGCACCAAGACCAAGTCCGGCAACTACCTGATCGACCTGCTGCTGGCAAACGTCTGCAAGCAGAATGTCACCCGCTTCCCGTATGAGATCGCTCGTCTGGCACAGGATCTGGCAGGCGGCCTGATGGTTACCCAGCCGTCCGAGGCTGACTACCGCAACCCGGCTCTCAAGCCCTACATCGAGAAGTACCTCAAGGGCGTTGCTTCCGTTCCGACCGAGGACCGTATGCGTCTGCTGCGTCTGATCGAGAACATGACCATGGGTACCGCAGCTGTCGGCTATCTGCCCGAGTCCATGCACGGCGCAGGTTCCCCGCAGGCTCAGCGTATCATGATTGCCCGTCAGTCCAACCTCGAAATGAAGAAGGAACTGGCTAAGAAGATCGCTCGCATCCAGTAATTCTGAGCAATTCATAGGCACTCATGGCACTTGAAACCGTGAGTGCCTATGTTTGCGATACAGCAGAAAGGGGGTTCAAAGCGCATGTTACGCTGTACCGTGAAGTTCTGCGGCGGCTGCAATCCGCGCCACGACCGCGGCGAATGCTATGCGTCCGTGCGTGCCGCCCTTTCCGATGTCGCATCGTTCTCCCTGCCGGAGGACGGCGTGCATTATGACGCGCTGCTCATCGTCCGCGGCTGCACCGGCTGCCCGTATCTCTACGAAGAGATCGACGCCGCGCACCGCATCGTCATCACCTCGAAGGGCGAAACGCAGAGCGCGATCGACGAGATCCGCGCCATCGCGTCATCTGCCGCCCGGTAAAAGCCGGCGGCGCTATGACCGCAGGAGGTTTTCCTTCCCCCTGCCCGGTCAGGATTGCATTAACATTTAGGAGGAGATTAACATGAAGAAAGTAAGCATTATCTCCGCAGAGGAGGCCGCTCTCAAGGTTCAGGACGGCGACACCATCGCTACCGGCGGTTTCGTATCCTGTGCGTGCCCGGAGACCCTGTCCAAGGCTCTTGAGAAGCGTTTTCTGGAGACCGGTCATCCGAAGGATCTGACCCTGTTCTTCGCAGCAGGTCAGGGCCACCGCGACGGTACCGGCGGCGACCACTACGGTCACGAAGGCATGGTCAAGCGCGTTATCGGCGGCCACTGGGACCGTGCTCCCCGTCTGGGCGAGCTGGCTCTGAACAACAAGATCGAGGCTTACAACCTGCCGCAGGGCGTCATTTCTCATATGTACCGTGATATTGCCGCTCACAACATCGGCACCATCACCCACGTCGGTCTGAAGACCTTCGCTGACCCGCGCAACGGCGGCGGCAAGCTCAACGACGTTACCAAGGAAGACCTCGTAAAGGTCGTCAACATCGAGGGCCAGGAGCGCCTGCTCTACAAGGGCTTCCCGATCAACGTTGTATTCCTGCGCGCTTCCTACTGCGATGAGTACGGCAACTGCACCGTACATCGCGAGATCGGCCCTCTGGACGTAACTGCTATGGCTCAGGCCTGCAAGAACTCCGGCGGCAAGGTCATCGTTCAGGTAGAGAAGATCGTTCAGGGCGGCTCTCTCGACCCGAAGCTGGTCGCTATCCCGGGCATTTACGTAGACTCCGTTGTCATCGGTACCGATGAGGAGAACATGCAGTGCCTCGGTATGCCGTATGACGGCGCTCTGACCGGCGAGTTCCGCATCCCGGTCGACGCTATCCCGCCGATCCCGATGGACGCTAAGAAGATCATCGCCCGCCGTGCAGCTATGGAGCTGCCGAAGGACGCTATCGTAAACCTCGGCACCGGCGCACCGGAGAAGATCGCTAACGTTGCAGCTGAGGAAGGCATTTCCGACAACATGACCCTGACCGTTGAGGCAGGCTCTATCGCCGGCGTTCCGTACGGCGGCACCCAGTTCGGCGCTGCTGCAAACGCAATGTGCATCATCCCGCACAACGTACAGTTCGACTTCTATCAGGGCGGCGGCCTTGACGTTGCGTTCCTCGGTCTGGCTGAGACCGCTCCGAACGGCGACCTGAACGTTTCCAAGTTCGGCACCCGTCTGGCAGTTGCAGGCGGCTTCATCGACATCACCCAGAACGCGAAGAAGGTCGTTTACTGCGGCACCTTCACCGCGAAGGGCCTCAAGACCGAGTGCAAGGACGGCAAGCTCGTCATCACTCAGGAGGGCGCTAAGAAGAAGTTCGTAAACCAGGTTGAGCACATCACCTTCTCCGGCGATTACGCGAACGAGGTTCATCAGCCGGTTCTGTACATCACCGAGCGCTGCGTATTCGAGCTGCGTCCGGAAGGCGTAACCCTCATCGAAATCGCTCCGGGCATCGACCTTCAGACCCAGATCCTCGACCAGATGGAGTTCGAGCCGAAGATCGCTTATCAGCCGGACGGCACCATCAAGCTGATGGATGCACGCATCTTCCGTGAAGAGCTGATGGGTCTGACCATCGAATAACGGCTACATTTTGTGCATGATATGCAAGCGGCATATATTATTTTCATGCGAATTATATGAATTTAATATTTGCCCTTGCATTCTGCCCAAGAGTTTGATAAAATATTAACGAACTCAGAAATCAATCGAGTTTTCATCACCGTGCGGCGGCATAGTTTTTTCGCCGCATCAGTAGAAAAGGAGAAACAGCTAAATGAACGTTTACATCTGTTCCGCTGCCCGTACCGCAATCGGCACCTATGGCGGCACCCTCCGCGATGTACACTCCTCCGAGCTTGGCACCGCTGCTGCAAAGGCAGCTATCGAGCGTGCAGGCGTTGACAAGGAAGCAATCGACGAGGTTCTGTTCGGTCAGGTACTGCAGGGCGGCGTAGGCCAGAACGTAGCACGTCAGGTTTGCCTGAAGTCCGGTCTGCCGATCACCACCCCGGCTATGACCCTGAACAAGGTTTGCGCTTCCTCCATGCGTGCCATCTCCCTCGGCACCCAGATCATCCGTTCCGGCGAGAACAAGATGATGCTGGTAGGCGGCTGCGAGTCCATGTCCGGTGCTCCGTACATCTCCCGCGATACCCGCTGGGGTGCTCGCATGGGCGACAAGAAGCTGGTCGATATGATGGTATACGACGGCGTATTTGATGTATTCAACCAGTATCACATGGGCATCACCGCTGAAAACGTAGCTGAAAAGTACGGCATCACCCGTCAGATGCAGGACGAGATCGCTCTCGCTTCCCAGCAGAAGGCTGCTGCCGCTATCGCTAACGGCCGCTTCAAGGACGAGATCGTTCCGATCGAAGTCAAGAAGAAGAAGGAAACCGTTATCTTCGATACCGATGAGCACGTAAAGCCGAACACCACTCTCGAGATCCTCGGCAAGCTGCGCCCGGCGTTCAAGAAGGACGGCGGCACGGTTACCGCAGGCAACGCTTCCGGCATCAACGATGCAGGCGCTGCTATGATCATCGCTTCCGAGGAGTTCGTCAAGGCAAACGGCCTCAAGCCGCTGGCTAAGGTTCGTGCCTGGGGTTCTGTCGGCTGCGACCCGTCCATCATGGGCGTAGGCCCGATCGAGTCCACCCGTCAGGCTCTGTCCCGTGCAGGTCTGACCGTTGCTGATCTCGACCTCATCGAGTCCAACGAGGCATTTGCTGCACAGGCTGCTGCTGTTAACCGCGAGCTTGGCTTTGATATGGACAAGGTTAACGTAAACGGCGGCGCAATCGCTCTGGGCCACCCGATTGGCGCAGCAGGCTGCCGTATCACCACCACCCTGATCTACGAAATGATCAAGCGCGACCTGACCATCGGTCTGGCTACCATGTGCATCGGCGGCGGTATGGGCGAAGCTATCATCGTCGAGCGCGACGAATTGTGCAAGTAAATTATAGGGGGTACCCAGTACCCCCTATATACCGAAACCAGTTCCAGTAGAAACTGATTTCGGATACCCCCGGACGCCGCCCAAGGCGGCTGGGTCGAGGAGAAAAAACGCAGGTACACGCCCCGCGTTTTTTCGAACAGGAACGAGTTCCTGTTCTATTTGACTGCAAACACGCTTTGCGTGTTTGAGAACCGCCGCTTGGGGTTTCTCCTTGAGTGTATCCGCTCAGGGAACATATTCTGAAAGGAAGTCTTAAAAATGACTGACGTAGTAATCGAAAAAAAGGGCCATGTAGCGATCGTTAAGATCGAGCATATGAAGGCTATGAACGCACTGTCCACCGATATGTACGCTCAGCTCGAGGAAGCATTCGACGAGCTGGCTAAGGATCTGGACAACGTTTACGCTGTCGTTCTGACCGGTTCTTCCACCGTCAACAAGAAGGGCAAGACCGTTAACTCCTTCGTTGCAGGCGCTGACATCTCCGAGATGGCTACCAAGACCTGCGAGGAAGGCAAGCTGTTCGGCAACGAGTCCAACCGCGTATGCTGGAAGATCGAGAACTTCAAGCGTCCGGTTATCGCTGCTATCAACGGCTTCTGCCTCGGCGGCGGCTGCGAGCTGGCTATGTCCTGCGACATCCGTCTTGCTTCCGAGAACGCTACCTTCGGCCAGCCGGAAGTTGGTCTGGGCATCACCCCGGGCTGCGGCGGCACCCAGCGTCTGGCTCGCTTCGTAGGCGTGGGCAAGGCTAAGGAAATGCTCTACACCGCACGCGGCAACTACTCCGCTCAGGACGCTCTGGACATGGGTCTTGTAAACTACGTTTATCCGCTCGAGAACCTCGTTGACGAGGCTGTAAAGCTCGCTGAGGAGATCGCAGCTCAGGCTCCGATCGCTGTTTCGCTCGTTAAGGAAGCTGTCAATGTCGGCCAGCAGGTTGACCTGAACTCCGCTCTGAAGTTCGAGGGCAACGTTTTCGCACAGTGCTTCGCTACCGAGGACCAGAAGTACGGCATGGCTTACTTCCTCGACAAGAACCGCGACAAGCCGGCTAAGCAGTTCTCTAACAAGTAATTTTTCCTTGTACATCGCAGCGGGGAGCCGTATGCGCTCCCCTTCTGCATTTATTTTGCAGAAATCAAAATAACAACCGCTGAGTGAGTAAGAGAGAGGTTTTATTTAACATGAAAGTATGTGTATTCGGCGCAGGCAATATGGGCGCACGCATTACGGAAGTTTTCCTGAACGCTGGCCATGACGTCACCATGATCGATATCAAGCCGGAGTTCACCGAGCGCGGCAAGACCGTCATCACCCATGACTACGAGTTTCTCGTAAAGAAGGGCAAGATGACCGAGGAGCGCAAGGACGAGCTGCTCGCTTCCCTCAAGACCTCGGTAGACCGCAACGCTGCTGCCGACGCCGACTTCGTCATGGAAGTTATTCTGGAGCGCATGGACCTGAAGAAGGATCTGCTCGAAGATCTGGACAAGATCTGCCCGGAGCACACCATCTTCGCTTCCAACACCTCCGCCCTGTCCGTTACCGAGATGGCGGCTTGCATTCCGCACCGTTCGGACAAGTTCATCGGCTGCCACTTCTTCAACCCGGCTCAGATCATGAAGCTGGTTGAGGTTATCCGCGCCCTTCAGACCTCGGACGAAACCTTCCAGAAGGCATTCGACCTGATGACTTCTCTGGGCAAGACTCCGGTTGCTGTTCACGAGGGCCCGGGCTTCGTCGTAAACCGCATCCTCATCCCGATGATGAACGAGGCTATGGGTATCGTTGCTGACGGCATCGCTTCCCCGGCTGACATCGACGTTGCTATGCAGCTCGGCGCCGGTATGAAGTCCGGTCCGCTGCACACCGCTGACCTGGTTGGCCACGACGTAAACCTCGCTATCATGGAAACTCTGTATCACGAGACCGGCGACCCGAAGTACCGTCCGCATCCGCTGATGCGCAAGATGGTTCGCGCCGGCTGGCTCGGCGTCAAGACCGGCAAGGGCTTCTTCGAGTACGACGGCCCGTTCGGCAAGGAAATCGTCAAGTAAAGTCAGTTTCTGTATTTTATTGACACAAACACAAGCCCGCTTTGCACAATGCACAGCGGTCTTTTTGTTTTTTGATAAAGTTTTCTCGTCATTTTTTCCTCTATGTATAAAAATTATCAACGCTCTTTGTTACTGTACACAAATTTGAATAAAATGTATGGTATTTCTTCCAGTAATGCGTTATAATATTAACAAATTGGGAAAAACTTATCTGTTAATGCCGCAGAGGCCGCAAACGCTGCCAAATCTGCGCATAATGCTGCCGGAATTGCGTAACGGGTTTCTCGCAGACCGAGATGCCCGGCGTACAGACTGATGGTATAGATGCTTGTTTCGGATGAGCCGAGCATGACCGCCGCGACACGGCCGACGTAACTGTCCGCGCCCGCGCTGCGAATCAGTTCGCTTCCGAGCGCCAGTCCTCCCCCGCCGCTGATCGGCTTGAGAAGGGCGAGCGGCACGCATTCCTTTGGAATGCCGAGCAGGCCGAACACCGGGCTCAGCAGCCCGGACATGAGGTCTATCGCGCCGGACGCACGCAGCATATAAACCGCAGTCAGCATTCCGACCATCGTTGGAAGAATGCCGACCGCTGTCTGTAATCCTTTGCGGGCACCATCCGCAAAGACCGTAAATACGTTCACACCTCGGTATACAGCGTACACCCCTATGAACGCGAGCAGAAGCGGCACGACAGCCGCCTGCATGGTTTGCAAGGACCTCCCCCCCCTTTCTTTACGGACGGCAGAAGCAGATTTTATCAGGCAAACAGCATAGATTTCTGCACGGCTCCCATGCAGGGTCTTTTTTTGTGCGCTGCGGCACATTTCATACTTTCGTATGTGGTGCTCCTGTATGCGTCACGTTATCGTCTTTTCCCGCTTTCGCCCGGCGAAAAAAACGCCCGTCCGACCCTGCACAGCAGGAGCGCGACAGCGACCGACACGGCGGAAGCGCCCCACACCGGCAGCATTATATCAAACGGCGCCTTCGCTCCGCAGGCCGCGCGAACCGCAGCGACTGTGGACGGCACGAGCTGTATGGAGGCGGAATTCAGCACCATCAGCGTCAGCACCGCGTCCGACGCCCCTTCGCTGCCGGATATTTTGTGCAGCCGTGAGGCCGCACGCAGTCCCAATGGCGTCGCGGCGTTAGATAACCCCAATAGATTTGCCGTCACGTTTGCGCTCACCGCCTGCATGGCTTCGCTGTCCTCGGCTGCTTTCTTTCCGAACAGCGGACGCAGCACCGGCAGCAGCCGACGCGCAATGACCGCCGTTAGGCCGCTCTGCTGCATCACCTCCATGATGCCGCTCCAAAAGCACATCAGGCCCGCGATGCTGATAGCCAGCGTCACCGCTCCGGCGGCGCCCTCGGTCAGCGCAGCGGAAACCTCGCCAAGACGCCCGTTTGCGGCGCCGCACACAAAGGCGAGCGCGAAAAACGCCGCCCACAACACGTTCAGCACGATGCTGTCCCCCCTTGGCGCGAAATCCCCTCACGGGGATCGTGTATAGATAAGGAATAAGAAATGAAGGAGTGTTTAACATGAAATCTACCGGTATTGTACGCAAGGTCGATGAGCTCGGACGAATCGTTCTCCCGATCGAACTGCGCCGCACTATGGGCATTGACGTCAAGGACTCGCTCGAAATCTACGTGGATGGCGACAGCATCATCCTCCGCAAGTACGAGCCGTCCTGCATCTTCTGCGGCAACGCAAAGGATATCGTCAACTTCAAGGGCAAGAACGTTTGCAGCGCGTGCGCCCGCGAGCTCGGTATGCTTTGATTCACCGGTTTACCGAACCTTTATCCGGCTTTCCTCTGGGAGAGCCGGTTTTCTTTTGCTTCTCCTCGCGGTATTTGCGGCGCGTCGCGTCCCCGCCGCGGATGTGCCGTTCGCGCTTGTTGCGCAGCAGAACCGCCTGCACTTCGGCATACAGGACGGCGTTCTGCCGCCTGAGCCGCGCCGTGATGTCCTTGTGTACGGTTGACTTGGACACGCCGAACTTCGCGGCCGCCTGACGCACGGTCGCACCGCTCTCGACGATGTACCGCGCGAGCGCAAGCGTTCTTTCTTCCGGCAGGCCTTTCACCGTTATCGCCCCCTGACCGATGATGCTTCATCGCTCCACTCTATGCGGAGAGGGCGTTTTTCAGAACACGCCGCCGTCCGGTGCGCGGTTTTCGCGTTTCTGCCGCGTTTTTTCTGCTCATTTCCCCATTCTTCGCGAAACTGTGCTATAATGGAAGCACCCGAAAGGAGCATTGAGCTATGAAAGGAACCGCAATCTATCGCTCCCCCGTGGGAGCGCTTCAGCTGGAGTACGAGGACGGCGAGGTCGTTTCCCTGCGGAAAGCCGAGGAGGACGCCGCAGAGAGCGAGGAGAACGCGCTGACGGCGCTCGTTTTCCGTCAGCTGGACGAGTATTTCGCCGGAACGCGACGCAGCTTTGACTTCCCCTGCCGCGCGCAGGGAGCATAGATCGCCTGCAGGGCCGGGTACTGGCTGAGCAGCTTTTCCGTTACGCTTCTGGCGACATCCGCCCGTTCGTGGCTGCGAACCGGCTCGAGGATCTGCTGCCCTTTACCCTGCTCACGCAGGCAGGAGCGGAAGCTGATCTCACAGCTTTCCTGACAGGTAAAACGATTATCGCCAATGATAATGGCTATTTCGCCTTCGCCACGGCATAAGCGGTCGATAAACCAGGCGGCGGTGCGCCCGGCTTTTTGGTTATCGAGGCCGATATAGCCGCTGCGCTGGGGAACCGACAGATCTGAAAGTAGAGTGAATACGCGAACGCCGCGGGCGGCGGCCCGGCCCACCGCATGGCGAATCAGCGGGTGATCCAGCGCCACCAGGCCGAGCACCTCCACCTCATCGCTGAGCCGGTGAATGGCCTGGGCCATTGCTTCCACCGCATCAATGGCAAAATGCAGGATCGCCGGTGTCTCGCCTGCCGGTAGCCACGGCGCGGCCTCTCTTGCCAGCGCCCTTGCCAGCGGCGGGTAGAAGGAGTGGGTCTCCTGCAGCAGAATAAAGCCCATTCTGACGGTAACCGGCGCTTTGCCGGCGGCCAGGCGATAGTGCGGCTGTTCGAGCGTAAACCCCAGCCGCCGGGCGGCCTCCAGCACGCGGTACGCGGTCGATTCCTTCACCGCCGCGCGCTTGTTGAGTACCCGGTCGACGGTGGCCACGCCGACGTTAGCTTCACGCGCAATGTCGGAAAGCGTGATTTTGCTGGTGGATTTTTTCACTGTGATGACCATTAAAAATGAGCGTTATGATAGAAACTATCACGGTAACGCTGCGCAGAACAGCGACGATCTGCGTGCCACAGGACAAGCCTGCGTTCCTGCCGCGTAAAGTGTGACGGGTATACACAGTCTGTGATCAAAAGCGACTACCTGTTCTGGCATTGCTGCTATGCTATTGAAATAAAATTAATAATAAAGGCAGTGTCGTCTTTGTCGGTTAAACCGTGCGCAAAGTCGCTCCGGATGGGCGTCGCTGGGCCTGTAACCGACTATACTTGCCGCGCACGCGCGTAATGACGTTTACTCGATGACTTTTTGCTATCACTTTATGCCAGCGTCAGGGCTGCACTGAATAATGTGCCGTTCCGCGCCGGGAGTGGGTCGGTTTGGGGCCTGTATGTTATTAAAAGAGCTGGCTGTTTTTGATGTATTAAGCACGCCGATCTGGGTAGTCCATCCTTTTACAGAGTGTGTGGTCTATGCCAATCAGGCTTCCCGGACGCTGAGCGGCGATATGTCGCTGAATGAGATGCGCAACGGTATCTATTCCACCTGCCCGGAAACGCAGCTGCAGCATTATCTGCGCTATCTCGACGCGATGACTGAGATATTTGAAGTCTGGACGCTGCAGACCGCCAAAGGGTTGCAGTCGGTATATTGTAAAACCACCCTGGTGGAGACCGAGGACAGCGGCACCTTACTGTTATTCGAAGCGGTGAAGCTGCTCGCGCAAAATCAGTCGATTCATACCGGCTCCCGCCGCTACCAGCGGCGTAACAATGGCTTTTTTGCCCGCTTTTTTATGACCAATACCGCGCCGATGCTGTTGATCGATCCTCAGAAAGAGGGCCTGATTGTCGATGCCAATATTGCCGCACTGCGCTTTTATCATTATTCCGATGAGGAAATGCGCAATAAACATACCTGGCAAATTAATACCCTGGGCCGGGATGTGATCCCTATTATGAATAACATTGCCAATATGCCCGGCGGGCATAAGCCGCTTAATTTTACTCATATTCTGGCTGACGGCTCGCTGCGCCATGTTCAAACCTATGCCGGGCCGGTGGTGCTGTATAATATCCGGCTGATGTTATGCATCATTCACGATATCACCGAAGAAGTGCATCTGAAAAAAGAGCTGGAATTTTCCGCCGCCCACGATCCCCTAACCGGATTGCTCAATCGCCGAGAATTTTACCGGCTCGTCGATGCGCCGTCGTTTATCGGCCATGGTTTTTGTCTGCTGTTAATCGATATCGATCATTTCAAAAGTATTAATGATATTCACGGTCATCAAAAAGGCGATGAAGTCCTGTTGGTGATCTCCCGCATTCTGGAAACCTCGGTGGACCGCGAAGATAAGATATATCGCTGGGGAGGCGAGGAGTTTCTGCTCTTTTTGCCTCATTCGCCGATCGACCGCGCGCTGATGGTGGCGGAGGCGATCCGTCAGGCGATCAGCGAATATCAGACGCTGTCGGTCACCGTCAGCATTGGCGTTGCCGAGCATCATGATGGCGAAGCGATTGATCAGCTGTTTTACCGCGTCGATAAAGCGCTGTATGCGGCGAAAAATGACGGGCGCAACCGGGTAACGCGCTTGCCGTCGGAAAACGTAGCGGCCCATTCCGGGCGGTCAGAATAGAGGTGGCGCTATTTATCGCCGTCTGATGCGCAGGCAGACTCGCCGGCTATACTCAGGAGAGTCCTGCCTGCTGATTCGGGCGGTAATCTTGTTTGCCTGCGGCTGAGGTGGCATGCGACTCATGGTGCGTTTTCTCGTTGTCCTGTCGGTAGTTTCTCTTTCTGCGCCGGCGACGCTGGCGGCGAACGGTCACGCCATCAAGCAGCGTGCCGATGCTGTTCTGACCCTGATGAGCTATACCGTGGTCCCCGACGTGACCGCCAGCGATCTCAATATTGGCTCCGGGAGCAACGACAAACACAACCTGGCCATTACCCAGTTTGGCGGCGGGGCGACCCTGAGCGAGTCGTTTCCTCTCTATCTCGAAGGAACGATGGGCTACAGCCGTTACGACCCGCGTTTTGTGGTCAGCAATGGCGAACAGACGCGGAATGTGCCCACCAAGTGGAACAGCCTGACCACCACCGGCGGCGTCGGCTGGGATTTTTCGCTGCACCGGGATCGCTTTGGCGGCAACCTGGTGCTGCGGCCGATCGTCAATGTGATGCTCGGCACCCTGGCCAGCGATGCGCGCCTCGGCAGCTGGGTAATTGAACGAAAAACCAACGCCGAACTGCAGTTCCTCGACGGCGGTCGGTTCAATGCATTGGGGCTCGGCGGAGCGCTGATGCTGGATTATGAACGCTTCTCCGCCACCCAGGATATTGATGCCGAGCTGCGTTACTCCTATATGCATCTGCAAAGTTTCGGCAGCAGCGCCGAGGTGGTGCAGGGGGAGGCCAGCGCGGAGAATCTCGGTCTGTATCTGCGCCGCCGCGCGCCGATCGCTGACTGGACGCTGCTGGGCAACCCGCTGCGCTACGTGCTGGAGGGGGCGCATACTGCATATCTGGGCGAACAGCGAGGGGCGCTGGGCTTCTCCGGTTTAACGTCGCTGGGGATTGGCCTCGAGCTGGACAGCAGTAAATACCCGGTCTTTATCACCCGCACCCGGCTGGTGGCGCGCTATATGTTCGGC
>UQVU01000042.1 GCA_900544475.1 uncultured Butyricicoccus sp.
GGCGTTTCTCGGGCGGCAGGCCGATGATGGACTGACCATCGATGGTGATGTCGCCGCTCGTGACGTCGAGGAAGCCGCCGATGGTGCGCAGAATGGTGGTCTTGCCGCAGCCGGAGGGGCCGAGGAAGGTGACGATCTCACCTTCGTAAATATCGAGGTTGATGTGTTCGACACCGTCGCCGTTGTCGTACTTCTTGGTCATATCCTTGATCTGGAGCTTGATCTTACGTTCGCTCATGGGTTATATATCCTCCTGTAATTCGATGGGTTATTTCATCTTGAAGCCGCCGGAGATTGCTTCCGGACCGATGTACTTGCGCATTGCAAAGATCATGAGTGCGGACGGGATGATCAGCAGGATAGCGAATACCGCGCCGATCTGGACCGCCGAGGAGTCGAGCACGATGCCGTACATTGCGACCGGCATGGTCTGAACCTTGGCCATGCCGACGAGCATGGTGCCCTGTGCCTCTTCCATCGAACCGAGGAAGGTGTAGAGCGTTGCGACCGAGATGCCGGGCATCGCCATCGGGAGCGTTACCTTGAAGAAGGTGCGGATGGGGCCCGCGCCGACGTCACGCGCCGCTTCCTCCTGCTGGCGGTGCACCGCGCGGAACGCGCTCGACGGGAGCCATACCATGAACATCATGGAGTTGATCATGTGGATGATGACGACGCCGGTGTAGGTGCCCATCAGGTTGTACTTGTAGAACAGGACCGCGATGGAGGTGTAGATGCCGAGCTTCGGGAATGCGTTGGTCAGCAGGAAGGAGAGCATGAACATCTTGCGACCCGGATACTTGAAGCGTGCGATGGAGTACGCCGCCGGGATACACAGGACCATGGAAACACCGGTGGTGATGATCGCAACGATGAAGGACTGCGTGATCGAGGAGACGAGGCTCTTCTGGCTGAATACGTAGCTCCACCATTTGAAGCCCCACTGCTGCGGAAGGATGGCCGGCGCCTGATACTCGTTTGCGAAGGCGAGCATCAGCATATTGATCATTGGTCCGTAGAAGAACAGGATGAACGCCGCCAGCAGGATAAACTCAAGAAACTTGCGTCTGCCCACCGCATGGTAGAAGCGTTTTGGATTGAGCATTTTGAACATTGAATTCTTACACCCCTTTTTTCTCTCGCCCGTCCGGCAGGATGCTCTCTCTTCATCGACCGGAACGAACCACTCTTGTCGGAACGCCGCAGCTAAAGGACAAAAAAATAGCCAGATATAACACGACAGTTCTTTCCCTCTCCGGGAAAGGCATGCCCATGTTACCCTGACTCAATTCTCTGCAAGCAACATTCCTTAACCTTGACCTCAGTATAGCACGCTCTTCGGGGGCGTGCAAGTGAAAAATGGCAAGAAGTTGACTTTTTACACAAATCTAACATAATACGAACATATACTTTATGCAAGGTGACGAAGAAAAAGCAGTACCAACCCTTCCGCACGTACAATCAGCGGGACGATATTTGTGCAGATTAACTGAGCTGCGCCTGCCGGACGGAGCGCCGTCTGTGCAGCATCACCGGGGGTTGCGGTTTTGCCGCGAGATATGCTATAATGAGGACACCGATTTGAAAAAACGAGGTGCGGCGGCAGCTGCACCGATGGAGGATACAAGAATGGAACACAAGAGAGAGAAGTTTCTGGACGCTCTTCAGGACTGTCCGGTGATCGCGGCGCTCAAGAGCGACGAGGGACTCGAAAAGGCTATCGCGAGCGACTGCACGACCGTATTTTTTCTGTACGGTACGATTCTGGACATCGCCTCGCACGTCGAGCGGGTCAAGCAGGCGGGCAAGATCGTTTTCGTCCACGCCGACCTCATCGAGGGCCTGACCGCGCGGGACATCACGGCGGACTTCATCGCGCAGAACACAAAGGCGGACGGCATCATTTCGACCCGACCGAACATCATCCGCCGCGCCAAGGCGCTCGGCCTGCTGACCATTCAGCGCTTTTTCCTGTTCGACTCGCTCTCGTTCGAGAACGTGCTGCGCCAAAGCTCGAACGCGGACGCGGTGGACCTGCTTCCGGCGACCATGCCGCGCGTGCTCGAACGCCTGAGCCACCAGATTCGCCTGCCCATCATCGCAAGCGGTCTGCTCGCGGACAAGCAGGACGTCGTCGCGGCGCTCTCGGCGGGCGTGCAGGCGGTTTCGACGACCAGCCCGGCGCTGTGGGACATCTAAAATATCGGCACACTGAAACGGCAGGTAAAAATTTTTGCCGCCCTTTTAGCGATTCTGCTCAAAAGAAATCCCTTGCAATCTGACAGAAGCTGTGCTATATTGAGAATAGCGAAAGTGAATATGTATGTTTGCTTGTGAGATTAGAGTCAAAGTAAGCCGTTACCGCAGAGCGTTTGCGCTGCGGAGTGGTTGCTTTGGCTTTTTTTATTGGGAAAACGGAGGGAAAAGTATGTATGATGTAACCATCGTGGGCTGCGGCGTGGTCGGCGCATCGCTTGCCTACAAGCTCTCGCAGTACAAGCTGCGCGTACTTGTACTCGAACGCGAGAATGACGTTGCCATGGGCACGACCAAGGCCAACAGCGCCATCGTCCACGCAGGCTACGACCCGGAGTACGGCACGCTCATGGCGAAGCTGAACGTTCGCGGCTCGGAGGTCATGGAGCAGCTGTGCCGCGACCTGTCGGTTGGCTACAAGCGCATCGGCTCGTTCGTTCTGGCGTTCGATGAGGAGCAGAAGCAGCACCTCGAGCACCTGCTCGAAAACGGCGTCCGCAACGGCGTGCCGGGTCTGCGCATCCTCGACGCGAAGGAGGCGCACGAGATGGAGCCGAACCTCGCGGAAAACGTTGTCGCGGCGCTTTATGCGCCCTCCGCCGCCGTCATCGACCCGTGGGGGCTGTGCATCGCGGAGGCGGAGACCGCTGTCCGCAACGGCGTTGAGCTGAAACTCCGCAGCGAAGTGACCGGCATCGAGGACAAGGGTGACTACGTACTCGTGCATACCAAATCCGGCGACTGCGAGACCCGCGTTATCGTCAACTGCGCCGGTGGCTGGGGCGGCGACATCTGCGCCATGACCGGCGCGGCCGAGTGGGAGGCACAGCCGTCGCGCGGCGAATATTACCTGCTCGATAAGTCGAGCGGCAGTCTGGTCAGCCACGTTATCTTCCAGTGCCCGAATAAGCTCGGCAAGGGCGTCCTCGTTTCGCCCACCGTGCACGGCAACCTGATCGTCGGCCCGAACGCAGTCGATGTTTCCGCGCCGGACAGCAGGGAAAACACCCTTTCCGGCATGGATTTCGTTGCGGAGACCAGCCGGAAGAGCGTTCCATCGGTCGATTTCCGCCAGTCCATCCGCAATTTTGCAGGCGTCCGCGCCAACACGAGCGAAAGCGACTTCATCATCCGCCCGGCGAAGAATATGCCGCGTATGCTGCATATTGCCGGTATCAAGTCTCCCGGTCTGTCCGCCGCGCCGGCTATCGCGGAGTACGCGGCCGAGCTGCTCGAAAGCATGGGCATCACGTTCGAAAAGAAGGAAAGCTGGGACGGCAGACGCGAGCAGATCCGCTTCAAGCACCTCTCCGACGAGGAGAAGGCGGCTCTCATCGCGAAGGACCCGCGCTACGGCCGCGTCATCTGCCGCTGCGAGACCATCACCGAGGGCGAGATCGTCGCCGCTATCCACTCTCCCATTCCGCCCTGCTCGCTCGACGGCATCAAGCGCCGCGCAGGCTCGGGCATGGGCCGCTGTCAGGGCGGCTTCTGCGGTCCGCGCGTGCTGGATATTCTCGCGCGTGAGCTGGGATGCAGTCCGCTCGACATTCAGCAGGACGGCGACGGCACTTACATTCTGATCGGCACCACCAAGGGAGGCACACTGGCATGAAATATGAACTCGTGATTATCGGCGGCGGCCCGGCAGGCCTGTCCGCTGCAAATGCCGCATGGGAAGCAGGCTGCCGCTCGATCTGCATCGTCGAGCGCGACCGTGAGCTGGGCGGCATCCTCAACCAGTGCATCCACAACGGCTTCGGTCTGCACTATTTTAAGGAAGAGCTGACCGGCCCGGAGTATGCTGGCCGCTTTATCGACATGGTAGGACAGACCGGCGTGGACGTCCGTCTGGACGCGATGGTGCTCGACATCACCCCGGACAAGCACGTTCACATCGTTTCCTCCGAGGGCGGCTACGAGGACCTCGAGGCCAGAGCCGTTATCCTCGCCATGGGCTGCCGCGAGCGCACCCGCGGCGCGATCGCTATCCCGGGCACCCGTCCGGCAGGCGTTTTCACCGCCGGTGCGGCGCAGCGCTACCTTAATATCGAGGGCTACATGGTCGGCAAGCGCGTCGTCATTCTCGGCTCGGGCGACATCGGCCTTATCATGGCGCGCCGCATGACGCTCGAGGGCGCGAAGGTGCTCGCCTGCGTCGAGGTCATGCCGTATTCCGGCGGTCTGACGCGCAACATCGTGCAGTGCCTCAATGACTTCGACATTCCGCTTTATCTCTCCCATACGGTTTCGGACATTCAGGGCAAGGACCGCGTCGAGCGCGTCGTTGTTTCCGAGGTCGGCCCGGACCGCCGCCCGATTCCGGGCACCGAGATGACCTTCGACTGCGACACGGTCCTGCTGTCGGTCGGCCTTATCCCGGAGAACGAGCTGAGCCGTGGCGCGGATATTCAGATGGATCCGCGCACCAACGGCCCGGTCGTCTACGAAAACATGGAGACCTCCATTCCGGGCGTGTTCGCCTGCGGCAACGTGCTGCACGTGCACGATCTGGTTGACTTCGTTACCGCCGAGGCGGCGCGCGCCGGCAGGGCTGCCGCTGCTTACTGCGCCGGAAAGCAGACCGCCGAGGGCAGAACGCTCGACATCAGGAACGGCAGTCTCGTCGGCTACACCGTGCCGCAGCACGTCCGCATGGACGCAGACTTCACGGGCGCAGACGTATTCTTCCGCGTCCGCGCAATCTGCGGCGCGAGCCGCATCACGGTCAAGGACGAAACGGGCGCTCAGATCGCGTCCTTCCGCCGCGAGCATATGGCGCAGGGCGAGATGGAAAACATCAAGCTGCCGCGCGTGCTGCTCGAAAAGGCACAGGGCGCAGTCACGGTATCGGTTGAGGAGGAACAGGCATGACCAACATTATCTGCATTACCTGCCCCAAGGGCTGCCACCTTTCGGTAGATGAGGAAAACGGCTATAAGGTAACGGGCAACGGCTGTCCGCGCGGTGAGGTCTACGGCAGAAACGAGCTTCAGCACCCGGTCCGCGTCATCACCTCGACCGTCAGGATAGAGGGCGCAGCGGTGCCGCGCCTGCCGGTAAAGACCGACAAGCCGCTCCCGAAGGAAAAAATGTTCGAGTGCATGGCGCTGCTCGACGGCATCACCGCGAAGAGCCCGGTCAGGGTCGGCGCGGTCCTCGCGGAGCACATTCTCGGTACGGACGTCAATATCGTCGCGACCAAGTCGCTCTAACGCCGGGGATAAGTGTTCGAAAATGGACAGTTTCGGTGAAAATGCACGGGTAAATCGGCGTTTTGAACATGATGAAAAATTTTTTTGAAAAAAATTCGAAAAAATACACGCAACCGTTTGCATTCCTGTTAAGAATATGTTAAACTAAGGAAGTCAAAAACGGATGAGCACGAGGCGCATGTTTTGACGGTCACACCGACCGAACAGACCATGCGCCGGTGTTTATTTTCTTTTTCTTTCATTTTTACAGAAAGTGAGGCGGACGTCAGTGGACGGAGTAATTGCATATCTGCGCGAAATGAATTTTGCATCGGTGATGTTCCGGCTTCTGCTCGCCATGCTGTGCGGCGGTATGCTCGGACTGGAGCGAGGGCGAAAACGCCGTCCCGCCGGTTTCCGAACGTATATGCTCGTGTGTCTGGGCGCGGCGCTGACCATGCTGCTCAGCCAGTATGAGTTCGCCATGGTCATGGGACCGTGGAATGATATTGCGGTAGAGCTCGGCATGAAAACCGACGTTTCGCGTTTCGGCGCGCAGGTCATCAACGGCATCGGCTTCCTCGGCGCGGGCACCATCCTCGTCACCGGACGGCAGGAGGTCAAGGGTCTGACCACGGCGGCCGGCCTGTGGGCGTCGGCGTGCATGGGTCTTGCCATCGGCGCGGGCTTCTATGAATGCGTCGTGCTGTGCACCGTACTTATCTTCCTCTGCATGAGATTTCTGCCGATCATCGAGAACTATCTGGTCGAGCGGGCACGTTTCATCAACATTTACGTTGAGTTCCGCTCCCTCGACGACATCGGCGCCATCATCAGCCGCATCAAATCGCAGGGCGCACATATCTGCGACGTAGACATCAACCGCGGCCGCACCGAGCGTTCGATCAACCCGAACGCCGTGTTTGCCATCCGGCTCCAGCAGAAACAGCCGCATACGCAGGTCCTGACGGCAATCGCCGCGCTGGACAGCGTTTACACGATTGACGAAGTCTGAAAGGGGGGGACGAAATGCTTTCGATTTTTGATGGAGTACGCAATATCACCATGCTGTCGGTCACGGTCCGACTGTGCCTCGCTGTTCTCTGCGGCGGCCTCATCGGTCTGGAACGCGCGTTCAAGCGCCGTCCCGCCGGTTTCCGCACGCATATCCTCATCTGCCTGGGCGCATCGCTCACCACGATGACCAGCCAGTATCTGTACCTGAATATGCACTTTTTTACCGATATGGCGCGTCTGGGCGCACAGGTCGTTGCAGGCATCGGCTTCATCGGTGCAGGTACGATCATCGTGACCCGCCGTCAGCGCGTCAAGGGCCTGACCACCGCGGCAGGTCTGTGGACGAGCGCCATTGTCGGCCTCGCCATCGGCGGCGGCTTCTACGAGGGCGGCATCGCGGTAAGCGTGCTCGTGCTGCTCGCGGAGCTGGTGTTCTCGCGCTTTGAGTACCGCATTCTGGATAACGTGCCCGAAATCAACCTTTATATGGAGTATTCGGACAAGGACTGCCTGGAAAACGTGCTTCAGCTGCTGCGCCAGAACCGCCTGAGCATTTCCAACATGGAAATCACGCGCTCGGCCGGAAGCGAGGAGCACAACGCCTGCGCTATCTTCGCGCTGCACCTGAAAAAGGGCTGCCGCACGGAGGAGCTCATTCAGAAAATTCAGCGCATCGAGGGCGTCGTTTCGGTAGAGGAAATCTAAATAACGGAATAAGCTCTGCACCCCGTCACAGGAAAGCGTGGCGGGGTGCTTTTGTATGTTTTCGGGCAAAAAGTGAACGGCCTGCTCACCGGGAACAGACCGTTCGAGAAAAAGAGAAAAGAGAGAGGCAGGTTTAGTGGACGCCTTCCTCGGCTGCCACGCGGCAGAGAACGTCTGCGTGGTTGGAAATGATGGCGTCAACGCCGCGATGGATCATATCGCGCATATTTTCCTCGTCGTTTACCGTCCAGGTGTTGACCTTCATGCCGCGGCTGTGGTACAGGTCAACCAGCTCCGGCTGATACTGGAGCAGCATATAGCGCGGGTGCATATTGTCCGCGTTCGAGCGCTCGATGTACTTGTCGATGTCGAGGTACGGCTTGTCGTAGAGCAGGCCGGTCTTGATGTCCGGGCACAGCTCCTTGAAGTTCTGCATGGAAATATGGTTGAAGGAGGAAACGAATACGCGGTCCTGCATCTTGTGGGCGCAGATGGCGTCGATGACGCGCTGCTCCAGACCCTCGTAGAATACCTCGTAGTTCTTCAGCTCCATATTGAGCAGCATATTGGTTTCGTCGCAGAAATCGAGCAGCTGGTCGAAGGTCCAGATGTGCTGACCCGCGAACTCCGGGGACTTCCATGCGCCGATGTCCAGCTGGAGCATTTCCTCGTAGGTGTGGTCCTTGATAAAGCCGGTGCCGTTCGAGGTGCGCTCGACCGAAGCATCGTGGAAAATAATGAGCTTGCCGTCCTTCGTGATATGAACATCGCTCTCGAAGCCGTCAACGCCGGTCTCCTCGACCGCCTTGCGGAACGCGAGCGGGCTGTTCTCCGGATAGTTGCCGGAAAAACCGCGGTGTGCAAGCAGCATGACCTTTTTCATAGTGGTTCGCCTCTTTCATAAAAATAAAAAAACACATACCGATAGTGTATCCGGTATGTGCTCACTCAACAAATCTCATGCACATATACATTATAACATAATACCGGCGGAATGCAAATTATATTTCGTGCATTCCGCATATTTTTTTGCCCGGAAAGGTACCGATGGAGAAGTGAAGAGTGGAGAGTGGGGAGTGGACAGTGGACAGTGGACAGATGCCGGACGTTGCCCTGGTCGAGGTTGATTGGGGTTGAGTTCCGGGTCGGGCAGGAAATTACGCTCACCGAAAGCCGCCGCCGGGTGCTCCGCCCGCCGAGGAAAGCCGGGCGTCCGCCTGATACACAGTGCACAACCGGCATTCGGCGGCGCACACGGGTGCGCTTGTCGGTTTGACTATAAAAACGGACGCAAATTCAGCTAATGCGCGGAAAATATGCGGTTTGACGCGGCATTGCTTGCGAAAGATGGGCGGCGGTGGTACAATGATTGCAGAAGAAAAAGCAGGAGCGACCTCCTGATAAGAGAGAAAACGCCGTGCTGAAAAAGGAGAAAACTGCAATGAAAGACATTAAAGTCGGTATCGTAGGTCTGGGCCGTCTGGGTTCGGTTCACGCACAGAATCTGGCATTCAAGATCCCGGGCTGCAAGCTCGTTGCTGCCTGCTCGCTCGAGCAGAAGGAGCTGGACTGGGCGAAGGATTACCTCAAGGTAGAGTACACCACCACCGATTACAAGAAGATGGTCGATGAGGCGGATATCGAGGCAGTCGTTATCGTTTCCTCGTCCCCGGAGCACTGCTGGATGATCGAGTACGCGCTCGACGCCGGCAAGCACGTATTCACCGACAAGCCGCTCGGCTGTTCTCTCGAGGAGTGCAAGCGTGCGGAGGCTGCGGTTGAGCGTCATCCGGACAAGCTGTTCTTCCTCGGCTTCATGCGCCGCTACGACCCGTCCTACGCTGATGCAAAGGCACAGATCGACGCAGGCCACATCGGCAAGCCGTATCTCGTCAAGGCGACCGGCCTCGACCCGGAAGCACTGGTCGAGAGCTGCATCAAGTTCTCCAAGACCTCGGGCGGCATTTTCATCGACGCGGCGTCCCACGACATCGACCTGATGCGCTGGTTCCTCGGCGGCGAAGTCACCGAAGTTTACGCAGCAGGCACGAACTTCAAGCATCCGGAGTTCGCTGAGAACGGCGACACCGAGACCGGCATGGCAATGCTGAAGTTCGACAACGGCACGGTTGCTTTCCTGCACGTAGGCCGCACTGCACCGCACGGCTACCACACCGAGACCGAAATTGTCGGCACCGAAGCGCACATCCGAGTTGCAGGTGTGCCCTGGAAGGACCGCGTCATGGTATACGACCAGTACGGCGCACGTCAGGAGATCATCGAGAACTTCCCGCAGCGTTTTGCGGAAGCATACCTGCTTGAGATGGTGGACTTCATCGACTGCATTCAGAAGGGCCGCAAGCCGGAGCTGACCGTTTACGACGGCACCAAGGCAACCCTCGTTACCTACGCTATCACCGATTCGTTCCATACGGGCAAGCCGGTGACGGTCAAGTACTAAGGGCACTCGCCCTTTTCCAGGGGGGGACGCTGTCCCCCCTGGATACTCAAAAAGTTCCGAAGAAACTTTTTGAGATACCCCCCTCTCGTCCGCACGGCGGACGAGGCCGCGCCGCCGCGGCGCGGGCAGAGGAGTAAAAGTCAGGTACACGCCCTGACTTTTACGGGGAATTTTATGCGGCGCACTGCGGTGCGCCTGCCCTGCCTGCTCCGGCTTTGCCGGAGGACGGCAGGGGAGTACGGGATAGGCTTTGCGGAATGGTTTTCGTTCGGGAGCTGTTCCGGCTCTTTGCCGGAGGACGGCAGGGGATTGCGCCGCCGTGGAAGCGACGCAGGATTATGGGGTATATCAGCTTTTGTTTACCTTAATTCGGAGGAACATTTTTTATGGGAGAAAAAAAGCCTAAGGCGAATTTTCTGGTGCGGCTGAAGATGCTGGCATCGCTTTTCGTCGTGGCCGGCTTCGGTCTGGTCGGCCTGCGCCTGCTGTATATGCAGGTCTTTCACCATGATTTCTATATTCAGAAGGCGACGTCGCTCCAGACGCGCGACACCTTTATCACCCCGAACCGGGGCAAGATCTACGACGCGAATATGCAGGTGCTTGCCGAGTCCGCCGAGGTCGAGCGCATCACGGTATCGCCCAAGGGCGTTGTGTCCGAGACCAAGGAGAAGAACGGCGTGACCGCCGATGTCCAGCGCCAGACGCTTGCGACCATCCTTTCCGAGACCCTTTCGGTCAGCTACGACAGCGTGATGGAAAAGCTGAACAAGACCGATTCGGAATACGAAATTATTGCGCAGAAGGTCGATAAGGACGTCACCAAGGAGCTGAACGCCAAGCTGGAGGCGGCGGGCTGCACGGGCGTCTATTCCGAACCCGACACCAAGCGCTACTATCAGCACGGCTCGTTCCTTTCGGCGGTGCTCGGCTACGTCGGCAGCGACAACAACGGCGCTTACGGCATCGAGTCGCAGTACAATGACGAGCTTTCCGGCACGGCGGGCCGCATCGTGCGCGTGCAGAACGCCTACAACGAGGACATCATGCCCGACACGCAGCAGTACATCCCGGCGAAGGACGGCAACTCGCTCGTGCTGACCATCGACAGCGATATTCAGAATTACCTTGAAAAGCACCTTGAAACTGCGTTTGCGGACAATCCGGAGGCGCGCGACGGCGTTTCCGGCATCGTTATGAACGTCAAGACCGGCGAAGTGCTCGCGATGGCGAACCTGCCGGACTTCGACCCGAATGACGCTTATCACCTGACGAGCGAGGTCTACATCAACGAGCTGAAAGAGGACGTACAGAAAATCCTGACGGACGCGAAGATTACGGCCGTCATTTCGGATAAATGGTACGAGGAGGGCGGTCTTGCGAACCTGCCCGAGGACATTCAAAGCAATGACGACCTCGTGAGCAAGCTCGGTTCGACCCGTGTCAACATCCTGATGAAAACCTGGCGCAACCCGGTCGTTTCCGACAACTACGAGCCTGGCTCGACCTTCAAGCTGATGACGGTCGCGACCGCCTACGAGCTTGGCGAAGTGGACGAGAACAGCTCGTTTTACTGCGGCGGCTCGCTGATGGTAGGCGACTGGAAGGAGCCGATCAACTGCGCGAACACGAGCGGCCACGGCATGCAGACGCTGACCGAGGCGCTCATGAATTCGTGCAACGTCGCGATGATGCAGATCGTCCAGAAGGTCGGCATGGCGCGTTTTTACGAATTTTACAAGGCGTTCGGCCTGCTCGACCAGACCGGCATCGACCTGCCGGGCGAGAGCCGCGGCCAGTTCCACAACATCGACAAGTCGAGCGACTGGAACGAAGTCGCGCTCGCGACCGCGTCGTTCGGCCAGCGCTTCACCGTCACCCCGATGCAGATGATCAACATGGTCAGCGCCATCGTGGACGACGGCAAGCTCAAGAAGCCTTACGTTGTCAAGTCCGTGCTCAACGCGGACGGCACGATCAAGTCCACCACCGAGCCGGAAATCCTGCGTCAGGTCATCTCCGAGGACACCTCGGCGTACATGCGCGAGGCGATGGAGCAGGTCGTTGCGGCCGGCACCGGCAAGAACGCCTACGTCACCGGTTACCGCATCGGCGGCAAGACCGCGACCTCCGAGATTGAAAAGGAGCGCGACGAGACCGGCAAGATCACCGACACCGAGGACCGTTACACCGCGTCCTTCATCGGTGTTGCGCCGATGGACGACCCGCAGATCGCGGTGCTCGTTTCCATCAACGACCTGCCCGAGTCCGTGCCCCACGGCGGCGGCGCTATCGCGGCTCCGGTCGTCGGACGTATCATGGAGGACGTACTGCCGTACATCGGCGTTACCGCTTCCTACGAGGAGAACGAGAGCGACCGCCGCGAGCAGACCGTGCCGAACGTTGTCGGCATGACGCGCGACGCAGCGGACGAGGCTCTGACGAACAGCGGCTTTGAGTACATCATCCACGGCGAGGGCGAGACCGTTACCGATCAGGTGCCGTCGAGCGGCATCCGCATCCCGGCAAGCGGCAGAGTCATCATCTATATGGGTGAGCAGAAGCCGACCGAGCAGATCGAGGTCCCCGATGTGAGCGGCATGGACCCGGACACCTGCCGCGACACGCTCGAGGAGTACGGACTCTACCTCAAGCAGCGCGGCGTCGCGACGAGCCAGATAACCGGCGATACGACCGCAAGCAGCCAGTCGCCTGCGGCCGGAACTAAGGTAAACATCGGTTCGGTTATTACAGTAGAATTTTCGGATACGACCACGGTCAACGACCGATAGGAGGACGTTTTATGAAATTGCAGGAGCTTTTGAAGGACGTTGCCGTTCTGTCGAACACGGCAGGCGGCGCGGCGGAGATAAACGAAGTCAGATACGACTCGCGTGCGGTGCAGAAGGGCGACCTTTTCGTTGCCATCCGCGGCTACGCGACCGACGGCCATAAGTATATCGCGAAGGCGCTCGAGCAGGGCGCGGCGGCGGTGGTCTGCGAGGAGGCGCCCGAGGGCGTTCCCGCAGTCGTTGTCGAAAATTCGCGCATCGCGCTCGCGGAGATCGCGGCGAACCGCTTCGGCCATCCGGCGGACAGCATGGTGATGCTCGGCGTCACCGGCACGAACGGCAAGACCACCACGACCTACCTTGTCAAGCATATGCTCGAGGACGCGGGTCACAAGGTCGGCCTCATCGGCACCAACCAGAACCTCATCGGCAGCGAGGTCATCGAAACCGAGCGCACCACGCCGGAATCCTACGAGCTGCACGCGCTGTTCGCCCGTATGCGCGACGCAGGCTGCACGCACGTTATCATGGAGGTTTCCTCGCACTCGCTCGTGCTCGACCGCGTACACGGCATCCGCTTTGCGGTCGGCGCGTTCACCAATCTGACGCAGGACCACCTCGACTTCCACAAGACCATGGAGAACTACCGTCAGGCCAAGGCCATCCTGTTCACCGTCAGCGACAAGGGCGTTATCAACCTTGACGATGCGGCGGCACCCAAGATGCTCGCGGACGCGAAGTGCCCGTGCCTGACCTACTCGTGCGGCAAGCCGGAGGCGACTCTGTGCGCGACCGCGCTTCAGCTGCACGCGGACGGCGTAGAGTTTGATGCCGCCTATGAAGGTGCGTCTGCGCACGTAAAGCTGCCCATTCCGGGTCATTTCTCGGTCGAAAATGCGCTCAATGCCCTCGGTATGGTGCTTAGCCTCGGCATGCCGCTTGCGGACGCTGCAAAGTCGCTTGCAACCGCGACCGGCGTCAAGGGCCGCGTTGAGGTCGTGCCGACCGACACGGACTACACCGTGCTCATCGACTACGCGCACTCGCCAGACGGCGTGGAGAACGTGCTGAAGGCAGTCCGCGGCTTCGCCAAGGGCCGCGTGGTGGCGCTCTTCGGCTGCGGCGGCGACCGCGACCGCACCAAGCGCCCGAAGATGGGTAAAATTGCTTCTGACCTTGCGGATTTCTGCGTGGTCACGAGCGACAACCCGCGCACCGAGCAGCCGCAGGCCATCATCGACGATATTCTTGAGGGCATGAAGGACTCGAAGACCCCGATGCAGGTCATCGTTGACCGCCCGGAGGCTATTCACTGGGCGCTCGCTCACGCACAGAAGGACGACATTATCGTTCTCATGGGCAAGGGTCACGAAACCTATCAGGAAGTAAACCATGTGAAGCATCACATGGACGAACGCGAAATCGTCCGCGACTACTTCGCTTGACAGGGGACTTCAAAAGTCCATCAGCTTTTGACTGGGCACTTCGTGCGATAGCACGCATTTAATAGAATTTGCGAAGCAAATTCATAATTTCCGGGAGCATGTATCACGGAAATTATACAAGGGAAGAAAAAATGTGCCCGTAGGGCGCGGTTTTTCTTCAATCTTCGCTCGAAAGCGTGGTTTCGAGCGAGAGGCTGTCAATGACAGCCTCAGATCGCTGCACGCAGCGGCGGAATTTGAAATTT
>UQVU01000043.1 GCA_900544475.1 uncultured Butyricicoccus sp.
ATTTGTCAAGAACTTTTTTCATTCTTTTCAAATCTTTTCAGTTCGACCGCCGCGCCTCTCGGCGACAGCTTTAATAGGATACCACAGAGACTCCCCTCCTGTCAACATAATTTTTCAATTTTCGCGAAAATTCTTTTGAATACGAAAAACGCTCCGCTTCTGCCTGCAATCGGCGTAAGCGGAGCGTCTGCTCAGTTTATCTTCGGGAAAAGGTCCTGCTCAATGACCGCATCAAGGGTCATGCCGGCATACGCGATCTGCGCAAGGCCGTCGATGAAGCGCGAAACCGCCGCGACGAGCACGGAAATGTTGTCCGCCACGAACGGAATGGTCTTTTCGAGCGCGAGCGAGCCGTCTACGAGGGTATTGTGCTTGAGGTAGATCTGGCCGGCCTGCTCGAAGAAGCCGAACGCACCGAGGGCGCAGAAGTTGTTACAGTAGTCGCACGCGCGGCGCAGCTGGTTCTCGTGACCTTCCGGCGCGCCCTGAAACAGGGTCACGAAGAACTGAAGCAGGCCCATGTCCTCCTCCGGGAGCTGCATCGGGATAAAGCACGCCTCAATGACGACGTCTTTGGCCACCTTGCCCTGACGCATCGCCTCGCAGCGCAGAATGGTCGGTGCACCCTCCTGCTGCATGATTTCCGAACGGAAGCCGTTCTGGTTCAGCACATCGTTCATACAGCCTAAAATCTGATTCTGCTGTTCGATTTTCATTTTTTTCCTTTCTTTCATTAACGCAGAATACAGGGTGGGCCAAGTTCAGCCCACCCTGTAATAAAGCGGAATTTTATTTCACGCCGATATCCGTGCGGTAATGCACCTTATCGAAGCTGATCTTCTTGACGTCGGCATAGGCCTTGCGGATGGCTTCGTCGAGCGTCGGTGCGGTCGCGGTGACGCCGAGAACTCGACCGCCGTTCGTGACCATCTTGCCGTCCTTGACGGCGGTGCCTGCGTGGAATACGAACGAGTCGGTCACGTCATCCAGACCGGTGATCTCCTTGCCCTTCTCGTAAGCCTTCGGGTAGCCGCCGGAAGCCATGCAGACGCAACAGGCCGCGTTATCCGCCCACTTGATGTCGATATCCTCGAGCTTTTCGTCGATAACGGCGTTGAAGATGTCGTACAGGTCGGTATCCAGACGCGACAGAACCGCCTGCGTCTCCGGGTCGCCGAAACGGGCGTTGTACTCAATAACGCGCGGGCCCTTGGGCGTCAGCATCAGACCGAAGTAGAGCACGCCCTTGAACGGACGGCCTTCGGCTGCCATCGCCGCGACAGTCGGCTTGAAGATGGTTTCCATGCACTCGGCCGCGATTTCGTCCGTGTAGAAGCGCGAGGGCGAGAACGCGCCCATGCCGCCGGTGTTCGGGCCTTCGTCGTGGTCGTAGGCGCGCTTGTGGTCCTGCGCGGAGGGCATGGTCTTGAGGTGCTTGCCGTCAACGAACGCCAGAACGGAAACCTCCGGGCCGGTCAGGAACTCCTCGATGACCACGCGGGCACCGGCGCCGCCGAATGCACCGCCGTCGATCGCATCCTTGACCGCCTCGATGGCGTCCTCCTCGGTCATGGCGACGGTCACGCCCTTGCCGAGCGCCAGACCGTCCGCCTTGACAACGATAGGCGCACCGTTCTTCTTGATGTACTCAATCGCGTCCGCCGAGTTCTCGAAAACGGCATAGCCTGCGGTCGGGATATTGTACTTGTGCATCAGGTCCTTGGCGAAGGACTTGCTGCCCTCGATGATGGCGGCGTTCTTGCGCGGGCCGAAGGCACGGATGCCCTCTGCCTCAAGCGCGTCAACCATGCCGAGCGCGAGCGGATCGTCCGGCGCGACCATGACGAGGTCGGGCTTGTGCTCCTTGGCGAAAGCCACTACGCCGTCGATGTCGGTCGCCTTGATGGGCACGCACTCCGCCTCAGCGGCGATGCCGCCGTTGCCCGGTGCGCACCAGATGTAATCCACCTTGGGGCTTTTCTTCAATGTATGGACGATGGCGTGCTCACGGCCGCCGCCGCCGATAACCAAAACTTTCATTTATTGTTCCTCCGTTTGTAGGTATATGCGCTGTGCGCGGAACATTTCAACGATGAGTGCAACACCGCCGATGGAGATGAGGCTGTTCGCCAGTGTCCAGACGGTGTTGAACAGATAGTCGTTCAGCCAGCCGGGTGCGCTCACGAGCACGAGGATGTAGCCTGCGCTCCAGACTGCCAGCAGTGCCCATTCGGGCAGTGTGCTGTGCTCGATCTTCTGCATCTGCTCTTTCACGCCCAGCAGCAGCATACAGCCGGTGAGCAGCAGCGGCACAAGGCCGATGTAATACAGCGCGATGCGGAGCAGTCCCACCGGGATAACGGCCGGGCCGAGCACGAGCGAGAACACCATCTTGACATCGGCGGCAACGCTCGCGCGCATATACCAGCGCGACACACCTTGCAGCGACAGCGCACCGGCCGAAATGAGCCCGTATGCCAGCATTTGCAGCGCCCAGTTGTCCTTTGCGGCAAAGCTGAGCAGGAATCCGCCCGCCACAGCTAAATAGGCATAATACCCTTTGAGCAGTTTCATTAATGATGGAACAGGCGCATACCGGTGAACGCCATGGTGATGCCGTACTTGTTCGCGGTCTCGATCACGTTGTCATCGCGGATAGAACCGCCCGGCTGTACGATATATTCGACGCCGGACTTGCGTGCGCGTTCTACATTGTCGCCGAACGGGAAGAATGCGTCCGAGCCGACGGTAACGCCGGTGTTCTTCGCAATCCACGCCTTCTTTTCCTCCGCGGTCAGCACCTCCGGCTTTACCTTGAAGGTTTTCTGCCATACGCCCTCTGCGAGGACATCCTCGTACTCGTCCGAGGTGTAAACGTCGATGGCATTGTCGCGGTCGGGGCGGCGGATGCCGTCAACGAACTGGAGACCGAGCACCTTCGGATGCTGACGAACGAACCAGTTGTCCGCCTTGTTGCCGGCGAGGCGAGTGCAGTGGATACGGCTCTGCTGACCTGCGCCGACGCCGATGGTCATGCCGTCCTTGACGTAGCAGACCGAGTTGGACTGGGTGTACTTGAGCGTGATGAGGGCAAGGATCATGTCGTGCTTTGCGCTCTCCGGCAGGTTCTTGTTCTCGGTCACGATGTTGGTGAGCAGGCTCTCGTTGATTTCGTAGTTGTTGTAGCCCTGTTCGAAGCGGATGCCGAAAATGTCGCGCTGCTCGATCGGCTTCGGCTCGTAGTCCGGGTCGATTTTGACCACGTTATAGCCGCCCTTGCGCTTGGTTTTGAGAATTTCGAGCGCCTCGTCGGTGAAGTCCGGGGCGATAATGCCGTCAGAGACCTCGTGTGCGAGGTAGGAGGCGGTGTCGGCGTCGCAGGTGTCGGACAGCGCCGCCCAGTCGCCGTAGGAGCACAGACGGTCTGCGCCGCGTGCGCGGATGTAAGCGCAGGCGATGGGAGACAGCTCCTTGTCGGTATCGACGAAGTACATCTGCTTTTCAATATCGGTCAGCGGCTTGCCGAGCGCTGCGCCGGCCGGGGAAACGTGCTTGAAGGAAGCCGCTGCCGGCATGCCGGTCGCCTTTTTGAGCGCACGGACGAGCTGCCACGAGTTGAAAGCGTCGCAGAAATTGATATAACCCGGCTTGCCGTTCAGAACCTCGATCGGGAGCTCGCCCTCGGTCATGAAGATGCGGGCCGGCTTCTGGTTCGGGTTGCAGCCGTACTTTAAGGCTAATTCTTTCATAGATAATCCTTTCTCTATGTAAAAACGGACGCCGCAGGACAGAGTGACCTCACCCGCCGCATTTCACCGGAAAACACCGGTCGGAAACGGCGGGCTGAGGGCAGCCTGCCCTACGGAGAGAGGGCGGGAAAATTACTTTTCCTCGTTCTTATTCCTGATTTCCTGCTCATATTCGCCGGTTTCGAGGTCTACGTAGCGGACGAAGAGAGATACCTTGTTCTGCTCATTGAGGCTGTTCCAGAGCAGGTTGGTGAATTCCTTGATCGGCAGCTCGATGCGGATGCACTTCGGCTCGCCGCGGAACGGCGGCAGCGGGTCGCCGTCGCACTGATAGGTATGGATGAAGTGACCCAGACCGGCAACCGGCTTGTCATACTCGTAGAAAAAGCGCTTGTTCGCGGTGCGGTCCGAGGTGAAGTTCTTGAGGATGGACAGGCTGTAGGAGCCGTCCGGGTTGACCACGCCCGAGATGCGGGCGGTATAGTTCGGGGCATCCGGCTCAAACTGACGGGTGCGGAGCGCCTCAAAGTAGCTCTTGCCCTGCCTGAGGAAATCGACGATGGTGTCGGTCTGGTCGCCGTTGGTCACGACGAGCGTGCCGTCATACAGGCGGACCGGATGATAGATGATCAGCGACGGGTCGACCATCTTCGACGGGTCGAACGCCTCGGTGCGGATGCCGTCCTCGGTTTCGGTGAACACGCGGTTGCGGCTGTTCTCCGAGCGGCCCATGATGAAATATGCGATGACATTCTTTTTATTGTCCGGCGTGCGGCCGAGAATGATGCCGCGACCCGGATAAGCGTTGCTCATCAGCTCCTGGCCGATGTCAAAAACGTTCTTGCTCATAGCTGTCACTCCTGTCTTGTAACGATAGCGCCGTTGACCGAAAGCCGGCCGGCGCAGAAATCCGACACTGCCTGCGGCAGCAGGATCCATTCCGCCTGCTGCATCACGCGCTTCTGAAGGCTCTCCGGGGTGTCTCCCGGCTCGACCTCGACGGCCTTCTGCGCGATGATCGCGCCGCCGTCTACGACCTCGCTGACGAAGTGCACGGTCGCGCCCGTGACCTTGACGCCCTTTGCGAGCGCCGCTTCATGCACGCGCAGACCATAGAAGCCCTCGCCGCAGAACGACGGGATGAGCGACGGATGGACGTTGATGATGCGGTTTTCGTACTTTGCGCAAAAGCTGTCGGGAAGCACGGTCATAAAGCCCGCAAGGACGATAAGACCGGTGTTCTTCTCGCGCAGCAGGGCGTCAAGCGCCTCACCGTAGCGCTCCGCCGAAGCGTATTCCTTCCGGCGCAGCACGGCGGTTTCGATACCCGCCTTCGCCGCCCGCTCGAGCGCGTAGGCGTTCGGGTTCGAGGAAACGACGAGCGAAATGCTGCCGTTTTCGATTTTCCCCGCCGCCTCGGCGTCGATGAGCGCCTGAAGATTCGTGCCGCCGCCCGAAACCAGAACTGCAATATTAGTCATGTATTGTTCTCCAAAATCTTCGCATTCTGATGCGAATTTCGATGGGAAACGGGCGGCAAAGCGCCCGTTTTATCCTGTTAAAAAAGCTGTACGCGAAATCTCCCGGCCGCCGCGCGGCGCGGCTTCGCAACAGTATTAAACAAGCTCTACGCCCTTATTGCCGGCAGTGCACTCGCCGATGACGAACGCGGTCTCGCCTGCGGCGGAAATCGCTGCAACGGCGCGGGAAGCGTCCTCGGCTGCGACCGCCAGAACCAGGCCTGCGCCCATGTTGAAGGTGTTGTACATATCGCGCTCCGGGATCTTGCCGGTCTTTGCGATGAGGTCGAATACCGGCGGAACCGGAACTGCCTTCTTCTCGATCTTGGCAACGATACCCTCCGGCAGCATGCGCGGCACGTTCTCATAGAAGCCGCCGCCGGTGATGTGGCTGATGCCCTTGACGTCTACCTTGCCGACGAGCGACTGGATAGCCTTGACGTAGATGCGGGTCGGGGTCAGCAGCTCCTCGCCGAGGGTCTTGCCGAACTCGTCGATGTAGCGGCGGACCGACTTCTCGTTGATGCCGAGGGTCTTGCGCACGAGGGAATAGCCGTTGGAGTGTACGCCCGAGGACGCAACGCCGATCAGCGCATCGCCCGGCTTGATGGTCGTGCCGTCGATCATCTTTTCCTTATCGACCATGCCGACCGAGAAGCCGGCCATGTCGTACTCGTCTACCGGATAGAAGCCCGGCATCTCGGCGGTCTCGCCGCCGATCAATGCGCAGCCTGCCTGACGGCAGCCCTCTGCGATACCGGAAACCATCTGTGCGATCTTCTCCGGGTGGTTCTTGCCGACCGCGATATAGTCGAGGAAGAACAGCGGCTGTGCACCGCAGCAGGCGATGTCGTTGACGCACATCGCAACGCAGTCGATGCCGACCGTGTCGTGCTTGTCCATCAGAAACGCCAGCTTGAGCTTGGTGCCCACGCCGTCCGTACCGGAAACCAGAATGGGGTCTGCCATGCCCTTGAACTCGGGGCGGAACAGGCCGCCGAAGCCGCCGAGCGTACCCATGACGCCCTTGACGTAGGTGCTCTCGACCATCGGCTTCATCAGCTTTACTGCCTCGTAACCTGCGGTGACGTCTACACCGGCTGCCTTGTAGCTTTCAGAACGGCTCTCGCTCATATTTACACACTCACTTTCATTTACTCTTTGTTGCTGAGGGGAATTTCCATCTCAAACATATTCTTCTCCGCCTCGTCGGGTACCGGAATGGGGTACTCGCCCGAGAAGCAGGCATCACAGAAGCCGAGCTTGCAGCCGACCGCGATCTTGCGGCAGGCCTCGAGCGACAGGAAGCCGAGCGAGTCTACGCCGATGATCTCGCGCATTTCCTCAACCGTGCGGTTGTGGGCGAGAAGCTGGCTGCGCTCGGGGATATCCGTGCCGAAGAAGCAGGGATGACGGAACGGGGGCGCGGAAATGCGCATATGGACCTCGGCCGCGCCTGCGTCGCGCAGCAGCTTTACCAGACGGCCGCAGGTCGTGCCGCGCACGATGGAGTCATCTACCATGATGACGCGCTTGCCCTCGACCGCGGTGCGCAGGGCGTTCAGCTTGAGGCGCACCGAGCGCTCGCGCTTGTCCTGACCCGGCTGGATAAAGGTGCGGGCGATATAGCGGTTTTTGATGAGGCCGACGCCGTACGGAATGCCCGAGAACTTGGCGTAGCCGATGGCCGCCGGGATGCCCGAGTCCGGCACGCCGATAACGACATCCGCGCCGACCGGGTGCTCGATGGACAGGTACTTGCCTGCCTCCTGACGCGCCAGCTCGACCGATGCGCCGTCGATGATGGAGTCCGGACGGGCGAAATAGATATACTCAAATACGCAGGCGGAGGTCTTGCACTTGATGTCGCAGTGCATCGAGCGCAGTTCGCCGTTTTCTACGACGCAGACCTCACCCGGCTCCACGTCGCGGACGAACTTCGCGCCGAGCGCGTCGAGCGCGCAGGTCTCGGAGGCGAACACGTAGCAGTCGCCGTCCAGCAGACCGATGCAGAGCGGACGGAAGCCGTGCGGGTCGCGGGCCGCGATGAGCTTGCGCGGCGACATGACGACGAGCGAATACGCGCCCTCGATGCGCTTCATAGTGGAGAGCACGGCCTCCTCGATGGAGGCGCACTTGAGGCGCTCCTTGACGATGGTGTAAACCAGGACCTCGGTGTCGTTCGAGGAGCGGAAAATGCCGCCGTCCAGCTCGATCTCGCGGCGCAGCTCGCCCGCGTTTACGAGGTTGCCGTTGTGCGCGACGGCGAGGTTGCCCTTTACATGGGTGATGGAGATCGGCTGCGCGTTTTCGCGGCGGGTGTCGCCGGTAGTCGAATAGCGGACATGGCCGATCGCCATCGAGCCGGGCATCCGGTCGAGCGTTTTCTGGTCGAAAACGGCGCTGACCAGGCCGACATCCTTATGGCAGTGAATGACGCCGTTCTTGTTTACGGCAATGCCGGCCGCCTCCTGACCGCGGTGCTGCAAAGCGAAAAGCGCGGTGTAGGCATCGTGCGCGGCAGAGATCTCCTTGCCCTCGGGCGCCGCGATACCGAATACGCCGCATTCCTCGTGCACCTTGTCAAACGGGGTCCTGCTCTGTCTTTTGATACGATATTTCATAAAATAATTAGCCTTTTCCTGTCCGTGCGCGCGGCTTACTTGCCCATGACGCGCTTCATGATCTCCTGATATGCCTCTTCGACACCGCCCAGATCGCGGCGGAAGCGGTCCTTGTCGAGCTTCTCCTTAGTGGTCTTGTCCCACAGGCGGCAGGTATCCGGGGAGATCTCGTCCGCCAGAACGATCTTGCCGTCGGCGGTCTTGCCGAACTCGAGCTTGAAGTCAACGAGGATAACGTTCAGCGAGTCGAAGTACTGCTTCATGACCTCGTTTACCTTGAACGCCATGGACTTGATGGTTTCGATCTCCTCGCGGGTCGCTGCCTTGAGCGCTACCGCATGGTAAGCGTTCATCAGCGGGTCGCCCAGGTCATCGTTCTTGTAGGAGAACTCGATGGTCGGCTCGTCGAATACGATGCCTTCCTCAACGCCGAAGCGCTTTGCAAAGGAACCGGCGGAAATGTTTCGGATGATGACCTCGAGCGGTACGATGGAAACCTTCTTGACCAGAGTTTCGCGCTCGGAGAGCTGCTCGACGAAATGAGTCGGCACGCCCTGCTTCTCCAGCAGCTGGAACATATGGTTGCTCATGACGTTGTTGATGACGCCCTTGCCGGCGATGCTGCCCTTCTTCAGGCCGTTGAATGCCGTTGCATCGTCCTTGTAGTCTACGATGACCAGGTTCGGGTCGTCGGTTGCGAATACCTTCTTAGCCTTGCCTTCGTACAGCTGTTCTTTCTTTTCCATGTCCAATTCCTCCATTTTAATATATGTGTGTTAATTTGAAACAAAACTGTTTGCAGGTTGTACGCCGCGCCGTCAATGGCAGCGGCAGAGCGCCTTTACCTCGCCGGGGATACGGGGTTACGCGAACTGTGCGCGTACCTTTTCGTCCTTTGCCGTGACTTCGGCCGCCATATCGGCCTTGAACTGTGCGAGCTTCTCCGCGAGCGCCTCGTCCGACAGGGCGATCATCTGCGCCGCGAGGATGGCTGCGTTGTCCGCGCCGTCGATCGCGACCGTCGCCACCGGAATGCCCTTGGGCATCTGCACGATGGAGAGCAGGCTGTCCATGCCGCCCATCACGCTCGTCGCCATCGGGACGCCGATGACCGGAAGCGTGGTGTAAGCCGCGAGCACGCCGCCGAGGTGCGCCGCCTTGCCTGCCGCCGCGATGATGACGCCGAAGCCTTCGCCCGCCGCGTTCTTCGCGAGCTGCTCCGCCACAGCCGGAGTGCGGTGCGCCGAGCAGATGCGGACCTCGGTCGGAATGCCGAACGACTTCAGACGATCGACACACTTTTCCATGACCTTGAGATCACTGTCCGAACCCATGACGACCAGAACCTTTTTCATGTAAAAATTCCTCCTCAAAAACAAATCAGGACACGGAGATATACCCGTGTCCTAAAAATGCTCATACAGCTGCACCGATGCCCGAGAAATTGCAGTACTCCCCGAAAACGCAGAACTGCGCATAAAACTTGCGGTTCAAAAATACGCTGCCGGTCATGTGCTGCACCTCTTTCCCGAAACCATCGGTAACGTTACAATAATATTTTATCCAATTACAGTTTGCAATGCAAGGCTTTTACACGTTTTTTCTTTTCTTTGTGCAAATGCCCAAACTTATTCGTTACTCGTCCGGGCTTTCGTGCAGAACGCCCTTTTTGTACAGAACCTCTTCCATCTGGCGCACGCGCTCGGTCCACGAGCACTGCTCGCCGTAGGCAAGGCGCTTTGCGGTCTTTTCGGGGTCGTTTTCCCGCGCCGCCTCGTCGCACAGCGCGAGAAATTCGTCCTCGTTGTGCGCGATGTAGACGACATCCTTGAAGTCCTCGACCTGAAGCGGCTCGCGCGTCGAAACGACCGGCTTGCCGGTGGCGAGGTACTCGTAGAACTTGAGCGGCGAAACGTCCTTGGAGAGCGCGCCCGCACGGAACACGTTCAGGCAGACGTCCATCTGTGAGAGGTACGCCGGAAGCTCGGGCTGCGGCACAAGGCCGTGGAACACGATATTTTTGTACTGCTTGAGGTGCGACAGGTCAACGCCCGGCAGCGTGCGGCCGATGAGGAAAATCGTGGCGTCCGGACGCTCCTTCGCGAGCTTTTCGATGAGCGCATAGTCGATGCACTCCTGAAGCATGCCGACAAAGCCGTAAACCGGATGCTTGAGGTCTTTCATGTCCTCGGGGCAGCGGAGCGTGTCCTTTTCGGTCTGCACGCGCGAGAAAATCTCGTAAGCCGCGCCGTTCGGGATCATTTTGGTGGTCGGATTGATTTTTTCGAGCGTTTCCGCCAGACCGACCGCCGTCGCGAACACCTGGTCGGCCGGCTTCGCGAGGTCGCGCTCCATGCCGTCCACGACCTCGGGCGTGATGTGGCCCTTGTAGGCGGAGTGGCGGTCTACGCAGTCATAGACGAGTCTGCTGTGCGGCATGTGCTCGACGATGTCGCAGGAGGACGGCGAGTAGCACCACAGAACGGTTTCGTCCCCGAAGCCGTGCTCGCGCATCTTTTTCCGGACGAAAGCCGCCTGCCGCTTCTGGTTGATTTTGTTGATCCAGCGGAATTTGTTGAAAAACGGCAGTACCGGCGGCAGTGCGTACACAGTGATATTTTCGTGTCCCTCGACCTTTTCGCCCGGCTGCTTGTACTTGTTGATGTAGGCGGACGCCTTTTTGTCCTTGAGCGGCGCGATGATCGACACCGGAGGGTCAAAGTACAGCACCTCGGCGCCCCGCAGACGGCTCATGACGTTCTGCTTGCGCGTCGGCAGCGGATGATAGTTGGTCGTGGAAAGACATACTACGTGGTTTTTCATATTCCAATAACCTCTTTGGCTGTTGTATTTTCTCGTAGGGCGGGGCACTCCAGAGTGGCTTCTCTTTCGGCTTTGCCGCAATTCACCTCCTGCCCTCACCCCGCCGTTTTTACCTGCTGCATATGATTAACAGTGGCGGGCTGAGGGCAGCCCGCCCTACAAATCAGCTTTCGCTGATATTCAGTAGTTTCGCTGCTCCCCTCACGTTTTCCTGTTCGCGGTCACGGAGCATTTCTGCCGTGCGGTGTACCTCGCTGTCGAGCGCGCCCGAAACGCACTCGTCGATCAGGCGGCACAGCTCGTCCGCGCGGACCGAGGAAAGCTGAAGGCAGGTGCGGCTGCCGATGTATTTGAGGAAGCCGTCCACCTTTATGTCGTAGCTCATGCCGACGACCGGCACGCCCTGCCCTGCCGAGAACATCAGCGAGTGCAGACGGATACCGACGACGGTTTTCATGCGGGCCAGAATGCCGATGGTGGTTTCGATTGGCTGGCGGATGCGGACCGCGTACCACGGGCAGTGCAGCAGTGCGCCCACCCGTTCGGCCGGCATCAGGTCGCTCGGGAACTCGATCGGCACGAATACCGGCGTCAGACCGTGCTTTTCATAGGCGTAGTTCGCCGCCGCCGCGATTTCGGGCAGCGCATCGTCCAGGCCCTTCCAGTTGCGCAGACCGAAGCCGATGTAGTTTCCGTCCGGGTCGATGCCGCACTGTTCGAGCGCGAGGCTCACGACCTCGTGCGACGCCGGAGAGAGAATGATGGTCGGGTCGGCGGATACGCGGATATCCGGATGGACGACGCCCATTTCGCTGAGAAGCGCCCGCGAGTTGTCGTCGCGCAGCGTGATGCGGTCTACCGAGGCGTCGATGGTCTTGGCCGCCATTTTGCGGTTCGCCGCGCGGTTGATGGGACCGATGCCGCAGCCGTACATCATGACCTTGCAGCCGCGCTTTTTCGCGGCGCGGAGCGTGTAGCAGTAATACCACAGTGAGCGCGTTGAGGTGACGTCCTGCATGAGCGAGCCGCCGCCGTTGATGTAGAGCGCGGCGCGGCGGAACCGGCGCAGCACAGAGAACACATTAAAGGTATAGACCGCGTTCGTGCGGTAGACCACGCGGGTCTCCTTGGGTCGGCGCGACATAACGCAGATGGTGCGCCGTGGGTCGAGCGCACGCATTTCCTGCACGATAGCCTCTAAAATCGCGTCGTCGCCTGCGTTTCCGCGGCCGTATGCGCCGCAGATGACGATGCTCTCGCGCTTGTCCTTCGGCTGATAGAAGCGTGCGATGACATGGCGGTAGTTCGCCTCCTGCCTCTCGCACATTTTGTCCTTGGAGAAATCCCGGGACGCCTTTTCGTAGAGCGCCTCGGCGAAGCGGTGACGCAGTTCGCTGTCGTTTGCAAGCCGCGCCATGTACTCCGCGAGCTTCTTATCGTCCCCGACCGGGAAAATGTAGCCGTTTTCGCCCGTGTCGATAAGCTCGGGCATTCCGCCGACCTCGGAGCAGATGGTCGCGCAGCCGGCGCACACGCCCTCCAGAATGGAGTACGGGAAGGTCTCGGACACCGAGGACAGGAGGTTGATGTCCATCGCGCGGAAGAACGGCTCGACCGGCGACACCCAGCCGCAGAACGTGACGCGCCCGCGCACGCCGAGCTGGTCGCACAGCTTTTTCAGCATATCCGCGTCCTCGCCGTCGCCCGCGATGAACAGCCGCAGCTGCGGGGCGGTCTTGAGCGCCTCGGCAAAGCCGCGCACGGTCGTCGCGATGTCCTTGACGGCGGTCAGACGCGCCGCAATGCCGCAGAGCACGTCGCCGTCCTCAATTTCTGCACCGAACGTTTCTTTCAGGTAGGAAGCGCGGTCAAACTCGCCCTCCGGCCGCTTGAAATCCATGCCGTTGTAGATTTTTACGATGCGCTCCGGGTCGAAGCCGCGCTCGATGAGCGTGCGGGCCATGCGGTCCGCGACCGGCTGATAGAAGTCGAGAAAGCGCAGCGCGATCGCGTTCGCCGTGCCGAGGGTGTGCTGCTTGAGCGGACTGCCGAGGTAGTCCAGACGATAGTCCGAGTGCACGGTCGTCAGAATGGGCACCTCGCGGCTGCGGCGTACCATCGCGCCCATCAGATTCGCGCGGCCGCCGTGGCAGTGGATAATGTCCGGCTTAAACTCGTCCACCAAATCGCGCATGGTGTGCGCCGCGCGGAACGGGTTGTGCCGCTCGATGACGCGCACATCAATGCCGCGCTCCCGCGCCTCGTCCGCAAACGGGCCGTCGCGGAACGAAAGCAGCATGACCTCGTTGCGCTCGGCAAGGCCTGTCACCATATTCATAATGTGGGTCTTTGCGCCGCCAACGTCGCCGCCGCCCATCACATGCATTACTCGCAAGTCTGTATCCTCCTGCGTTCTTTATTGCTCAGATATAATCAGTATACCACAGTACCCTGCTGAATGCAAAGAAAAGGAGCCTTTCTGTGCGTCCATATCACAGAAAGACTCCGCGTTTTTATTTGTCCTTGAGGAGCGTGTTCAGCTCGTCCATGAACGTGTTGATGTCCTTGAACTGGCGGTAAACGGACGCGAAGCGCACATAGGCGACCTCATCGACCGAACGCAGCTGCTCCATGACCAGCTCGCCGATGGTCTTGCTCGAAACCTCGCTTTCGAGGGCGCTGAAAACGCGCTGCTCAACGTTATCTACGATCTGTTCGAGCTGCATGAGCGAAACCGGACGCTTTTCGCACGCCTTGACCAGACCGCCGAGCAGCTTCTGCCGGTCATAGGGCTGGCGGGTGCCGTCGCGCTTGACGAGCATAAGCGGCATTCGCTCCACGGTTTCGTAGGTAGTAAATCGCTTGAGGCATTTCAGGCATTCCCGCCGGCGGCGGATGCTCGTTCCCTCATCGGTCGGTCGAGAATCGACAACCTTGCTGTCATCATGGCCGCAAAACGGACATTTCATTCGGCTCCACCCCTTTGGTGCACAATAGAATGTAATACTCTGCGGATATTATACCACCGGTTGTATCCAGAAGTCAAGAATTTGCCGGCAAAACTGCGTTTCGCCCGGCAGATGTGTTTTGTCTCCGCAAAACACGGACGTCCGAAAATTCCCATTCGGAAATTTTCTCCCTCTCAGAGTATAAAAACCGAGGTACACGCCCCCGGTTTTTATGGTTTTGCAAAGCAAAACCTATTTTATGCGTGCGCAAAGCGCACGAAAAAAGGCACGCCCGAAGGCGTGCCTTTTCGCGCCCCTTTGGGGCGCTTTTCCCTGCCGTATTTCGGCAGAGCCGAAACAGGCAGGGCAGGCGCACCGCAGTGCGCCGCATAAAATTCCCCGTAAAAGTCAGGGCGTGTACCT
>UQVU01000044.1 GCA_900544475.1 uncultured Butyricicoccus sp.
TGCTGCGCTGATGCCGGAATCCACGTACTGCATAGCGTCAGTAACCGTATCGAACATCTCGGTTGCATCATCCAGTACGCCGTTTTGCGTGAAATCTGGCAGGCCATCAATCCCAAACGCCTCAAATGCCGATGACAGGAAATCATCCATCAGCGCTGCGGCGCCCGCCAGCTTCGCTCCGGTTGCAATGCCAGAAACAAAAGGTGAAATTCGCATAAAAGATCTACCGCCTTTCATAAAGTTTATAGAATCAGTATGCACGCTCGTCCCTCAAATTTTACACAGCAAAAAATTGCTTGTTTGGCACAATCGACTATTTACAATCGCATGTTCATATTATATAATATATCTAACAATCCGCCTTTAAGGTGCGGCCCGTGAGCCGCGCAAGGCAGAAAACAGTGCATACGCCGTCAGCCGGTACAGGGGACAGGTGTAACTTCAGTGCGGCTTTCTGCGACTTTGTCATGTGCGGAAAGTCATTTTTCTTATTTGGAGACGCAAGTTTATTCGTCTTATTGCATTTTTATTCTCAAAGGAGGTGTCGCATGGCAGGTCAGAAAACCGTGATCATGGACGCGGACGGCATCCGCCGCGCGCTGACCCGCATCGCGTTTGAGATCATCGAGAAGAACAAGGGCGTAGACAATCTGCTGCTCGCAGGTATCCGCACGCGCGGCATCTATCTTGCCCAGCGCATCGCACAAAAGCTCGGCGAAGTCGAGGGGCGCACCCCGCCCGTCATCGAGCTGGACGTAACGCCGTGGCGCGATGACAAGCCGCGTCAGGACACGCCGCTCCCCTCCCCCGACCCGCGCATCGAAAACGCGACCGTCATTCTGGTGGACGATGTGCTCTATACCGGGCGCACGGTTCGCGCCGCCATCGAGGCCGTTTCCTACTGCGGCCGCGCAAGCCGCATCCAGCTGGCCGTGCTGGTTGACCGCGGCCACCGCGAGCTTCCCATCCGCCCGGATTATATCGGCAAAAACCTGCCGACCTCTCACGAGGAACGGGTCTGCGTCCGTCTCAGTGAGGTGGACGGAGAGGACAACGTTGCTATTCTTTGAGGGATTCGCCCTCGTGCAGCCATATGATACACGCACTATGAGAAAGGAAGAACCGAATGTCTATCCAAACCTTAGTAGAAAAGATCAAGGAAAAAGGCAATCCGACCGTCGCCGGTCTGGACGCCCGTCTTGAATATATCCCGCAGCATATTTCAGGACGCAACATGATGCTGCACGGCGAAACCCTCCGCGCCGCAGCGGAGAGCGTCGTTGCGTTCAACTGCGGTCTGATTGACGCGCTGTGCGACATCGTTCCGGCCGTCAAGCCGCAGGCTGCCTACTACGAGCTGCTCGGTTCCTACGGCGCGATGGCGCTCAAGGAAACCATCGACTACGCGCACGCCAAGGGAATGTACGTCATCGGCGACATCAAGCGCAACGACATCGGCGCGACCGCAACCGCTTACGCAGAGGCTTACCTCGGCAAGACCCGCGTCGGCGACACCGAAATCGCGCCCTACGGCTGTGACTCGGTAACGGTCAACGGCTACCTCGGCACGGACGGCGTCGAGCCCTTCCTCAAGGAGTGCCGGGGTCGCGAAAAGAGCCTGTTCATGCTGGTCAAGACCTCGAACCCGTCCTCCGGCGAGCTTCAGAACCGCGACATGGAGGGCAAGCCGCTCTACGCACGCATGGCCGAGATGGTCGCGAAGTGGGGCGAGGGTCTGGATACCCCGTGCGGCTACAATCAGGTCGGCGCGGTCGTCGGCGCGACCTACCCCGAGGAGCAGAAGATCATCCGCGAGCTGCTGCCGAAGAGCTACTTCCTCGTGCCGGGCTACGGCGCACAGGGCGCGACCGCGAAGGACATCGCAAACGCCTTCAACGACGACGGCCTCGGCGCAATCGTCAACTCCTCCCGCGGCATCATGTGCGCATGGAAAAAGACCGGAAACAACGGCGAGGACTACAAGGAAGCTGCCCGCGCAGAAGCGATCCGTATGCGCGACGACATCGTTGCAGCAATTAAATAACTTATAGGGGGTATCCTATACCCCCTATATACAAAAATCAGTTCCGATGAAACTGATTTTTGATACCCCCGGACGCGGTCCAAGACCGCTGAGTCGAGGTATAAAAAGTCAGGCGCATGTCCCGACTTTTTATGAACGCAGACAAGCTGCGTTCGATTTTATAGAAATTCCGCGAATTTCATTTAGGAGCGTGTGGATATAGTGAAAAAAGCATACTTACTGCTGGCGGACGGCACCCTGTTCGAGGGCACCGCAGTCGGCTACGAAGGACAGAGCATCGGTGAGGTCGTATTCAACACCGGCATGGCAGGCTATCAGGAGGTTCTGACCGACCCGTCCTACTACGGTCAGGTCGTTACCATGACCTATCCGCTCGTCGGCAACTACGGTATCAACTTTGACGACTACGAGTCCCGCAAGAGCTGGGTTTCCGGCTTCATCATGCGCGAGATGTGCGAATACCCGTCCAACTGGCGCTGCAAGGTAACGCTCGACGAGTATCTCAAGGCGCAGAAGGTCGTCGGTCTCGCCGGCATCGACACCCGCCGCCTGACCCGCAAGCTGCGCGGCGAGGGCGTCATGAACGGCGTCATCTACACCGAGGGCTTCGAGCCGGACGAAAAGACCATCGAGGAAATGAAGGCTTACGTCGTAAAGGACGCGGTCAAGACCGTTACCTGCGGCGAGAACATCGTTTACCCGGCTGAGGGCGAAACCAAGTACCGCGTTGCCCTCTTTGACTACGGCGTCAAGTACAACATCGAACGCGAGCTGTGCAAACGCGGCTGCGAGGTCACCGTCGTTCCGGCGTACACCGCGCCCGAGGACGTCATCGGCAAGTACGACGGCGTGATGCTGTCGAACGGCCCCGGCGACCCGGCGGAGAACGTTGAAATCGTCGCAAACCTCAAGAAGCTGCTGAAGTCCGATATGCCGATCTTCGGCATCTGCCTCGGCCATCAGCTGCTGGCACTGGCTATCGACGCCAAGACCACCAAGCTGAAGTACGGCCACCGCGGTGTCAACCATCCGGTAAAGGACATCGACGCGGACCGCACCTACATCACCTCGCAGAACCACGGCTATGCCGTCGTCGGCGAGTCGGTTGACCCGAAGATCGCCCGCGTCCGCTACGTCAACCTGAACGACGGCACCGTTGAGGGTCTCGAACACATCGGCCGTCCGGTATTCACCGTGCAGTATCACCCCGAGGTATGCCCCGGCCCGATGGATACCTCGTATCTGTTTGATAAGTTCATCGAAAACATCGAAAAGTCGAAAGGAGGCGCTCAGTAATGCCGCTGCGCAAGGATATTCATAAGGTAATGGTACTGGGTTCCGGCCCGATCGTCATCGGTCAGGCAGCCGAGTTCGACTACGCAGGCACGCAGGCCTGCCGCGCACTGCGCGAAGAGGGTCTGGAGGTCGTTCTGGTCAACTCCAACCCGGCAACCATCATGACCGACAAGGCTATGGCGGACAAGGTCTACATCGAGCCGATGACCGTCGAGGCCGTTCAGGAAATCATCAAGAAGGAACGCCCGGACTCCCTGCTGCCCAACCTCGGCGGCCAGACTGGTCTGAACCTCGCCATGGAGCTGTGTGAGAACGGCTTCCTCGAAAAGATGGGCGTCAAGCTGCTCGGCGCGAACCCGACCACCATCGCAAAGGCGGAGGACCGCCAGATGTTCAAGGACACCATGGAGAAGATCGGCGAGCCGATCATCGCCTCCAAGGTTGTTCACACGGTCGAGGACGCGGTCGATTTCACCCGTGAGATCGGTCTGCCGGTCATCATTCGCCCGGCGTACACCCTCGGCGGCACCGGCGGCGGCATCGCCTACACCTGGGAGCAGCTGCGCGAAATCGCGGCTTCCGGCATCATGTACTCGCGTGTTGACGAGATTCTGGTCGAGAAGTGCATCGCCGGCTGGAAGGAAATCGAGTACGAGGTAATGCGCGACCACAAGGGTAACGCCATCACCATCTGTAACATGGAGAACGTTGACCCGGTCGGCGTCCACACCGGCGACTCGGTCGTTGTTGCGCCTTCGCAGACCCTGTGCGACAAGGAGTATCAGATGCTCCGCACCTCCGCGCTCAACATCATCACCGAGCTGGGCATCGAGGGCGGCTGCAACGTGCAGTACGCGCTCAATCCGGAGTCCTTCGAGTACGCCGTTATCGAGGTAAACCCGCGTGTTTCCCGTTCCTCCGCACTGGCTTCCAAGGCGACCGGCTACCCGATCGCAAAGGTCACCGCGAAAATCGCGGTCGGCTACGGTCTGGACGAAATCTCGAACGCCGTTACCGGCAAGACCAAGGCGTGCTTCGAGCCGACGCTCGACTACTGCGTCGTCAAGTTCCCGCGCTGGCCGTTCGATAAGTTCGTTTACGCCGACAACACTCTCGGCACCCAGATGAAGGCGACCGGCGAGGTCATGGCCATCGACAACAGCTTCGAGGGCGCGCTGATGAAGGCGGTCCGCGGCTGCGAAATTAAGCTCGACAGCATGATCGCGCCGCGCATCCAGAAGCAGACCGACGCCGAAATCAAGAAGGGCGTCGCCCGCACGGACGACCAGCGTCTGTTCCACATCTGCGAGGCGCTGCGCCGCGGCATCATGACCATCGAGGAAATTCACGACATCACCACGATGGACGTATTCTTCCTGCACAAGTTCCAGAACATCATCGACATGGAGAAGGAGCTGGCGTCCGCCGAGAAGATCGACTCCGACCTGTACATCCGCGCCAAGAAGATGGGCTTCCTCGACAAGACCATCGAGCAGCTCTCCGGCAAGGACATTTCGGACGTCAAGCGTCTGCCGGTATACAAGATGGTTGATACCTGCGCCGCTGAGTTCGAGGCAGAGACCCCGTACTACTACTCCACCTACGACGAGGAGACCGAGGTCGCTCCCCCGTCCGGCAAGAAAAAGGTGCTCGTTCTGGGTTCCGGCCCGATCCGTATCGGTCAGGGCATCGAGTTCGACTACTGCTCGGTTCACGCTGTCTGGGCGCTTCAGAAGCTCGGCTGCGAGACCGTTATCATCAACAACAACCCGGAGACGGTTTCGACCGACTTCGATACCGCTGACCGTCTGTACTTCGAGCCGCTGACGCCCGAGGACGTGACCGGCGTTGTCGAGGCAGAGAAGCCGGATTATGCAATCGTTCAGTTCGGCGGCCAGACCGCCATCAACCTTGCGGCACACCTCGAAAAGCTCGGCGTTCCGATCCTCGGCACCCCGGCATGGTCGATCGACGCCGCCGAGGACCGCGAAAAGTTCGACGTTATCCTCGAGAAGTGCGGCATTCCGCGTCCGGCAGGCCACACCGTCATGACCGAGGAGGAGGCCGTCAAGGCAGCCGATGAGCTGGGCTATCCGGTTCTCGTCCGTCCGTCCTACGTTCTCGGCGGTCAGGGCATGGAAATCGCCTACAAGGAAGCCGACGTGCGCGAGTTCATGCAGGTCATCACCCGCAACAAGGTCGAGAACCCGGTTCTGGTCGATAAGTACATGATGGGCCGCGAAATCGAGGTCGACGCCATCTGCGACGGCGATGACATCCTCATCCCGGGCATCATGGAGCACTTCGAGCGCGCAGGCGTTCACTCCGGCGACTCCATCTCCATCTACCCGTCCATCAACATCGAGAAGAAGCACAAGGACACCCTCGTGCGCTACACCGAGTCGCTCGCAAAGAACCTCGCCGTTCTTGGTCTGGTCAACATCCAGTTCGTTCTGTACAACGACCAGATCTACGTTATCGAGGTAAACCCGCGTTCGTCCCGTACCGTTCCGTACATCTCCAAGGTAACAGGCGTGCCGATGGTCGATCTGGCGACCCGCTGCATGTTCGGCGAGAAGCTGCGCGACATGGGCTGCGGCACCGGCCTGCATCCGGAAAGCGACCACTACGCGGTCAAGGTTCCGGTATTCTCGTTCCAGAAGCTGCGCGACCTCGACACCCAGCTCGGCCCTGAGATGAAGTCCACCGGCGAGGTGCTCGGCGTGGCCAAGAGCTTCCGCGAGGCGCTGCTCAAGGGTCTGACCGGCGCAGGCTTTAAGATGAAGAAGAAGGGCGCTGTCCTGATTTCCGTCCGCGACTCGGACAAGCAGGAGGCCATCCGCATCGGCGAGCGCTTCGAGGCTCTCGGCTTTGACATTTACGCAACGAGCGGCACCGCGAACGTCCTCAACCGCCACATGGTTGCAACGAACGCCATCCGCAACGTGGACGAGCCGTCCCCGAACATCATCGACCTCATCGAATCCGGCAAGATCGACTATGTCGTTGCGACCTCGGTCAAGGGCCGTCACCCGGAGCTCGGTTCGGTACACATCCGCCGCACTGCGGTCGAGCGCGCAATCCCGTGCCTGACCTCGATGGATACGGTTTCCGCGCTGCTGCGCTGCCTTGAGGGCGATATCAAGATCGAAAACTGCGAAATGATCGATATTAACTCGATTTGAGCTTTCTGACATAAAATTTTACCCCGTTTTACTCGAAACCAAAGAGTAAAACGGGGTTTTTGTCTGTTATACCTGCTGTTCTTCTTTCCACTTGCAGTATTCTTTATCGAAAAAAACGCACCAAGCCTCTTGACTTGGAGCGCACTTCAAGTAGTACAGTAGAAGCAGAACACAAAGGAGTTTTGCACATGAACAAACCATACATCATCTGCCACATGATGACGTCGGTGGACGGACGCATCGACTGCGCGGTCACGCCGCTGAAGCTCACACAGGTAGAGAAATACGGCGAAAACGCAGTCTGGCTGCACTACGCCCTGTAAAACGGAGGAATTACCATGAAATTTACGGACAAGCAGGAATTTGAAAAGGTAAACAAGTTCGGCACGGGTGCGCCCAACACCGCCTACGCCAAGTTTTTCATCGGCGACTCGTTTCTGAACCCGCTGACCGACCCCAAGACCGGTCTGTTCGCGGCGAACGTCACCTTTGAGCCGGGCTGCCGCAACAACTGGCATATCCATCACGCGACTTCGGGCGGCGGGGTGAGGGCACCCCGCCCTACGCGCAAGACACGGACGTCCGAAAGTTCTCATTCACAAAAAAATTCTCAACATACTAAAAAAACCGCCCTTACGGACGGTTTTTTGCTTTTTTATCCGCGCGTCAATGCGCCGACAATGATATTCGCCACGAGGCTGACCGCCGCGAGAACGGCGTACAGCGCTGCCTGTGCGCGGCAGGACTTCGCTTTCGGGTCGTCCTGTCGGTTTGTCTGCTCGCTGCGGCCGCAGATCATGCCGTAGCGGAGCTGCTGAAAGGCAGTCAGCGCGGCGAACGCGACGAACAGCACGAGCAGCAGACGCTGAATAGTCAGAGCTGTCATGGCTTAGTGAACAACGTTCAGAATGATTGCAGCGATAACGAATACGACGCCGACGACCGAGGTCAGACGAGCGAAGATGCGGTCGGCTGCGGAAGCCTTGCCCTTGCCAAAGAAGGTATCTGCGCCGCCCTCAATGGCGCCGAGACCCTGCTGTGCGCCCTCCTGAAGCAGAACAACAACGATCAGGAACAGGCTTGCGATGATCATGATAACAGAAAGAGCGATCTGTGCGGTAGTCATGTGTTTTTTCCTCCATTACATTTTTCTTTTATCGCGGAACAGCGTCCGCGTCAGATTGCGTACATGATACTATATCATATATCGCGCACTTTTTCAAGGGTTTTCTCTCACAAAAGCGGTTTGATGATGTTTTTCAGTGCATCGCCCGTGCGGCTCACGTGGACCTTGCGGCCCGATAGATCGACCGCCGCCATGCGCACCGAGCCCCAGCCCTGCTTTCCGCCTGAAAACTGCTGCTCAAGCGCGAGCTTTTTGAGGCGTTTCGGCACCTCTTTGTCCATTTCCCACGCCGCGAGAATGACGGAAACGATGGAGAAGTCGTGATTGTCGTCCGGCTGCACGAGCGCGGCGAACGCCCGCTGCGCATACTCCCACCAGTCCGCAAGTCCGTCCGCGTCCAGCTGCGGCACGGCGAACAGCAGGCGGTATTCGTGCGCGTGCCCCACGCCGCCTGTCGGCATCAGGCCGAGTATCTTGCGGGCGCTTTTGATGGTGTAGGCCGAGGAGAACGCCGCCATGCGGCCCTCCAGCTCCGCGTTTTTCTCCGTGCGGAACGCCTTGTCCTGCGCCGCGAGCAGGCGGTCGCGCAGCGCGACAAATTCAGTCGAAAAATCCATTTTCCGCTCCTGTTCTTACAGCTCGGCCGGATAGTCGCCGTTTTCGGTCATTTTTGCGACTGCTTCGCAGATGACCGGCTTGTCCTCGCGGTAGGTAACGCCGTACCAGCGCGCCGAGGTCTTGAGCACCTTTGCGGTCGCCTTGTCCGCCTTGATGAGCGCATCGACCGCGAACGGCAGGTAATACTCGCCCTTCATCGGGTTCTGCGGCAGCTTTTCCGCGAAGAACTCGCGCAGACCGTCGTCGAGCGACGGCAGGAACGAGGGCGTAAAGCCCCAGAGGTTGAGCGAAACCGGCGTGCCGAGGGCAATCTCACCCGCCGGTGCATCGCCGTCCGCGTCGTAGCGGATGACGCCGTCCGCATCGCGGTGGATGGAGGTGCGCTCGATGATGTGCGCGAGCAGGCCGTGCTCGTCCTCGGTGCACACGCCGCGCGACACCGTGCCGTTTTCGGTGAGGGTATTCTCGACCTGATAGCCGACCATGCAGTAGCGGAACTTATCGTCGTCCTCCGCCCTCGACAGGTAGTCGTACATCTTGCGGAAGGCGTCCGCGCCGTAGAAATCGTCCGCGTTGATGACCGCGATGGGGCAGCCCTCGGTGAGCTTTTTCGCGCACCAGACCGCGTGCGCCGTGCCGAGCGGCTTTTCGCGTCCCTCGGGCGCGGTCAGACCCTCCGGCAGGTTATCGAGCGTCTGATAGGCGTAATCGACCTGCATGAAGCGGCGCGCCTTGCGGCCGATGGCCTCCTCGAACGCCTCGTGCAGCTCGGGACGGATGATGAACACCACGCGCTCGAAGCCGGCGCGGTGCGCGTCGTAGACCGAGTAATCCAGAATGATCTGACCGTTCGGACCGATGGGGTCGATCTGCTTGAGGCCGCCGTAGCGCGAGCCCATGCCTGCCGCCATAATGACCAGAACCGGTTTATTCATATGTTTTCTTCCTTTCAAAGCGGCGTTTTCGTGTCGTCCGCCGCTGTGCTGTATTTCGCTCAGATATTTTTATTATATCGTAAGGGCGGGTAAAATACAAGAGCAAAGCCGCCGTTGCGGCGCAGGGGACGGAGACCGTGCATTTTTGCATTTCCTTGCAGGAGATTATGCGGTCTTGCCCAATCTGCCGACACGCGGCATTTGCTTTTTTGTCAAAAAGCACAAAAAGACTTTCCCGTTTTCCGGGACGATTGCAAACCGGTACGGAAAGTGCTAAAATAAGTCTGATATAATGTTATACACGTTTGGTTAACGCAATGATACAGAGAGGAATATGACTGATGCGCAAAACTAAAATCATCTGCACCCTCGGTCCCGCGACCGACGGTCGTCTGCCCGAAATGATCAAGGCAGGCATGAACGTTGCCCGTATGAACTTCAGCCACGGCTCCCACGAGGAGCACAAGGCCCGCATGGACGCGGTAAAGGCAGCCCGCAAGGAGCTCGGCATGCCGGTCGGCATCATGCTCGACACCAAGGGCCCGGAGATCCGCACCAAGACCTACAAGGACGGCAAGATCGAGATCGTCGAGGGCCAGGAGTTCACCCTGACCACCCGCGACATCGAGGGCGACAACACCATCGTTTCCATCACCTACGAAGGCCTGCCGCACGACGTTCAGCCGGGCACCCGCATCCTCATCGACGACGGTCTCGTTGCTTTCGAGGTACTGAAGATCGTTGACGGCACCGACATCATCTGCAAGGCGCTCAACGGCGGCCCGCTCTCCAACCGCAAGTCCATCAATGTTCCGGGCATCAAGCTCAACATGAAGTTCGTTTCCGACAAGGACCGCGAGGACATCGAGTTCGGCCTGACGCAGGACATCGACTTCATCGCCGCATCCTTCACCCGCTGCGCACAGGACGTCCGCGACATCAAGGCTATCCTCAAGGCTCACGGCAAGGAAGACGTCGAGATCATCTGCAAGATCGAGAACATGGAAGGCGTAAACAACATCCAGGAGATCCTCGACGAGGCAAACGGCGTCATGGTTGCCCGCGGCGACCTCGGCGTTGAGGTTCCGTTTGAGGAGCTGCCGGAGATTCAGAAGAACATCATCAAGACCTGCATCTCCCGCGGCAAGCGCGTCGTCACCGCGACCCAGATGCTCGAGAGCATGGCGAAGAACCCGCGCCCGACCCGCGCAGAGGTTTCCGACGTTGCAAACGCAGTTTACGACGGCACCTCCGCTATCATGCTGTCCGGCGAGACCTCTGTCGGCAAGTACCCGGTAGAGACCGTTGCTACCATGAGCCGCATCGCAGAGAACGCAGAGCGCACCATCCACTATGACCGCCGCCGCGTTACCCGCCTTGAGTTCCAGAATATGCACGTTTCCGGCGACATGAAGACCCTCGCTATTTCTCACGCGACCTGCTCGACCTCCGCTGACCTCGGCGCGAAGTGCATCGTTGCCTTCACCGAGTCCGGCTCGACCGCGCGTGCAGTTTCCACCTACCGCCCGGGCACGGTCATCGTCGCGGCTACCCCGTGCGAGCAGACCTTCAACCGTCTGTCCATGTCCTGGGGCGTAAAGCCGGTTCTGGTCGCAAAGCGCCCGTCCTCCGGCACCGAGCTGTACAGCCTGTCTGAGCAGGCAGCCATCAAGACCATGGACCTGCGCGTCGGCGACATCATCACCATCACCGCAGGCATGCCGGTAGGCCACGTCAACTACACCAACACCCTGCGCGTACACCAGCTCACCGAGCTGTCCTTTGCACCGTTCGTACAGGATTAAAAAAGGACTTAGATTATGTCTTTCAAACGCTTCCGGCGCATTCTCGTCCGTCTGCTGACCGTTGTCGTCATTCTGGCGACGGTCGGCTCGACCGGACTGTACGTTTACCGCGCTGTCTTCGGCTATCACTACGACTCCTCGCTCACCGATCAGGATCTCGCGGCCGGCATTCAGGCGGACGAAAACATCACGAATATCGCACTGTTCGGTCTGGATACCCGTCCGGGCGATGATAAGAGCCACTCCGACTGCATGATGATCGTCACCATCGACAACACGCGGGGCAAGATCAAGCTCTCAAGCCTGATGCGCGACTCGCTCGTTGAAATCGACGGCGTCGGCGAGGACAAGCTGAACGCGGCCTACTTCCGCGGCGGCCCGAGCCTTGCCATCCGCACGATCAACGAAAACTTCGGCACGGACATCAAGGACTATATCGCCGTAAACTTCGAACAGGTCGTTGAAATCGTGGACGCGCTGGACGGCATTGAGGTAAACGTTGCCTCCCAGGACGAGGTAAACGAGCTAAACCGCGTCATCCGCGACTACGGCATCGAGCAGGGCAAGGAATTCTCCGGCATCGAGAAGCCCGGTCTTCAGACGCTCGACGGCGTGCAGGCGCTGTGCTACGGCCGCATCCGCAAGGGCAACACCGGCGACGACTGGAGCCGCGTAGAGCGTCAGGGCGTCATTCTGAACGCCATGTTCGCCAAGATCAGCTCGATGGACGCGAACGGTCTGCTCGGCGTCATGACCCGCCTCATGCCCTATGTCACCACCTCGCTTTCTCCGTCGGATATTGCGCCGCTCATCGTCGGCGCGGTCAAGAACGGCGTTCCCACCGTGGAGCACGTCCGCTTCCCGCTGGATAACGAGTGGCAGTATTACGGCTCGTCCAACGAGTACATCCTGTATGACGTGGACGTTGTGGCGGATGAGCTGCACGAGTATATCTACAACGATGCCGTGCCCGGCACCGCCGGCACCGACTCCGACAGCACGGATTCCAAGGACAGCAGCACCTCGACCGGCAAGCCGTCGGGCAGCAGCACCTCGACCGGCAAGCCGTCGGACAGCAGCACCACCGGTTCGACCACGAGCCAGCCGTCTGCGACGGTCGATCCTGAGTCGCTCGTAGAGGAAGGCGGCAGCTACGACCCCTCGACTGGCGACTATTATGACTCGGACGGCGACAGATATCATCTGGACGAAAGCGGTAATCGGGTGTATTATTAACAAGTAAATAATCGCAGCAGGGGAACATGACCGCGGTTATGCTCCCCTGCTTTTTTCGGCGGCGCCGCCGCCTCACTCCCCCGCAGGACAAACGGGAAGAAAGAAATATAGGAGCGGATATTATGTATGTAAAACGAGTTCTCCCCAATGGCGTGCGCATTATTTCCGAGCGACTGGATACCATGCGCACGGTATCTGTCGGCATCTGGGTCGGCAACGGCAGCCGCTATGAACCGGCGGAGCTGAACGGCATCTCGCATTTCATCGAGCACATGATTTTCAAGGGCACGGAAAAGCGTTCCGCCCGCCATATCGCCATCGCCATCGACGCCCTCGGCGGTCAGGCGAACGCCTTCACCGACAAGGAATGCACCTGCTACTACATGAAGGTGCTTGACAGCCGCCTCCAGACCGGCATCGCGCTGCTCGCGGATATGTTCCTTGAGTCGCGCTTCGCACAGGAGGACATCGAGCTGGAACGCGGCGTCGTGCTTGAGGAAATCGATATGTACGAGGACTCCCCCGAGGATGTCGCCATCGACAAGCTGTTCGAGAGCTGCTATGACGGCTCGGCGCTCGGCCGCCCCATCCTCGGCACCGAGGAAACGCTCGCGCCCATCACGACCGAAACCCTGCACCGCTATATGCACGAATACTACCGCCCCGAGGACACGGTCATCGCGGTTTCCGGCCATTTCACCGATGAGGACATCGACTACATCGCAGACCTGTTTTCCGTCATGGACGGCTCGGGCCGCAACCAGATCACCCCGGCGCTGTACAAGCCCTCGCTCGTGCTGCGCAGCAAGGAGATCGAGCAGAACCACCTGTGTCTGTCCTTCCCCGGCGTTTCTGCGCTGAGCGAGGACCGCTTCACGATGAACCTGCTGTCGAACATTCTCGGCGGCGGCATGTCCTCCCGCCTGTTCCAGAGCATCCGTGAGCAGAGCGGCCTGTGCTATTCCATCTACACGTTCACCACGCCCCATCTGGACACCGGCCTGATGTCGATTTACACCGGTCTGGGCGAGGAAACCGAGCGTCAGGCGCTTGAGCGCATTCTTCAGGAGCTGCACCGCTTCTGCGAGGACGGCCCGGCGAAGGACGAGATTTCCCGTACCCGCGAGCAGGCCAAAACGACGCTGCTCATGGGCCTCGAAAGCACGGGCACGCGCATGATGACCATCGGCCGCAGCGAGCTGATGCGCGGCGAGGTCTCGAAAATCGAAGATGTCCTTGCGGCATACGACAGCGTAACATATGACGATATTCTGAACCTTGCGCGTCGGGTATTCGACCCGGCGAAGGCGTCGCTTGCCGTTGTCGGCAACCCGGGCACGGAGGACGAATATCGAGAGCTTCTGGCGAAGCATCTGTAATAGTCCACTCCGAGGGACGCGCCCCCTCCCGGGGCGAGAGGCAAAAGGGGGTACAGGACACCCCTGAAGACGGGGTTTCGGCCGTAGCCCACTAAACCTTATTCCCGCGCCGTGCGCGGATTAAATGAGCGCTATACCCCCTCTTGCGAC